>JBGSMY010000258.1:0-12130 GCA_041739975.1 Pirellulaceae bacterium
ACTTTCATAGTGCTGAAGGACTTGCGTCGAAATCAACCATCGCATGACGCTTGAATAGTCGCGCGGTTCGCCATTAATTAGATTCAAACGCTGGGGTCGAACAATTTCGTCTTGACTAATCCAAAAATAGCGCCCCAATGACTTTGTCCCCGACTTTTCGAAACAATACAAAAGCGAGGCGTATCCGTCTCCGGATTCCACATAGAGCATCACGGATCGTTCAAGTAACTCACGAACATCGATCGGCAACTTATCGAACTCTGCGGCAGAAGAGCCCCAAACCGTTTCCCATTGCCGCGATGCCCGCTCAAGTTGATGCGGTGCCAGCAGTCCTGAATCGTCGATTGTCCAACACCCTAAGCGTTCTAATAATACACGGTGCTCGGTAGGAAGTGAAAATCCGATCCGCAATTGGGAGGCCACGATCTCGGCATTTCCAAACGGCTGGGACCATTCCAATTGTGGAACACTGGCGTCCACAATCGGCGGGTGCAGTTGAGCAAAATCTTGTTGAGCTTTTGTAAACCCTTGCATTCGTTCGCTCCATGGAATCATCTCTTCACTCAACGGTTCGATCAATGTTGAAATGTCGACGATTGGAATGAACACTGAGCCTTGCGAGGATTGCGCACCCATTCGAAAATGCTCCCATCGTAGGTCGCCAGTGACCTGCAATCGTTTCGAATCATTGGGCAAAGAAAATGGCGTTAACTCAATCTCCTTTTCTAACCCCTGCAGTTTGACCGATTGTGGCACCGCGCCTTTAACTTCAACCGAAATTTGCCCAGAAAAGTCTTGCCGGTCGTATGTCGCGACCGAAATTTCGGCTTGCAGGCAGGCCCAAACAGGGAATGAAGCACTCCAAGTGACGCTCAGCCAAGCGACGAACAAGGCGAATTTGTACCACGTTATCTGTCTCTTTTTTTCCATGCGCGGATCCGCCTTTGCTGTTCGTTACAACGCAAAACTATTTTTCTGTTTTTCGCCAAGCATTATTGAGGGCGGTAACAATTCGACCTGGGTCTGCATATTCGCAATTTGACATTACCACGATGCCGCGATTTTGATTGGGAAATAAAACTAAATAAGTCTTCGCTTTTTCTTGACTTCCGCTGTGCGAAATTTTTAAACCATCACCTTGCCCCTCCACGAAAAACCCTAAACCGACTCCAGTTTCTGTTCCATCAGCCGTCTGTTGTCGAACCCACATTTGCGATTTTAAGTTTCCCGAAAGAATTGTGTCTCCTAATAAACCCGCCGCATACAGCGCCATATCATCGAGTGAAGACAAAAACCCTCCACCACCGAGTTTCCAACTTACATCCGTATTTGTCGAAGGCCTGATCTCATCGTTCGACTTGCGATATCCAACCGCGCGGTTTGCAATCTCCTGCCACTGATAATCTGGCTGCAAGGTAGTCAGACTCAGTGGCTTCACAATTTGCCCTGACACCAGCTGGGCAAATTTTTCTTGAGCTGCACGTTCCACCACTGCGCTCAAAAGAATATAGGCATGTGTTGAATAAGAATACTTTTCGCGAGGCGGATGAATCAACGGTGAGTCTTTGAACCGATCCAAAGCCAGCACGACGTTTTCAAATGGGTTTGCTTGGTCGTATTTCACTCGACTGCGGATCACGGTGCCATTGCTGTAATGGACAATTCCGCTTTGATGACACAATAAATCCCGCACTGTAATCTTGTGCCCGTGATCCGGGAATTCAGGAACCCAGTGCCGCACGTCATCTTCCCAGTTGAGCTTGCCCGCCTCAACAAGTTGGCCGGTAGCCGTGGCAGTTAGTGTCTTGGATACCGAGGCCCAGCGAATTAAATGCTGCGGAGTCATTGCGATTTGTTGTTCTCGATCGGCAAACCCCAAACCCTGAGTATGAACAACCTGTCCATTTTCGATGAGGCCAAACCCCAGGCCCACGAGTTGCTGTTGTTCAAATTGAGTACTTGCAGCTTCTGTAATTCGGGCCAAAACTTGTTTGTCAATTTGGTTGGATTTACGAATGACAGTTTGACAATGGGTCGCACCATCCGATAATACCAACATCGCCAAGCAAAGCAGAATACGGCTTTTCCAAGGCCTATTGCAACCCAGCTCACCGCTACCAATCGACGGATTGTACTTCAGGTTCATCATCGGATTATCTCCTTATGCCGGCACATCTTCCAAATCGCTCGTTATCTCTGATATCAATCGCAGTTATTCACGAAGCGATCCTCAACGGATTGTACCAAGTCCCAAATCGGTTACACGATAGCGGCGGTCGACTGGCTGATAGGGTAGGAGGCCAAGCGGTTGACTGGTACCCCACCCTGGGTTGCCCTACCAGCAATCGAGCTTCAAAATGATGCGGTCAACCTTTTGAAACGGGTGAATTACGACTTTTTTAGAATGTCCTCCACGGCCAACTTCTTCGCAATCCATTTCGTTTTGAGTTGACGGTGGAAAAACTTAGCGAACCGAGACAAAATGTTTTAAAGAATTCCGACGGTTGCGAACAAATTGGGAACTTAAGTGAACGGCGATCCGTCCAATCGCCATTGGTCTTGAATTGGCAGATTTAAATTTAGAAATCGACGTTTTTTTAAATATCCAACCAACGCGGAGTCGGCCACCATGTGTTGTTTTGCACAGCCAGTCGAATCGGTGTCAGATACCAACCTATTTGCACGTTTGACCGATCAGGGAACACAGTTCTTAATTTATCAAATGAAATTTAAGAGCCAAGTTGCCAATGCAATGATTTTACCTTTGCCCGTCAAGCAACAGTCCGGCGATCAGGCCGTGCAGTTCGTGTCACTAAAGGAATACGACGACATCTTCAGGGACATGCAACGTGCCTTTCCGGCACCCCAACCACCTCGCCCTTTGTCGCGCGACAAATCGATCGGCGCGCCTGCCTCGGAATTGGTTGTACATGAAGTCGGCGATTTTATTGCGTCTTATGTTCCAACCCTCGATGATTTCGCGCGCCTTAATTCGAAATTTGTGATTCCTCGCGCGACATGGGAAAAAATACCCGAATATGTCGATTACGGATTCGCCGTTTTTCAATTGAAATCGAACGAAGGCGAACCCCACCCGATTGCATTTGAATTCCAAACGCGACTGGCCGACAAGGTATTTTTTCCGACGATGCATATTCATGACGGCGATGTACACCCGCAAGAGGATTTTGATCACGCTCTGTATGTCCAGCACCCAGACTTTGACCGCTTGTGCGGGGGATACGTCGATCACAAAACGATCGACAACCACACTCAACTTGTTCGTTCGAAAGATGTGGCTGCGCGTTACTGCCGGACCGGCGCAACACAAGGTATCGTCGAGTCAAACCTTTTGCTTCATCGAATTGAAATGCGAGGGAAACTGGAAAACAAAGATGTCGTCTTTGGTATTGCTGATCCCCTCGCCAGAAAAAAGGCAAGTGCTTCACAATGGCTACCAGTTTATTTGGGAATCCCCGGCATTCTCGGAGCCTGTGGCCTAGCATGGATTATTCAACGACGTGCGAAATTGCAACAATAGGTGCACACAACAATAGGTGCACACAACAATAGGTGCACACAACAATAGGTGCACACAACAATAGGTGCACACAACAATAGGTGCACACAATAATAGGTGCACACAATAATAGGTGCACACAATAATAGGTGCACACAATAATAGGTGCACACAATAATTTGCGTATTGCTAGATTTTCAGCAACTTCGTCCGAATGACTTCCTGTTTATTTCAATCGACTTAGTTCAACCTCAGCAGCGAGTACGCCAAAGGCAGCTTTACTCTTGCCATTGACGACCAATTGAAATATTTCGCGAGCCTTCGCGGTGTTGCCCTGCAACAGGTACCAATGCCCAACTCCGAACCCATTGGTCGCCAATTCGATATCTCGTTGGGTGTTGTCCGCGTCCCCGGCCCCACCCGACACGGACGTCAGCAAATCTTCGGGACTCAACAAACCTCGATACATCAAGATACGTTGATGGTAGGCGTGATTTTCAAGAATCTTTAATTCTGGTGTTACTTCGGCAATCAGCTTGGCCGCTGCGTCGTCTTGTCCCAAGCGTCTTAAGGTCATATAGAGCCAATCGAGAGTAGCAACTCGCATGTCGTTGTTGTCAGCAGCCGCCAAACAATGTTCGTAAGCCTTTTGCGCCTCTGAAAACTTGCCTTGCAAGAAAAATGCAAGCCCCAAGTGGTACCAAATATTCGTATGCAGTGTGCTGGTCGGAATTCCGGCAGCATTGGGTTGCCCATCGGGTTCAACCTGATCGGCCTGCCCCTTAATCAACGCCGCTGCGGCTTGCAGGTCCGATTCAGCTTGTGCAAACTGACGCGTTGATAAGTAGCGGTGACCACGGTGCCTTAAAAACCGAGCATCCTTGGGGTATCGCTCGATTCCTTGAGAGAAGATTTCAATTGCCTCGTCAAACCGACCAAGGTAACCCAACCGTCGTCCTACCCAGATCAATTTGTCGGGATTGTCGGGATCGGCCTTTAACTCTTGTTGGGCAATCGTCAATTCTTGCTCAGCAGCGGTGGCTGCTACCTGCTGGGCCGAAACCACGCTTGAGCCGTTCGGAACAGTAGATGACAGTACAATAATGATTACAAGCAAGCCCAGTAGTCGATTGTTACCACCCATTAATTGCTCCTTTTCTCCAAGCGTCTTCTGGCAAACCTATTTTCGCTTTCAAGTGCATGATACCAGCATTTCGATGCGCACTGCTGTCGATCGAGATTGGCCGAAAAGTACAACTACCAACAATGACGACGGATCTGCACATGAGGGTTGCGGCGCAACCAGTTTTTCTGTCCATCGAGTCCAGGAATTCGCACAATTCGATTCATGCTTTTTTTCACGATCACATTTCTTTTAACTTTCACCTTTTTTGCAGAAGATAAAACAATCGGGCCGCTCGAAAAACTATTCGTTTTCCGAACGGCCCGAAAATTATTTCAACAAACCGACATCGATTCGGCGTTTTTTACAATACAGGATTGAGTTGTTCGCGGATCCAAGTCCACACGCGACCGAGAATGGTTTCAAGTGGATCAGAAACCACAATATTGTTGTCTTCATCTGCTTCGTCTACGACATTTGTCGCATCGAGTTTGGCAATTAAGCGAAAACCAGAAGCATCGAGATCTCGGATGGTTTCCCGAACCATCATGCTGCGGCTTTCACCTGGATCCAAGGCTGGAAAGCGACGGTCGACAAAGATCAATCGGTCATCACTTGATAGAACATCATCCGACGACAGGTAAACCTCAACCACAGATCGGGATGCGATTTCGCCACCTGGATTAAAAACCATCAGGCGGGCAACCACTCGCGAATCAACTTGCTCGCGTCGAATATTGAGATCGACACCTGCATATTCCCAAAGTCCAGAAAATCCAGGTCCCCCCGGTCCTTGTTTGGGACTCAAGGGCAAGCCGCCGCCAAAGTTGTCGCCAGCTTCACTGGCACCCGCGACGCCGGCCGTGTTTTGTGACCAATATTGGTTACCATTGAGAACCGAAAATCCGAGCCCACCACCTCGAAATAAATGCACCGCTCCAGCCCCTGAGTTCTCACTGGGAACGCCAATCGCCAAATCATCCCGCCCGTCGTTATTAAAATCGGCCGAGAACAGCGTGCGACCAAATTGATCATTCGCTTCGCTAACGTCGGCAATCGAAAAAGTCGTGACACCAATAGTTGCAAAACTATTTTCGTGAAATTCAGTGGAAGTCCCTAATCCTGTTGTGCTGCCGTAAATAACATTGATCGATCCTGCATTATTTAGGCCCCCGATATCTTCACCAGGCACACCCACGGCGAGGTCAACAAATCCATCTCCGTTAAAGTCACCGCTTGCTAATGCAGCGGCAAATTCGTCGCCGTTTTGCGCACTATTGGGAATACCAGGGCTGTTTTGATCGATCGCACGCAGAACTCCTTGGCCATCAGTCGGCAAAATGTATAAGCGACCGGTTCGGTTTGCTGTTGTGCCGATGATGTCAAACGGTGCTCCAATTGCTAAATCGTCAAATAAATCACCGTCGAAATCGCCAAAAGCGACCGAGGAACCAAATCTTGCTCCACTCGCCTGCTGGCCATCGATCTTGACATCCTGAGTATTGAATGCATCACCTGGCGCGAAGCCGCGCTCTGAGCCGAACCAAATCAACACAGAACCGCACTGAACTTGATTAAACACTCCAAATCGCACCTTGTTTCCCGGAACACCAACGGCCAAATCGGAAAAGCCGTCGCGGTTAAAATCGCCCGTCGACAATGCTGCTCCAAAGTTTTCATTTTCTCCGTCAATTAATGAACTTCGCTCTTGTAAGAACTCGTCGTTCTGCTCATCTCCAATAATGGAAATTGCGTCTAAACCGCGGCTACTGCCAAATAGCACATTAACGGCACCCGTATTGAACGTCTCAAACCCTGGTATCGCGTCGAACAACACCGAGTCTTCGAGTGGAACACCAATTGCCAAATCCGAAAAGCCGTCGCCGTTAAAATCGCCGGCAGCCAAAGCTGAACCAAACATATCCGAGTCCTGGCGAAATCCCTTGACTCCCGTCGAACCTTGGGTCCAGAACTCATCGCTTAAACCGCGCAGCCCAGAACTGCTGCCAAACAGAATGTGGACGGCACCACAGTCGGTGTCGAACCCCTCGTCTTCGCCTGGCACACCGATAGCCAGATCCGCGAAACCATCGCCGTTAAAATCGCCTGCAGCCAGCGCGGCGCCAAAGTGATCGAAGTCATCGGGGCTATCTTTAACAGCGGTTCCATCCTGGCTCCAAAACTGACTAGCGGACGCAGTGACTCCCGCCGTGCTGCCGTATAAAACATGCACTGCACCGGCCGCTTGTTTGTTTCCAATATCTTCGTTAGGAACACCAATTGCCAAATCTTCGCGGCCATCGCCATTGAAATCAGCGCGAACCGATTGCGCTTCGGCTGTCGCGGCGTGGGCTAGCAGAGAAAAACAGGCTATACCGCACAACAATTGAATCCAATCAAGCCATTTAAACTTTTTTCGCATCGCACTACCTTTCCGAGGGGTGAAATTGGGTCGGAAGATCGTCACTCCCCAGTGAAGACGATACTTTTCTCCCCCAACGCCCATTCATGCGACGTAAAGCGACTCAGCGCCTCAGGTGGTAGCAAAAGAAAACGAAGAAACTATCGCAAGCAGTCAGTGTGCGAACAAAAATCACCATTCGCCAACGATTTCTTGACCCGATCGCGTGGCGATACCGCGCCAAATTGTGGTATCAATCGTATTGGTGATATAGGTCAAGGAACCATCCGTTCGCAAAGCGTTGTTACCTGCGGGATGGCGACTGCGGGCTGTCTTCCAACCAAAAGGCGTATAGATACGCGACAGTCCTCCACCCAAGAGCACACCCATGCAATCGTGATTTGTCGAATTGGGTCCATAATAATGGTTGTACAATCCGTTGCGATACTCGCCATTCGCCCAGGAAAACCCGCGCGGATCGGTGTAGTTCCAAGTACTGGCGGCAGCAACCGCAGCGTCAGTCAGCGGTGCAAAAAACAAAAACTTATAGGCCGTCTTGGGGTCACGCGAGTTCGGACCACCTTCTCCTAACAAACTCTCCGAAGCAGCTACGGTATTCGATGTGCCATCGGTGATGTCAGCAATCCGGGTTTGCGAATTGACATAAAACACGCCATCCGTGTCTAAAGGTGTTCCTCCGTTTATTCCAGTACCGGTACAAAATGCATAATTCGTGGGACCAAAATTGGGGTGCAACTGCCGAAACATGTCGCTGGGACACAAAAAAGTCGGCACGATGGTTTTAGTACCCGCCACATTTTCCGGACTGACCACCAAACTAACGTTATATAAGGGCCGAGTTAAATCGAGAATATTGTAGGCCGCCGTGTTCTCTAAAAATGGTGATAAACTAGCTAAAGCCGACCAGCGATAAAAAGTCCACGGAGTACTGGGATCGTATGGATTCTCTTTAGCCACGCTGCCAGGTGGCAATCGTTTAAATCCCGATTCGTAATTGAGCATTGCCAACCCAATCTGACGAAGATTGTTGGCACAACTCGTCCGCCGCGACGCTTCGCGAACGGATTGCACAGCTGGCATTAACAGCGATACCAGAACTCCAATAATGCCAATCACTACCAATAATTCAATCAACGTGAAACCACGATGGCCGGTGGCGCTATCCTGGCTTAACTTGCGATGCCCAATCGAATGCTGATTCATATTTTTTCGCCCGAATCCACCATGGCCATTAATTGTCACGTCATACGGTCGACATACTTGTTCTCGTCAACAGTCGGATTACAACAGCGATCACCCCTAAAGCGATTAATGTTGCTCCCTCAATACGTTGACAATTATATAAGAAAAAACAGCGTCGATGTCACCTATCGAACGCTGTTTTCAGATATTGCTAAATTGAAACGATCGTCAGAGGATCCAGAACGGCTACCGCAGCAACCATTGAACACTCGGTTATTGGAGCTCACGATCGTCGGCGACGACGGGCAATCAAGCCCGCAAAAATCGCCGGAATAACCATCATGAGGCCGGGTTCTGGAATTGAATTGATGAAGACAATCCCGCTGAAAGCATTGGTGCCAACTGCAATCGTATCTAAGTAGTTGCCATTGACATCAAACCGAAACACGCCGCCAAACTCACCGCCAATATCACCCGGGTTCGATCGTCCTAAAACGCCAATCAGAATATTGCCATCCGCATCAATTGCAATGCCCGATGGACTATATCCAGGCGAACTGCCGGCCGGAGCGCCAACCATCATAGCATCAGTAATTTCAAACGTATTGAGCAAATTGCCGGCCAAATCAAAGCGAAATGCAAGGTTTGATTGACCTATTCCATGTCCGATATAAATGCTTGACGCATCGGAGACTATTTGCGCCGAGGCAGCTGGATTGTTTGAGAATAGATTGACCGCATTGCCATCGAAACGAAAAACCCCAGTACCAGGCGTCGCGATGTACACGTCACCGCCCGGACCAAAGCCAACGCCACTGGTAACTCCAGCCACCGGCACATTGATCGAACTTAGATTGTTGGTCAAATCCGGATCGTAAATGCGTACAATATTTGAAGTGAAATCGCTAACGTACACATTTCCATTGTCGGCAACGGACAACCCACCAGGACCAATTCCCAATAACGAAAAGCCCAACATCCCACCTGTGGTGGCGTCCAGCATATAAACACCACCGTGATTCAAAGCGCTGACGTACAGCCTATTGTTCGCGGCACTGTAAGCGATTCCCGACAATCCAGGATTGCCGGCGATCGACGCAAACGTCGATTGTGCGTTTGTCAAATCGTCAAATCGTTGAATGTTGCCGGAAAAGAATCCGGTCGCAAAAATATCTCCGCGAACGCTACTAGATATCAATGAAACCGTCAAAGCAAGCGCGGCGAACAAAATACGAAACTTCATGGAGCAATACTCTCTATTAATCTTGACAACCTTCAACAACTCATACGTTTTCCTATTTTGGGCCAAAAGGATTCACGAAACGGAGCAAAAGAAACCGGGTCCCAGTTCTTTCCCTCACAGACGAGCTTCGCGATGATGAGTTAAGGTGGCTTGGTACTTGGCCTGTAAACGTTCCCCACAGATTGTAACTCGCGGCGACTTCCCACGCAACAAAGTCCATTTCGCGGCCAAATCCATCTCCCATAACAAAATACCATTTGGGTTTTGCCAACTCAAACCTGAACCAACTGAAACACATGTTTGGATTTGAAAAAACTGTCAACTTTTATGGCGTTTTAGAGGTGCCACAAGCCCTCGATCGAGGTGCCATTACGCCTACAGTCTTCTCGAACCGGGCTAAATGGAGCTCAAGAATCGAATTTAGGTTTGGATCAGGGCCATTCAAGGCCCCGTCGGATCGAAATTCGAATTCAATCGAAAGTTTGTGGATGGATTGGAATGGCGGTTCAATCCTTCGGTTCAGTTGTCACTAATATACGTCCACAGCACTGGCTTCGCTCCGCCGATCAATATACAACTGCGAGATACAACTGCGATCGATCGAACCGTTCATCAGCACTGTGCTGTGGTCGGGATGGTAATCGTTCTCTAACATTCGGCTATCTTCGTCGCCAACGACGCAGCAAACAAGCAAACGCCGGAACACTGGCAACGAAATAACAACACGACACAGGCTCGGGAATGGTAACGGCAATAAAGGTTGGCCCATTGATCCCCGCACCAGTGATGAAATTGGCATTTAACAGTTGGCCGTTTTGGTCAAAACTCAAAACTTTGTCCAGCGTACCGGATCCTACTAACCACGTGTTGCGATAGTGGGCCAAGGCAATCGGTTCGTCGAGAATACTACTGCCCGGGTCGATAAATCGGTCAAGGAAGTTGCCTTGTAGGTCATACCGCAACACCGCATCGGCAGTCTCACTCGTCACATACAATTGGTTGCCCTCAAACACTAACACCCGAGGACGTGAGATCGAATTGACAAAGACACTGGATGTGCCGCTGGTTAAATCGTAACGAATAATTTGATTGCTGAAATAACTGGGGACATACAACGAACCATCCGGCCCCAATGTCATCCCATTGTCCGGGCCATTCAATCCACCCTGTTGGTTATTCACCGCAACATTCAAAAAAGCCCCTGTCTGCCCATCAAAGCGATAGACCGCATCACGATTGAAACTGCCCACCAACAAATGACCATCATGATCCCAAGTCAACCCAGTTGGCGTATTCATTCCTTCGGCGCCGCCGACCACAAAGTTATCAACGAATTGGCCGGTCCGCGAGTTGAACCGTTTGACTTGATTGGTGCCTTCACTTGTGACATACATCAATCCATCCGGGCCAATCTTGGCACACAACGGTCCGGCCACGCCGCCCGCCTCAAAATCGCCAATATAATTTCCAGCCGCCGCACCAAATCGGCTGATCTTATTGGAAAAGAAACTTGTCACCACCAACTCTTGTGCTCCTGCCACCAGCGAAAAACTCAGGTAACTCGCTGCAACCAACACCCCAAAAATTCGCCCCACCTCTTTGACATGCATCTCTATTGCTCCCAAAATCAAAGTTTTCAATCGATACCAACTTGACAAAATAGAGCACGTGCTCTATTTTTAAGAATACGAGGACAAAGTTGAAACGTCAAGAGCGTGCCAGTGGGAAAAAGAATAATCCGCAACAAGAGCGGAGTCGGGCTACCTTGCAGCGCCTGTTGGAAGCCACCGAGATGATCTTAAACGAATCGTCATATGAATCGCTGACGGTCCGCGAAGTTCTGCGGATCTCGGGCGTGTCCAATGGATCTTTTTATGCTCGCTTCGATGGAATCGAAGGCCTACTTCGGGAACTCTGGAGCGTGGTTACCGACTCGATGGACGAGTTTTTTGATGAAACAACGTTGGCCCAGTCCAATTGGGGTTTGCGGGCGCGCGTTCAGTGGGTCGTCGAACGGCGAATTGATCGCTTTGTCAAATACCGCGGTTTGATGCGAGCTTTTACCATGCTGATCGCCACAGGGCGTCTGCCGGTCCAAGATCACGAACGACAACAGTATCGCGAGTCGCGAAAGACTCTGGTGCGATTCTTAATGGAATGCAAATCCGAAATCGCACATCCTGATCCCATCAAAGCGATTGAACTTGCCGAGTTCGCCATGGCGGCAACGGCCCGATCGTTAGTATTGTTTCCTGACGCACCACACGCCGCAACCATTCAGATTTCGATCACGCGCCTGAAACAAGAAATGACGCAGATGTTTCTCAGCTATCTGCAAGCCGAGCCGGAAAAAGATTAACACGGATAACAAAAAAAGAATTGGACGTAAAGGCGAGTAGCGAGTCTTGGATTGTCAGGCTGACCTACCGTAGCCGCAGTACAGTAGCCGTCCGCTGTCCTCAGCGGCGGAATAGAAAGCTCTCTTTGTTTTAGTTGCCAGTAACTAGTCGTCGATTGTCAGCTTGAGGACAAGCTGACCTACGTTACCGCTGTTACCGTAGCCGTCCGCTGTCCTCAGCGGCGGAATAGAAAGCTCTCTTTGTTGTTGTTGCCAGGAATTAGTCTTGGATTGTCAGCTTG
>JBGSMY010000265.1:0-2687 GCA_041739975.1 Pirellulaceae bacterium
AGAATTTGATCCGCTAAACGGTCAACACGAGGATGAGCTAACAATTTTTGCCAACCGTCCAACGCGGTCTCTCGTTGGCCCAATCCAATTTGCGACAGGGCCACTTCGTGCTGAACATCCAACGCCTCTTCGGAATCGGCGACTAAGGTATTTCGATACGTTTCCAAACGGTCCACGGCCTTTTCGAATTGCCGCTCTCGGCGAACTCCTTGCGACCACTCCATTGCTACTTGATGAAGATTAGGAAACTTTGGAAATGCGTCCATGACCTGCTCAAGCCGCTTTAACGCTTCAGTTGTTTGGCCCTCCGACATCTGAATACGCGCTGTGCTTACCAAGGCAAAAGGCAACACAGTTGACGTCGCATACTGCTCTTCAATCAAACGCAGCGCGTCCAGCGCCGACGCACCTTCCAGCCGTTGTGAAACGCGGAACAGAGCTTCGGGAGTTTGGGGAGCATCAGGAAAACCGGCCAACAATGCTTTTACTGTTTTTTCGGCTCCGCTTACATCATCCTGGGCCAATTGAGACTGGACTAACAATAATCGAGTTTCGGGACTTCGCTTCCAACTTGGAATGAGCTCGACGGATTGCGAGAGATATTGTTGGGCAACGGCGAAATTTTTTCGTTGCAACTCGCAACATCCCAACCAATGACAGGCTTCGCCTTTTAGACTATCGCTCTTGAAGCGATCCCATACCGGTTGCAGTACCGCAATAGCGTCATCGTAACGTTCCGCAAAATACAAACTCAAACCCAGGCGGACTTGCCACATTTCAAATTTAGAATGTTTTGGGTATTGGGCAACGAGTGTTTGCCAAACAGCTACGGCTGACGGATATTTCTGTTGCACCAGTTGGCAATCTGCATAAACCTCCTGAACTTCAGGCAATAGCGAATGTTCCGGATAAGCTGTTTGAAATTGTCGACAGAGTTCAGCAGCTTCGGGGCAGTTACTGATTTCCAGTAGAGCAAATGCCGCATGGTACAGAGCCGTCGGTGCGACGGCATGTTGCGGAAACTTTTCGGCGATTTGACGATACAACTTGGCTGCAGATTCTTGGTTTCCCGCCTTCGCCAGGGCCGCATCTGCCCGATCCATCAGCAATTCCGGAACCATGGCATGATCGGGTTTGCGCGCGGCCCATTGCTCCGCGATTTCGCCTGCCCGCTGCGGCTGACCGGCTCGCAAATATAACTGTGCCAGCCAATGCGCTGCCTCGATTGAATTTTCGTCGTCGGCTGAGACAGACAATTCAAGGACACGTAGTGCGTCATTTCCCAGATCGGCTTGCAAGAAGGCGCGACCGGCCAAGACCCTGGCACGACTGCCCCGACTCGACTGAGGAATCAAGCTGACCGATTCAAACTGTTTTCCAGCCTTGGCGAAGTCGTTTTGTTGAAATGAGATTACCGCTTGTCGCATCAGTGCTTGATCGCGCAATGAACTGGTGGGGTTATCGACCACGACTTGAAACAGCCGGACGGCTCGATCAGTCCAAGAACGAACTTCCGCTTCATCATCCCGTTGCCGCGCCGCTTGTGCTAATTGCAAACAGGTCTCACCCGAACGCAATTGAACCTCATCATCGGCCGGTAAGGCGCCTTCGACATCGATATAGGCTTGATAACTCTTCAATGCTTGCTCGTATTGGCCGAGCTGTTCCTGTGCGAATCCAAGTGCAAACAGACTATCACCATAAAAACTGCTTGTTTTATTTTCAGATGCTGCAGCAAAGGCCACTGCCGCTTTGTCGGACATTTTCAGATTTTCGTAGGCGACGCCTTGAAAATAGAGCGCCTCGTGCTTGCCCTCATATTCAGGGTACCGTTTCAAAAGGTTATTAAAAGTTTGAGCGGCCGTCGTAAATTTTGCTTCGGCAATTTTAGGCTGCGCCGCGTTGGCTTTGGCCATTTCTAACTGACTGTACCCTAAATACAAGTGAGCGCGAGCTAGCGACTGTGCCGGCATGGGGTCCTGTTTGTCGAGCAACTCAATCGATTCCGCTAAGTGCGTCTCGGCCAATTCAAAATTGCCTGTCTTGGCTAAACACAAGCCCAAATTGTGAAGGGCTTCTCCGCGTCGTTTGGTGGTGGGATATTTCTCGATCAATTGTTGCCAGTACTTAGTGGCCTCACGAAAGTCACCGGCATTTTGCGCATTAACTGCTTGCTGTTCGATGGCAGCAACTTGCGTCTCATCTTGGCTGTTAATTATAGCCGTTGATTCGTAAATCGCGTTTGCAAGGCGTTCGGTAATAGATGTAGATACAGTGCCGCCGTTCACTGCGGAAGTTGCCAACGAAGTCTGTCCAGTATTAACCGACAGAGCCAAGGCAAGGCCTAGTGAGTGCCATCGAAGTGAGTTCAACAAATTACCGCAAGACGTTGTACTAGTGCGCCGTATCATAGTCTCGATTCCAACTCCCACCGAACTAAAACTTGTGATCGAATCATTCTCAATGTTTTCGATGCAAGCGTCCGTGCGCACATCAACAATTTACTTTTCAACCAATTGCACTTAGATAATGTGACCGTCAATCAAACTGGCGTATTCGTTAGTCATACTTGCGTATTCCATGGTGCAATTCGGTCGTCGCCGGGCGAGCAGCAAACGGCCAATCAATACAGTAGTGCGACATCTTGACCGGTTTAGGTCATTAGAAGTCAAATTCAGTCTATACAG
>JBGSMY010000267.1:0-7693 GCA_041739975.1 Pirellulaceae bacterium
CGACTTCGCCAGAGCTTGGGATACCTTTGGACCAGAAACCACAAACAAAAAGTCAACGAAAAAAAATTTAAATAAAAAAACTTGTGTGGTACGATGAGAGCAAGCTGGTAGGGGGCGTAGAATAACTGTGTTGGATTGTGGGGAGCGCTATCTAGCTGCCAATCTTTGCTCCCCTGCCCGCAAGCTGGCAGGGGAGCAAAGTTTGTTGTATAGACGTCAATAAACCAAGGGCTTTTCTTACTTCAATAAACCAAGGGTCTTTCTTTTTTCAATAAACCAAGGGCTTTTCTTACTTCCTTGTCAGTTAAGCTTTCTTATGTTTTCGTTTTAGTTGGGGCGAGACCGTTAGATTGGTTTCCGCACAGGCCCCGCTTCGACCTGACAAGTTGCGGCAATGCACCTAAAAAAACATGCAAAAGCGATTCTCGAAAGCTGCACGACCTCCAAGCTGGCTTGGGGGGCGGCAAAAACTACTTCTATTCCCACAACCGCGACCGGTTCGCTCATCCACCTCCGTATCAGCCATCCGACATTTTGAAAAATGCCCAATCCACCGGAAAAAGCGACTTGGCGATCAAATTTTTTGCCGCTAATCGTGCCACGCGGTTTCTGATATTGCCGACTTTTGCCACTAACGGGTAAAACAGTATTTCGGTTCGGAGGAATTGTCGTGGGATCTTCTCGCGGAGCGAGACGGCCGCTTTTTTCCACAGGGACGTTAACCAACAAAAACACATGAAAAACCTCAATCGCGCACTGCGAAAATCGCTCAAATACAAATGGTCGATTCTCGGCTCTTTGCTCTGCTCCGTGCTCGTTGCACTCTGTTGGGGTGCAAATCTCGGCGGCGTCTACCCGTTTGTCGAAGTCGTCTTGCACAACAAAACAATCCTCCAATGGGCCGAAGACCGAATTACCGAAAGCCAACAGGCAATTGACCGACTTGATACTCAGATCGTATCACTCGAACAACCAATGGCTGCGACTGCTCTAGCTCCTATGGCTACGATGAAAGGCGGCTCAACAAAACTTGCCGAACCCTCCGCCGCTGCCGCTTCCAGCTCCGACGCAACGTTATCCCCGGAAGCTCGAGACAAAAAACTGCGAGGCGCTCGCGCCGAACGCGAATTGCACGAACGTCGAATCGCGTCCACCGAACAATGGTTGCCTTGGATTCGTCAATATTTGCCGAACGACGCTTATAAAACACTGGTGTTAATCATCGTTATCCTACTGGTGGCTACCGTTCTCCGCGGCATTTTCCTGATGGGTAGTATGGTGTTGGTGGCTCGTGTGGGCCAACGAACCATTCTTGACTTGCAAAATGATGTCTTTCGCAACGTCCTCAATATGGAACTGAGCGAACTGGGTGTCAAAGGAACCGGCGATTTGATCAGTCGTATTCGCGGTGAAACCAATGCCATCGGAACTGCAATCACGAATCTATTCGGCAAAACCCTCCGAGAACCGCTAAAAATGGCCGCTTGCCTTGCCGGCGCAGCTTATTTCAATTGGCGATTGCTACTGTTCTCGTTGTTGGTAACCCCAATCGCAGTGGCGTTTATGTTGATTTTGGCGCGGTCGACCAAACGGGCAAATAAACGTGCCATGGAAGAAGCAGCCAAGTTGCTAAATCGCCTCTATCAAGCACTCACTTACATGCGAGTTGTCAAAGCGTTCACGATGGAAAACCACGAGCGATCGCGTTTCCAAGTTGTCGCGCGCGATGTGTACGGCCGATCGATGAAGATCGCATGGTACTCGGCCTTTGCCCGCATCAACAATGAACTACTAGGAATCAGCATTATCGGGCTGGCCGTGCTGGCCGGCGGCTATTTAGTCATGAACAATGAAACCCATTTGTTCGGGATTCGACTAGCTTCCACTGCGATGAGCATGGGTGAAGTAATGGCTTTTTTCGCTTTACTGTGTGGGGTCGCCGATCCGCTGCGTAAAATGGCTGACGTTTACGGTTCGCTCCAGTCGGGTATGGTCGCCGCTGATCGCGTCTATCCGCTGATCGATCAACAACCGGCGATCCAGTCGCCAAGTAATCCAGTGGCGTTTCCCACTGAGATGGTGTCGATCGATATCAAAGATCTCCAGTATTCTTACGATCCTGAGCGGCCGATTTTGCGTGGCCTTTCGTTTCAAGTTCCCGCTGGTACTTCGTTGGCAATTATTGGTCCTAACGGTTGCGGAAAGAGTACGCTCATCAATTTGTTGCCGCGATTTTTTGATCCAGAGAGCGGCACAATTGCCTTCAATGGAACTGATGTTCGTCAGTTTAATGTCAAACATTTGCGTCGGCATGTCGGGTATGTAACGCAACTCACCATGCTATTTAGCGATACGGTTGAAAACAATATTCGTTATGGCCAACCCAACGCCTCGCGACTGGAAGTGGTCGCCGCCGCGAAAAAAGCCTACGCCGATTCATTTATCAATGAACTCGAAGGCGACTATGACGCCGACATCGGAGAACACGGCGGCAAATTATCGGGCGGACAACGACAACGCTTAACGCTGGCTCGGGCCATCCTAAAAAATCCCCCGCTCTTATTGCTCGATGAAGCCACTAGTCAAATCGATCCACAAAGCGAAATCTTAATCCATCAAGCATTAGCCGAATTTATGAAAGGTCGAACCTCGATCATCGTGACACATCGACTTTCCACGCTGGAATTGGTCGATCGCATTATGGTCATGGACCAAGGACAAATTGTCGATATCGGGACCCACGCCGAATTGATGCGCCGCTGTGATACGTATCGCATGTTGCGAGAGACGGAACTAAAGGAAGTTGCCTAATGACTGCCCAACGAGCCCAAAGCCAGGAGTTGCATCCGACAACCTTTGAAGTGTTGCGGGCAGCGAGCGAGTTGCTCAATCAAGAAGCTCAAGCGATCGCGCGAACGGCTCAGCATTTGCCGCTTGGATTTGCCGATGCCGTCCTGCAATTGCGACAATGCCAAGGCTGTGTGGTTGTAACCGGGATTGGGAAAGCCGGTTGGGTTGGTCAAAAAATTTCAGCATCGTTGGCATCCACGGGAACTCGCAGCCACTTTTTGCATCCCGCCGAAGCCATCCACGGCGATTTGGGCAGAATTGCTCCCGAGGATTGGATCGTTGCTCTTTCTAATAGTGGAGAAACGGAAGAATTAACGCGAATTCTTCCTCATCTTAAACGGCTGAGCGCGGGAATTGTCGCAATTACTGCCGGCGAAAAATCTTCGCTGGCCCAAGCAGCCGATATTGTGATCGCTTTTGGAAAGCAAATCGAAGCTTGTCATTTGGGGCTGGCACCGTCGACGAGTACCAGTGTGATGTTGGCGGTCGGCGACGCTTTGGCCTTAGTCCTATCGCGATTGAAACGATTTGAACCGCTTGATTTTGCCCGATTTCATCCGGGTGGCGCATTAGGGCGAAAACTGGCAACAGTTGACGATATCATGCGCGGCATCGATAAATGTCGTGTAGCTCAAGAACACGAACTCGTTCGCGAAATCTATGTTCGTAGTTCCGTTAGCGAACGCCGCATCGGTGTTATTCTGGTTGTCGACAGCGAAAACAAACTGGCAGGTTTATTTACGGATAGCGATCTCGCCCGGCTGTTGGAACGCCGCCGTGATACACTGCTGGACCGACCGATCGTCGAGGTTATGACGCGACGTCCGTTGACCGTAACCAGCGGTGCTGGGGCCCAAATGGCGGTCGACTGCCTGGCCGCTCACAATATCAGCGAGTTGCCTGTCGTCAACACCATCGGCGAACCGATCGGCGTCATCGACATTACCGATGTAATCGGCATGCTGCCATAGTAGATCGATTGAGGGCAATCGAACAGCGATTGCGTGAATCCATTGAATACAATCGATCTACTTACTTAAAATACGCGATTGCGTTTTCGAAAAGCTTTAAGCCATCCGGGCGACGATCGGCCGGCAGCCGGGTCCAGTGTGGATGATGGGTTCGCTGAATATTTCGCTCCGGATGAGGCATTAAGCCCAGCACGTGACCCGTCGGATCGCAGATACCAGCAACTTCGCGCTGCGAGCCATTGGGGCTCTCATGTAGTGCGTTGGATGCATATCGCAAAGCCAATTGACCGGCCTGTTCCATTCGATCCGCCGTTTGATCATCGCGAAAAACAAATCGGCCCTCGGCATGAGCGATGGGCAAATACATGCGGTCAATTCCGCGCAGAAAGGGCGAATTGTGATTGGTCGCTTCCAGTTCGACCCATTTCGCCGTATATCGACCATTAGTATTCCAAGTCAACGTTGCCGCGGCCCCGTCCGCGAAATTGGGCGTCAGTAGTCCGGTTCGCATTAAAACTTGAAAGCCATTGCAGATTCCCAACATCAGCTTGCGGCTAGCCACAAACTCTTGCAGTGCATCCATCACACTGTGTTTTAGCCACGATGCCAAAATCTGGCCTGCCGATATGTCGTCGCCAAAACTAAAGCCGCCTGGAAAACACAATATTTGAAATGACCTGAGAATCTCCGGTTTTTCCATCAACTGATTGACGTGGATCGCTTCCGAAATTCCGCCGCTCTGTTCGAAAACATAGGCCGATTCAATTTCGCAGTTAGTACCGGGCGAACGCAAAATTAAGACACGCGGTTGAGCCATGAATTACTTCCAATCTAAAGGCGATTGCCAAGCATGTTTGAGCGATTGCCAAGAACACTGAACCAAGATGTTTTCCGAGTCCCGTATGATTACGTCCGGTCCAGCGGTCACTTGGCCGCAAACCGCTGTGGTACCCGACCGGAACAGGTCGATAAACTGGGCCAGATTTTGCGGTTCGATTTCACATAAAATTCGCGAGCTCGATTCCGAAAAAAGTCGAGCCACATTGGTTGCCGGCAAAACATCTTCCCAAGGCAATTGAGCGACATCAATTTCCACACCCAGACCACCAGCAAAACTCATTTCGGCTGCAGCAACCGCCAAGCCCCCTTCGCTGAGGTCATGTGCACTACGGACCCAGCCACGGCGAATTGCTTGGTGCAACTGTCGATACAATTGGCGCGCTCGCGGAACATTGACTGCTGGCGGTTTGCCTAAGCGAGCGGCTGCGGTCTCAAGCAAGGCGTGACTGCCACCCAAATGTTCGCCAGTCAGACCGACGATTACAATTTGATTTCCCGCCTGTTTCAAATCCATCGTAACGCATTGTTCGGCTTGTGGAACCATGCCCAGAGCACTGATTAATAACGTCGACGGAATTGAAATAGTTTGTCTGCTGCCTTCCCGATCGATGTAGCTGAACTCGTTATTGAGGCTGTCCTTGCCGCTGATAAAGGGGGTACCAAATGCGATTGACACATCGCGGCAAGCAAGCGCCGCGCGAACTAGAGTACCTAGTGTTTCCGGACGATCGGTGTAGCCCCAACAGAAATTGTCGAGAATTCCGATTTGGTCAGGATCCGCTCCCACTGCCACACAATTGCGAATGGCTTCGTCAATCGATGCGGCAGCCATATGATAGGGATCGATATCTCCGTACCATGGGTTCATACCGCAGGCAACGGCAATGGCTCGATCCGATTCCAGTCGCGGCCGCACAACAGCCGCATCACTTGGTCCATCGTTGGCCACTCCAACCAGCGGTTTGACCACACTGTTGGCTTGCACCTCGTGATCGTATTGCCGAATGATCCAATGTTTACTGGCGACATTCAACGAGCCTAAAATCTTTTTCAGCGTTTGCTCTGGATTTTGCTGTGCCAATGTCTCGCGTGCGGTCTGCGGGTCAGTTGATCGAGGTGTAAATTTTGCATTGCGGACGACTGGAGGTCGACCACCGTGCAAAAATTCCATGCTCAGGCGACCGGTAACGTGGTCTTGATACTTGAGCGTTAGTTCTCCAGTCGGTGCGAACACGCCAATAATTGTCGCCTCGACGGATTCGCTGGAGCACAATTTCTCAAATGCATCCCAGTGGTGAGGGGGCACGGCAAGCACCATGCGTTCTTGGGCTTCGGAAATCCAGATCTCCGTATAAGAAAGTCCGGCGTATTTGAGCGGCACGCGTTCTAACCAAACTTCTGCGCCAATCCCTTCGCCCATTTCGCCAACGGCACTGGAAAAACCCCCTGCCCCGCAATCGGTCACAGCGTTATAGAGGCCAAGGTCTCGCGCTTGCAGCATGACATCGGCCAACATTTTTTCGGTAATGGCGTTGCCAATTTGAACTGCTCCTCCGCTTAGCTTTTCACTTTGATCGGTCAATTCAACTGAACTGAACGTGGCGCCGTGAATGCCATCGCGTCCGGTGCGTCCACCGATTGTTACGATCCAGTCACCCGCTTGTGGTTGTTTATTGGTTTTGCCGTTTGGGATCAAACCCACGCTGCCACAAAACACCATGGGATTGCCCAGGTATCGTTGATCGAAGATAACGGCGCCATTAACGGTAGGAATCCCCATCCGATTTCCGTAATCTCGCACACCGTTAACAACACCTTTCATAATTCTGCGCGGATGCAGAACTCCGGGTGGCAAAGACTCCGTTGCTGTGTTGGGATCGGCAAAACAGAATACGTCGGTATTGCAAATTGGTTTGGCGCCCAAGCCAGTTCCCAACGTATCGCGGATAACACCCCCCAGTCCGGTGTTTGCTCCGCCATAAGGTTCGAGCGCCGAGGGGCGATTATGAGTTTCTACCTTAAAGGTCACGTTCCAGTTTTCATCGAATCGAACGACACCCGCATTGTCTTTGAACACGCTTACGCACCAATCGCGGTCACCGAGATCCGCGCGAATCGTTTGAGTCGCAGCAAAAATGGTTTCTTTGAGCAGATTGTTAAATTTCAATTCCCCGTTTTCGTCTTGATAGTGGACACGGCCGGCCAACGTCTTATGGCTGCAATGTTCGCTCCAAGTCTGCGCGATGGTTTCCAGTTCGATGTCGGTGGGCTCGCGATTTAGTTCTCGATAATGAGTTTGAATAGTTTGCATTTCAACCAACGTCAAACTCAATTGCCAGTCGCGGCTGATTTGCAGCAATTTTTCGTCAAGTGCTGATAGCAATTCGACATGACTTAAGCCAAACGTATAGGTTTGCCCCAGGCTAAGTTTTTGAAAAGGCAGCGGGCCGATGACTAATTGTTCAATCGAGTCATTGCTGAGAATCTTAGTTGCCAGCCATTGCAATTGATCTGGCGGGAATTCGGACAGCCAGTATTTGCGAACGGTGCGGCAATCTGTGGCTGCCAAGCCCAGAGATTGGATTGCTCCCAGCACACTTTGAGATTCGGGGTCCATCACCCCTGGTTTGTAAAGAACTTGGTAAAAAGCCTCTTCAACGGCTGTCGATTGTAAAACCGATTCGGAACTCACTTTATCAACGGCAAATTGTTGCACCACTTGATCGCACAATAATTCGCGCGCGATCCGTTCCGCGTCTTTTTTTTCCATGGAGCCGGCGACTAGATAACTTTTAGCAGCGCGGGCTCGACCACTGGACGAGAATCCCAAATCCGTTAGTGATTGCAGCACATTTTCGGCCAAACGGTCGGGATGTCCGGGCAGCGGTTGTAGTTCGATTTCCCACAATTGTTCAGTGGATCGCATTTTGTTGGGCTCGTCAGTTTAAACCATGGACTTTTCGAGCCCGGATTTTAGCAGTTTTGCCCGAGTTGGCGAGGGACGAAGCAAACCCGCAGTCCTTTTTTGCAAG
>JBGSMY010000274.1:0-14481 GCA_041739975.1 Pirellulaceae bacterium
GCGGCTGATCCGGTCGTCGTTTCGATTCTAGAAACGCAATGAACTGTTTCCAATCGTCTAAACTTGCCCGCTGCATGTCGTATACAATCAAGCCGTCACTGATCTCGACTCGTTGGGGACAAACGTTTTTGCTGAGCAAATCAGTTAGCTCGCAGGCCGCGTGAACCAGAACCTGGTGACAACGCAAAGCCGGTTGGTTCTGCCCCGGTGCATAAACGGCCAATCCAATGAACCGTACTCCAACCTGATCAATTCTTTCCACTCGATCGGCATGAACCCGCCAACCCGATTCTTCCCAATCTTGATTGATGGTCTGCAGCACTAAATCCGTGAAACGGTGCTGCACCGTTCGGTCAGCCCATTGATAACCGAGCAAACCCAATAATCCCACGAGCAATGAGCAGCCGAGAAAACTGGCGTAACAGCGCAAACCGTCGCAGTAAGCGGCGCGGGCGAGACTTGTCTTTCCTGAAGTACTATATCGTTCCGTCACAATATGGGGCACTCCTCCTTGCTCCCCTGCCCTGTTCTTCAAAAGATTAAATTCACAATTACCACTTTTCAAAATGGTAAAGTGCTTCTAATCCCAATTAGTACCCACTTCCGTGTGGGGCCAGCGAATCAAAGTATAGACTGTGCTGTGCTCAATCACCGATATCAATTCTGCTAGCAATTGATAAAAATACGTGAGCCGGATTGAGATGGAAACATTTTTTTGGATGACAAACGCATGTTAACGGCGGAACAATTGAAATCAAAACAAACGGAGTTAAAGCAGACTTATGCGGCGAATCCGACCGCTGCAAAAGGAACATTAACTGCACGCGGACGAATTGATGCGGGACATTTAGTCTGCCAAATCGAATATCCCGAATCGTTGAATCCAGCGGGACTGCATCCTCAAAGTGGGGGCAATACTGAATTTCAATGTCCGGTTGAGATTATGCTGGCGGGACTGGTAAGTTGTGCCGGAGTTACCTTGGCAGCCGTCGCCCACTCGATGCGACTAGAGTTCGAGTCAGCGGAGGTACTGGTAACCGGAGAGCTCGATTTCTGTGGCACATTGGCGGTCAATAAGACGGCTCCGGTTGCATTGACCGCGATTGAAATCGAATTTCGGATCTCCAGTGCAATGTCTGACGAGCAATTGGAAAAACTGATTTCACTGACACATCGATATTGTGTCGTTTGGCGCACATTGGAGTCGCCGCCGATATTATCAACGCGATTGACTCGGATTTAATAGTTCCGATAGGTAGTGATTACAAGCTATTTGCGTGTTATAACGCTGACGAAAGGGATAAAATAGGTCGTCAATAGTAAATACTAGAGCGAACTGTTTCGATGGTGTTATCTTTCGAGACTGAACTGCAACGATTAATGATCGAATTCAATTGAGTCGGAAAATTAACGGCGAATTCGATTTCTAGCGTCGGGAATAAGTAACCACGAGATCGAGGACGCGTACCCATGTCTCAATATCCTTCGTTTGAGAACCCTTACTCTCAGCCCCTGAAGCCGTCATTTCAAACTCCTCCCCCGAGCAGCGGTTCAAATGCTAAGTCTTTGTTACCGGCAATTGCGCTAATGTGCGTCGGTGGACTGGGTCTGATCGCTTCGCTATTTAGCTTTGGATTAGCTTTATTTGGGGCGGAAATCGTCCCTGATCCGAGTGAACCAGAGTGGTTGCAAGAATTTCAGCGCGGAGGGCGGGGAACTTTAGCCGCCGTCATGCAATCGTTTTTCATATTGTTAAACGTTTTCATAATTGTGGGCGGTTTTTGTTTGATGAAGCTCTAGAATTGGGGTGTGGCCTTTGGTTCGACGATAGCGGCCATGATAAATTTTGGCAATTGCTGTTGTGTTTTGGGCCTACCGGTTGGCATTTGGGCGTTAGTGATTGTCTTGCAACCGGACATCAAGGCACTATTTAAAGCAAACCAATAGTACGAAATAGTACGAACTCGCCTACGGCGCCACGCCCGTTAGAAGTATGAAGTAATTTACGGATTCTGCGCTTCGTAGCTGACTAAGCCGACCGAGATTTCGTCGCTGACAAATTAATCGTCGTCTACGGCGGCGGGTTCGTTTTTGACTCGCCATTGCAGGTAGGCGTCCAGAAATCCTTGGATGTCGCCATCGAGCACGCGGTGAAAATCACCGACATAGTGCCCCGTCCGCACGTCTTTGACCCGTTGATCGGGATGCAAAAAATAATTGCGAATTTGGCTGCCAAATCCGACTCGGGCTTTGCTTTGATACTTGGCCGCTTCAGCCTCTTCACGTTTAATTTCTTCACGGCGGGCGAGTTGAGCGCGGAGCATTTTCCAGGCTGTGGCGCGGTTTTTGATTTGGCTGCGTTCGTTCTGACATTGCACGACGACGCCGGTTGGCAAGTGAGTTAGTCGCACGGCGCTATCGGTTTTATTGACGTGTTGTCCGCCGGCGCCGCTGGCGCGATAGGTATCAATTCTCACGTCTTCGTCATTAATTTCTACCGGCACGGAGTCGGGCACTTCGGGTGTGACATCGACGGCGGCAAAACTGGTTTGACGCTTGCCTTCGGAATTAAACGGGCTAATTCGAACTAAGCGGTGTGTGCCATTTTCCGATTTTAGATAACCGTAAGCCATGGTTCCGCGAATTGCGACCGTGGCATGTTGGATCCCGGCCTGGATATCATCCTGACGATCGAGAATTTCCACGCTGTAATCTTGTTTTTGGGCCCAGTTGATATACATTCGCAGCAGCATTTCGGCCCAATCATTGGCATCAGTTCCGCCGTCGCGGGCGTAAATTGACAGAATCGCTCCGGATTCATCGTGCGGACCATTTAGCAGAGACTTTAACTCCAATTCACGAAGTCGTTTTTCCAAGCGATCGATTTCAGCGGTGACTTCAGCTTCTAGCGTGGGATCATCGTCCGCCATTTCCAGCAGGGCCTCAAGATCTTGACTGTTGGCCAAAAGATCTTGCATTGGAATTACGACGCCTTTAAGTCCCTTAAGTTCGGCAACCGTTTGTTGCGAGAGTTCTTGATTGGACCAAAAGTTTGGCTCCGACATGCGATGTTCGATCGCTTGTATTCGTTGACAACGGGTACCGTAGTCAAAGACTGTCTCGCAGTTGTAGTACCCGTTCGGCGATTTCCTGTGCGCGATTGTAGATGGAAGCGTCCATATCAGGTGATTGCCATTCATTTCAAAAGTTTGGCCGCCGGACCAGGAAGACTACATTGCACCAAAGAACCGGACGGCGAGACAACTATATCGGATTCCGTCAATTTGGCCAGGGTAGAGTTTGATGAATCGTCAGTCCGATTTCCATCTGGGCAGTTGGGAGGGGTAGAAACGATATTTCCGGGGCAAAATAACGGTATTTTGTTGACCGTTCGCCTGTCGGTGCCTAAAGTAGAAACTTGGTTCAGCAACCGCGCCCAGCGATGTCAAATCGTGTTGGGGGGTTAGACGCAAATGCGATTTGGGGTGTAAAATTCTGCAGCAGTCCCCGACGCACCAGTACGTTGCCAAGCAGGGAATAGGGAATGCGGGGGAACCAGGAACAGAAAGCTAAGGAGCACACGACGGTATGGCAGACAACAACGAACCGATCAACGGCAAGGCGGGCCAATCAGAGCCCAACGAGTTGATCAAGCGATTTGCCTTGAAACGCGAAGAACGC
This sequence comes from Pirellulaceae bacterium, assembly GCA_041739975.1. Classification (GTDB taxonomy): domain Bacteria; phylum Planctomycetota; class Planctomycetia; order Pirellulales; family Pirellulaceae; genus BJ22. The sequence continues at coordinate 3,682 of JBGSMY010000274.1, forward strand.
GAAGTGGACCGTTATTTCCGCGCGCTGGTCAAAATGGAAGGTAGCGACTTGCACATGAAAGTGGGTAGGCCCCCGATTATTCGCGTTCACGGGCAATTGCGCGAACTCAATCGCGGCCCGATTGAAATCGAAGAAATGTGCAATTTGTTGTTTCCGATGATGAATGAACGGTCGCGCGGAATTTTCGACAAAGAAGGTGGTGCCGACTTTGCCTATACCATTGATGTCGATGGCATCACTTGGCGTTTTCGCGTCAACATGTTGCAACAGTTGGGCAAAATCGGTTTGGTCGCGCGTCGCGTCAACAACAAAATTCCCGACTTTACGGGATTGTTCTTGCCAGACATTTTGGCCAAACTCTGCGATTTTGACCAAGGTATGATTCTGTTGGCCGGCGTTACTGGTTCTGGCAAAAGTACCACGATTGCTTCCATGCTGGATTACATCAACAAACGCGAAGCGATGCACATATTGACCTTAGAAGATCCGATCGAGTTTGTGTTTACCGAGGAAAAATCGCTGATCAACCAACGTGAGATCGGCATGGACGTCCAAGATTTTGCGATTGGCATGAAGCATGCGGTTCGTGAAGATCCGGATATTATCCTGGTCGGTGAAATGCGTGATGAAGAGACGTTTATGACCGCCATTCATGCGGCGGAAACGGGCCACTTGGTGTTTGGTACCATTCACGCCTCCAGCGCACCGTCAACCATCGGACGCATTTTAGACTTGTTTCCCGAGGATTTGCATTCAGCCATTCGCAGTGCGATTGCATTTAATATGAAAGCAATCATTGCTCAAAAATTATTGCCTTCAATTCGACCGGGTGTGGGACGTGTGCCGACTTGTGAAGTCATGACGTTTAATCCGACCATCATCAAATTGATTTTGGACAGTAAAGACGAAAAATTGGCGGATGCAATTCGCATTGGTGAGGAGGAGGGAATGCAGGACTTTACCAAGAGTTTAAAGGACTTGGTTGATAAAGAACTGATTGATCGTCCGACTGCGTTTCAAGTGGCCCCCAACAAAGAGGCGCTTAAAATGCGACTCAAGGGGATCAAGGTCTCTCAACCTGGAATTCTGTAATGCTGAGCCGTTTGCTGTTTTGTTGTGTGGCGATTATCGGCACACTATGGTTGGTCGATGCGACGGTGGCTCAGCAATTGTGGCCTTCGGCCATTGAACAGCCATCGTTTGGGAATCCGCAACAAAATCGCGGACCCGGCGCCTATTTTGCCTGGTATAAATTAGTCGCAATTATCTTGGTGTATTTGCCCTGGACACTCTTTGCCTCACGCGTCAATCACGATTTGCTGAAATGGGGTAATGTTTTGGGCATGTCGCCCTCGAATTGGAATTCGTTGATCGTCGGCAGCTTTGTATTGGCATTCTTTTTGACGATTACAATTCCCTGGTTTTGGGCGACCTATCCATTTTTGGTAATTGCAGCGGTTCTGCCACCGTACGTTTATCGAGTCATTCGCAATGGAAAAGTCAAATCTAGCGATACGATTCGATTTCAAATGCAGGGAGGGGCAGCACTTGCTAATTCCGCTCCGACTATGCAACAAGACTTAGGTCCGACAATCGAGTTTACTCCCGCAGGCGAAGACGCGGACCTACGAAAAAAGCGATTGATCTTGGCGCGACAAAGCCCTTCGTTTGTGACACTCAAGGAAATCGTTGCGCGAGCAGCCGAGTCGCGCGCCGATTTAGTCATGTTAGACTATACCCAAGGAGGTGTCGCAGCGCGAATGCAAGTCGATGGCGCGTGGCACTTACTTCCCAATCTCGAGCGTGAAGTCGGTGACCCACTTTTAGTTAGCCTCAAACATTTGGCGGGACTCAATCCCGTTGATCGCAAAAATCGACAAGTCGGAATGTTTCGCTACAAATGGGCCGAACGCGGGATCAAGTCCGCAGGGATTGAAGTAACTTCTCAAGGCATTCCGACTGGCGAACGAGTTATTGTCAAATTACTAGCTGCCATCTCACGGCAAATGAACTTGGGTGAATTGGGAATGCTCGAGCCGATGCAAGAATCGCTCAAAGATGCCCTAAACAAACCGGGGATCGTGATCATTTCGGCACCGCCACAAATGGGTTTGACGTCGACCTGGCGGGCTGCGCTAGATGCTGCCGATCGCATGACGCGCGACTGCGTGGCCATTGCAGTCGAAGGCGAAAACGAAACCGAGATGGAAAACTTGGACTGTAAACGGTTCGCTCCCGGCCAATCGCCCGCACATGTCATGCGCGCGATCTTGCTCAAACAACCTGATATGTTGGTCGTTCCCGATGTGGTTAACGCCAGTTCGCTCGGGCTATTAATTGCGGAAGCCAACGACAGCGGGCGATCGATTACCTTGCGGGCATCCGCTCAAAATGCCGCTGAGGCTTGGCATAAACTGTTTCAATTTGCCACTGAAAAAGAAGAATTTGTACAAGCCGTGCGAGCGGTTACCGGTCAGCGATTAATGCGTCGATTGTGCGAAGGTTGTCGGGTGTCGATCGCGGTAAAACCAGAGATCATTCAACGATTAGGGGGTGATCCCCGCAAACAAAATAGCTTGTGGAGCCCCTTTGTCCCACCTCCTCCGGACCAGCCAATTCTGGGACCCGATGGAAAACCAATTGAAATCCAACCCTGCCCGCAATGCAGCGGATTCGGTTATTTGGGACGAATTGCGGCGTTTGAACTGTTAACGATTACCGATCCATTGCGTCAGGCAATCCTCAGCGGTATGCCGCCCGCCAAACTGGAACAACTGGCAATCCAACAAGGTTTCCAAACGATGTTGCAAAATGCTTATCAAATGGTGCTTTATGGCGTGACCTCAATTGCCGAAGTCCAACGTGTATTCAAACCTGCGGAACCTGCGAAACCAGTCGCGCGAAAGATGTAGCCGATGGCAAAGAAACCAACAATCGTCGTACCTGAAATCACCATCGATGCGGCTGGCGTCACCCCGGACGAACAACAGTCCAACTTGGAAATGGTGATTGCATCACCCGGTTATCCAACATTGGCCGTGATGCTCGTTGATTTGATTGCTCGCCGTGTCGATATTGCACTTTTTGATTTCACGCCTCAAATCGTGATTATCAAATATCAAATTGATGGCGTTTGGCACGAAATGCCTTCTTTGGATCGTGAAATTGGCGATTACATGTTGGCTGCTTTAAAACAATTGGCGGGCAGTGACTACCGCGAACGACGGCGTCATCAAGAAGGCAATTTCAAAGCCCTGTGGGAGTTCCAACGAGTCCGCTTACGGGTTGTCAGCCAAGGCATCAAAACGGGCGAACGCGTTGGCGTCTATGTGGAACGCAAAAAGCCACCGGTCGATAATTTAGAACAAATGGGCATGCGCAAAGGGTTGCGCGAAGAAGTCAAAAAGTATGTCGATGCCGAACATGGACTGGTTGTCGTCAGCGCATTGCCTGGAGAAGGATTTACAACGACTTGGCGAGGTGTATTAGGCTCCGCGGATCGATTCTTGAGAGACTATTTCGTGGTCGAAGAAAAAACCCGGGGCGAAAAAGAAGTGATTAACGTAAATTCAGAAGTTTACGATGGTACGCGGCAATGGATTGGCGACATCATGCCAGGACTAATGTTGCGAGAACCCCATGCAATTGCATTTACGGAATTGCCGGACGGTCGCACTTTGGACGCGATAACGCAATTGGTGAACAAAAATCACTTGTTGGTAATAACGCGAATTTTTTCGCGACACGCGGTGGAGACATTGCCGCGACTACTGGCCCTCAAGCCAGACGTGGATTCGTTACTCGAAGCACTTGATTGTATTGTTTGCATGCGATTGGTCCGTCGTTTGTGCGGAAGCTGCCGCGTTCCCTACGAACCTCATCCGCAATTGTTACAGAAATTAGGAATTCCGCCCGGACGGGTGCGGCAGCTATTTGGTCCGTATATTCTTCAACCCGGAGCCGTTGACGACAAAGGTCAACCGATTCCCGCTTGCCCCGATTGTTTTGGCATCGGCTACCGCGAACGAGTCGGGGTTTTTGAATTGCTTAAGATTACGGAATCGCTGAAGTTAGCCGTTCGCCAACAACCTCAATTAGAAACGTTAATGCGAGTCGCCCAAGCAGGTGGACATATCTCAATGCGCGACGAAGCCGTTCTATTGGTGGCACAAGGCGTGACCTCTGTGGAAGAAATTCAACGTGTCTTTGCCAAGAAAGGTTAACGCAACTCAAATGGCTTGGTTATTGGCGTTAGGTATTGTGTTCTTTATAGTTGGTTCAACCTGGTGGTTTGGATTGTGGTCAAACATTCTAAACTTAATTAGTTTCTTTATCGCTGCGTTGGTCGCCAGCAGTTTTTATGAAAATGTTGCTTATACCCTCGATGGCTTGGAACCCAGTTATCAATATTTAACAGAGTTCGTGGCCTTGTGGGGTCTGTTTGTTATCACGTTCGTTGGCTTGAGAATGATGACCGACATGCTGAGTCCCGTGCGCTTGAAATTCCATCCTGTACTCGATTACGCGGGAAGAAGTATCGTCTGCCTGTGGCTGGCTTGCGCCTTTATATCGTTCACGTTTTTCTCATTGCATTTGGCTCCACTACCGCCGGACGCTGTCTACCAAGACCCCGGTCAACGAGAATTGGGAGTGGGGCCAGATCGTTTGTGGTTGGCGTTTATTCAGAGCCGCTCTCGCGGGGCCTTGTCCGCTTATCAACAGTCTGCCATTTTTGGCGACTATAAGTTGAATGTTCATCCAGACGATCTGGAATTGAACGCCCGTGTGTTCGATCCGAATGGCAATTTCACATTCGAACAAGCTGCTCGTCGCTGGCGTATGTCGCAGAATCCCAACCTGAGAGTCGCACAATAAGCTAAATTCTGCAATAATTCAGTCGAATACTTTTTTTTCGACACCCAAACCGGAAGATATTCACTCATGTCGGAGATTGAATTCGAAGCGCCCGGCGATCCGCGGATCGACGAACGTTATCGCCGCATCAGCCCAATGTGTTTTATTGCATTTGCCGCAGGTTTGGTAAGTCTGATTGCATTAATCAATGTCGACATGGCCGCCTTACCCATTTTGGCGGCAATGTTTTGCGTTGGGGTAATCGTCAAAGTCTCGACCAGTGGTGAAAATGTTATTGGCCTTCGTTGGGCTTATTTTGGTCTGCTGTTACCTTTTATAGCGTTGGCCGCCGGCTTTAGTTACCAACAGTCTTACCGCCAATTCATCAACGCCAAAGCGGTTGAATTTGTCGATGAGTGGTTAAATCTGGTGCAGCAGGGTGAAATCCATCGACCTTATGAACTGACATTGCGTTTTCCCGACCGCCAGCCTAGCAACGTCGATCTCAAGGCCTATTACGACAACCTGCCCTCAGACTATTCGGCAACGAAAAACAACCGCCATTTTGTTAGTTATTTGACCGTAGAGCCTGAAATCTCGCTCAGGCGAGAAGGTAAGAACTGTAAAATCGAGCTCGAAAAACAGGTAGCCTATTTCCCTGCTTTTCGGTCAGAACGAATTCGGTTGCAATATCTTTTGACGTTTTCGTCAACCAATGAGCAACGCCGAATCATTATTGAGATCAAACGAGACAACTATCCCGAACCAACGGGTCCTCAGTGGACAATATCGAATGTTTTCAACACCGATCCTGAATTGCCTCGCAAGTTAGACGAAACTGGTATTTTTCAATAGTCCGCGTAGGGGTGGCTAGCTGTTGAACTCTGCTCCCGGTAAAATTTACTGCCGGCCTGCGAGGTGGTTGTGTAGTTTTCGAGTCTTTTACCGTAAAAACGCCAGCAATAAAAATCTTTCGTGCAATCTCGTCATTTACATATAATTTGGACCGCCCACTGAAAGCGGGCTGGCAGGCGCGAAAGTTTGGCGGCGAAAAAATCAACTGTGAACGCCGGTTGAAAACCGGCGGCCACGAATGCGAAACTCTTAACGCCGGTGGAATACCGGCGTCCACGACCGCGCAACTCTTAACGCCGGTTGAAAACCGGCGTCCACGACCGCGCAACTCTTAACGCCGGTTGAAAACCGGCGTCCGCGAATGCTGGCAGGGGCGAAAGTTTGGCGGCTAGATAGCATTTTTCTGCTCCCCGTGACTTACAACAGTAGGTTCGGTAATATGAGCAGGAAAAACTGGTCTAGGTAAATTGGCGGGAGTGTATTAGATTTTTGGTGTAGAGAAGACACCCTTGTGAGGACGGAGCAAGCAATGAAGCTCAAAGAAATTGCCATCGATGGCTTGATGTGGACAACGACGGACAACAATTTGCAATTATCCGACGGCCTCAATCTATTATGGGTCGACTCATCTGAAAATGCATTGCGGTTACGGCAAGCACTGCGTCATGTGATGTTTGGGACGGACCCAAGTCTGTGGAGTGCTCAATGGCTAAATCTCCAACGTTTATCGGCCAGCGTTGTCGAACTTGAACGGATCGGCAAACGTTTTCGTTTGGCTCGCGATCTACAATTGACGGCGCCCATTCGAATCCATAGCAACGGCATCGAGTTGGCCCCGGAATCTCATGAAGCTCAGTGGTTACAACAACTCGAACTTTCTATCTTTGCCTCTTTTTTTGATGTGGATTCGGATCGCGTCGATTGGCAAATCATGGAAATGATCCGCCAACTTCCCAGTCGTTGGAATGTGCCTGTTGGCGAGAGGTATTGGAAATCCGAACTTGAATATCATAATTGGCGTCGTGAGGCGGAACAACGTCGGCAACGTTGGTCTCAATTGTTAACTGATGTACAGGAATTAGAACTAGAGCAGAGCCGATTAACGGTCGAGCGAGATTCGTTTGAGTCGCAACAGCGCCAACGCCGGTCGATTGTCGAACGCGAATTAGGTGAAACCGAGTCTCGTGTTCATCAAATCCAAATACGATTTGCGGCGATTGACCAAGAGCTCAACCAAATCGATCGCGAACTCGACCAATTACGATATGAACTAAGTCATACGACCCAAGAAGTACGATATGTTCCGGTTCAGGCTCCCCATTCGGAACGACTGTTGATTTTGTATTCGTGGCTCGATGGGTTGGACATGGATCTTGCTCGGTGGCAAGCATTGCAAAGCCAAATCCAGGCACGGCGACTAATGTTGCGCGATGAGATGACTCTGTGGAATGAACGCGTGTTGACTGATGAACAACACCCGTACCACCAAGCGCATTCGCTTTTGGAACAATCGTTGAGTGCAATCGATTCATTAGATCAATTGCACCACCATTGGTCACTTGTAAATTCCGCAACGCCAGCAACTGGCGACGCCGGGCAGCCATCGTATAAGGAGCAACAAAAACGCGCACTTGGCTTTACCGAAAAATTGCGCCGCGCCCAAGAAGGACTTATTCAAGAATTGGGGCAACAGTTTACTCAATTACGGCATCGCGGTGCGGCAGCCGAAATGAAAGAGTTACGTGAATATTTTAATCAGTCTCAAGCAGCAATTGACTCGTTGCTCGAGACGCGACGGCAGGCCATCCAGTCGATTCGCGAAATCGATACGGTTGGCGCTCAGGCGATTGAGTTGGCTGAGTCTGCATTTATGGATTGGGCGAAGCGCGAAGGATATTTGTCGGCTCGCCGTCATTTCTTGGGCGCTGAGCCAGCACCGTCAGAACTGTTCGAATATCAACTCTATCAGCCTGATTTGACCGTTCCGCGACATCGACTGGCCACATTGGATTCAAAACGATCCGCATTATTGGCTGAACGCAGTACGTTGCAATCGGAATATGCCAGTCTTTCCACCCGTCGCGAGGCCTTGGTACGCGAACGTGACCAATGGCATTTATCGACGGCCCAGCGCTGGTTATTGCGATTGCCAGAAATCGAACGCCGGTTGCACGAATTGCGAACGGAACGCGAACAACTGGTGCCGCGAATCACGGACGACGAACGTCAACCGGCCTATAGCTCTAGTGCCTTCACGACCCGAGTGGCTTATTGGCTAAATCGCCTCTCGGGCAGCGACGACTATTTAGATATCAGCTTGCCGGGTGACGCTCGTCTATTGTTATGGCACTCAAGGTCGGGAACGTCATCGCCCTGGCCGCAAGCTTCGATGCGGATCAAAGAAAATACAGTTTTGAGCGTTGCCTTTGCCGCCAGCGAATCGATGCGCCAACAGCACGTCGATTTCCCGTTATGGTTAACGCAGGTGGCCAAATCTTGGGACTTCGATTCCGTCGTACGATTGGCACATTGCCTCAGAGATTTAGCATCTCAGGGTGAGCAAATCGTGTGGGTTGTGGACCAGCAAACCAGGACCGAACAACGTTGGCTGGATGCTTTTGGTGAATTCCGCCAATTTTCGATTTGCTCTGCAAGCAGTTCAGGTTCGAGTTTTGCAACCCCAGTAACGAATTGGAAAACTTCTCTGCCATTATCGACTCACCCCATTTCAACTCAGCTCGTGGAATCGCCAACGTTTGTACCTGTGGCCAAGTCGATGCGATCAGATTGGCTGCCGCTGACGCCACCAGTTGTTCCGTCGTCACTCGATTCTAAGATGCCTGTGGTCTATTCCGATCGCATTGACTATCGGCTTTATCCCACGGCGCGCGTTGCGACTAATACGGATTGGCCCACTGCAGTTTCTCCCTCAGGAGTGGGGTCGTTTACCTATGATACAACGGGCGTCGCCGATCCAGAGCCGATGGCCGAAATGTATCCGTCCCAAATTCCTCAGGTCACCCCTATTCACTCCCAAACGATTCTCAAACAGATCGATTTGATCGAGCCCTTGCAATTGAAAATCCTGCAGCAAATTAATGTCATTTCGATTTCCGATCTATTGGATTTGGAACCGAGTCGATTACCTCCTTTACTCGAATCGGCAGGGATAACACCAAGTCAACTTGATCGATGGCAGGCCCAAGCCTGGCTGTTGGTCTGTGCACCCGGTTTGAGCCCAACGGATTCAAGGGTGCTGGTCGCCTGTGGAATTTGCGAACCGGAGCATTTGGAAAACACCTCAGGCAGTCAATTACTAGCTCGCATCCAACGATTCCTGCAATCACCCGATGGTCGGCGAATTGCCGTCCGCGGTGACCATTACGATTTGAATCGGGTGAATCAATGGCAACAAAGTCTCCGCAATACGCGATCGCGTTGGCGTCGAGATTCCGGGTATAGTCGTCGTAATCGGCTAACCGCATCGATCAACGATTCACGCCCCAACTCGGATGTGGACAACTCGCAATTGGGTCATTTTTCGCAAAGTCGACCGCGAGAATTGCGACCAGGAGTGCCTTATTTCCCACGAACGGGAAAACCCAGCAACGCCTCGCGGCCGATTGTCGATCGGCCGACTTTGCACCGGGCAGAATTTGCACCTCAAGTTGTTGCCGCAACCGAATTCGACAATCCCACGTTACGAACTGCGTCCTTGTCACCACTTGAACGCCAAGGGCGATCGGAATCTGTGTTGCGCAGTAAGCCGGCAAACGATGCCGGACCGAGCAATGTTGTGGCCACTCCGGTGGCGGAAAACGCGAGTGACCGGTTTTATTTGAATCTGCAAGACCCGGTGGAAGCGGCGCCATCGATTGGTCCAAAAACTGCGGAGCGATTTTTGAATATTGGCGTGCAGTCCATTGGCGACTTCTTGCGGACCACCGCCGAATCAATGTCGGAAAAAATCGATTACAAACGGATTACGGCTGATGTGATTCGCCAATGGCAACAACAAGCTCGCTTGGTGTGTCGCGTACCCAATTTGCGCGGGCATGATGCTCAACTGCTGGTGGCCTGTGGCATCACCGAACCCGAAGATTTGGCTGGGTTTAGCCCAAAAACTTTGCTGGACCGCGTGGGTCCATTTGCCGACACAAAAGAGGGTTTAAAGATCGTTCGGGCGGGCAAAAAGCCAGATTTGCAGGAAGTTACGGATTGGATTCAATGGGCAAAAAACACCCGTTCCATTCAAGCCGCTTGATTTTCATTAATTCTCGCTGACAATTCATAGTGACGGTCATCGCAAATTGGTGGCAATCAAAACTTGTTATTAAACTGTACTCCAGTGATCAATTCTCGACGTCGAAGGAATGAGAATGCAATTCGCCAAGACCATCATTGTTTATGTGATGCTGACCGGACTTTTGATTCTACAATCGGGTTGTCCCCAGCCTGTTGTTACCCCAACCGATTCGGAGAATTCAACAACGGGGCAATCGACCGGCGGCGATGGCAATGCCGCAACTGCTGAGGCCGAACCTCGTTTTGTAACCGTGCAGCATATTTTGATCGGGTTTCAAGGCTCGGTTCCTGGAAAAGAAATTACTCGAACCAAAGAGGAGGCGGAAGCTTTGGCGAAACAACTTTTGGAACAAGCCCGTTTGCCTGTAACAAATTTTGGGCAATTGGTATCAGCCAACACCGACGATCAATACCCGGGCATCTATCAAATCGCTAATCACCAAGTAAAGGCTGTGGAAATACCTACTGGATACATGCCGCGAAAAAAAATGGTCGCGGCCTTTGGCGATGTCGGCTTTCCACTGAAAATAAACGAAGTTGGCTTGGCGGAGTTCGACTCGGTCGCCAGTCCCTTGGGCTGGCATATTATCAAACGAGTCGAATAGGTTTGTCGTTTTTATATTGGTGATTTAGTGATTTCGAGTCAATACAAATTGGGCCAATTGTTCGAATGAGCGGCGAACGTCAGCGTCGGCGAGGAAATCCAAATCTCGAAGTGCTTGTTCTAATTTTTGTTTGGCAAATTCTTCCGCGGATCTGATCGTCCCCGCCTCTTGCAGCAATTGA
>JBGSMY010000286.1:0-4271 GCA_041739975.1 Pirellulaceae bacterium
TGGCAACAAAAACAAAGAGAGCTTTCTATTCCGCCGCTGAGGACAGCGGACGGCAACTGTACCGCGGCGGCTATTGTAAGTCAGCTACTGTAGGTCTGCCTGTCCTCAGGCTGACAATCCACGACAAATATCTGGCAACAAAACAAAGAGAGCTTTCTATTCCGCCGCTGAGGACAGCGGACGGCTACTGTAACAGCGGTAACGTAGGTCAGCCTGTCCTCAGGCTGACAATCGATGACAAATTTCTGGCAACAAAAACAAAGAGAGCTTTCTATTCCGCCGCTGAGGACAGCGGACGGCTACTGTACCGCGGACGGCTACTGTACCGCGGCGGCTACTGTGAAACGCTTCTCGAAAACTGTACGTCCTCCTCACGCAGGTGCTTGACACCATTTGTCCCTATCAGCTGACGCGTGGTTGGCCAGGGCCACGGACTATTTGCAACAATGTCTTATTTTGTTTAGCCGCAGAGCTCTCAGATCAGTCGATAGGCATTTTTAGTTTTGCAGCATGTCGTTGACTTTCGACCAAAATTCACGCCAGTTGGACCGCTCGGCTTCATCCAGCTCACTGGATTCATCAATTTCGCGCACACCAACTAACAACGGCTGCGTCGTCCATTGCCGCAAGCGTTGACGGTCTTGGCCGGTTGTGGGCCCGATCGATTCTAGATGCTGCTGTAACCAGCGAAGTGCTTGTTCACGAATTGCTTTACGGCTGGCTACATTTGACTCAACATCTTGCGTCGCACGTTCGTGGTCCACTGCGGCGATTGCGGCACAAGCCGCGTTGTCGCCGAATTGCGAAACCAAATCAGATTGCTTGGCAAACGCTTCCGAATAACTTTCAACCGCTTGGTGATAAGCCTGTTGGGCGACACAGTAGGTCGCAAACTCAGCCATTTCCGCTGGATCGGTTATTTCAGAGTCCCCTCGCAGCGCGGCAGCAAACAAATTTATTTTGGCAATTTTAGAATCAGCTTCGGCCGCTTGTTGTTCAAAAAAAGGACGATTTCGCCCGCTATCATATTCGGCCGCCAGAAGCCAATCGCGTTTGGCATCTGCCGGTTGGTACAACATGCCATGAGCGCTGGCGCGTCCGCCGTAAACATTTCGCAAATTCGAACGCAAATCTGGATTGTTTAGCAAATAAGTCTCTACTTTTTTTAATACTTCCTCCGCTTGATTAAATGTCGTGACGGCTAGGCCCGCATCCGTTTTCATTTGATGACTGGCTAAATTGCAAATGGCTCCGCCCAAACTGACGGCTTGCCTTTTGTCGTCGACAAATCTGGCACACATCAATTGGTGAACTTCTATCGCTTGTTGAAAATAGCTCTCACGGGGAATTGGATCGACCTCGATATTTGCAATGTTTCCGAGATTATTCAGAGTTTTGGCGGCATTTTCGAGATGCAATGGGTTGGCTGGAAAATCTTGCGCAAGTTGCCGATGAACGGCCAATGCCTGACGATAATGTTCGCGGGCTGAATTCTGTTGGCCCGTTTCGGCAAGTATCACACCTAGATTTAGTAGACTCATCCCCAGATAAGTGCGATAACGACTGTTCTTTGGGGATTGCTCAACCAAAGCTTGTCGTAACTTCAATGCGCTTTGTCGATGCTCGAGCGACAGCGCACGATTACCCTCTTGCCGTAAAACAAATCCAAATTGTTCATGGGCGCTAGCCAAATTCTCTTTAGCCATTTTTGAGTCCGGAAATTTGACCGCATGTGCTTGGCCCAATTCAATTGCTTGAGTCAAAAGTTGTGCGGCATTTGTCTGGTCTCCATAAGTATGCAGGTGATTGCCCAAGCCGATGAGAGCAAAGTGCAGTGTGTCGGCAAGTTTTTGTGGATCGAGCCGTTGGGCTTCGGGGGAATGCAGCAGTTCGATCTCATCGCGCAACAGTTTCTCCGCTAACTCGCGTTCGCCGCGACGACCGACGATCATTGCTAGGTTGCGTTGGGAGCGGGCTAAATGATAGATCAATTCGGTATTATCAGGTTGCCGTTCGCGGGCCGCATTGATGATTGCCAAACAATCGCGATAACCGGCCTCGGCCGCATCGGGTTCACCCGTTTGCTGATCGATCAGAGCCAAGCGAAATGCGGCCTCAATTCGGCTTAGTTCAATTTTCGGGTCATCGGAATTCTGGTTCCGCAATCGCTCCAGAAAAGGTTTTGCGGATACGAGCAATTCACGACGGAGATCTGAAAAATCTGTTTGGACTAGTTTATCGTTGCCATCGATATTAACCAAATATTGTTGTACTGCCTCGCGTGCGGCTTGATAATTGTCCTCGGCCCGTTGGCGTTCAAGCTGTTCGTTTGCCTGAGTCTTCACCAATTCATCATTAGAGGAAATCAGCTTTAGGTTGGCCCCTGCTAAGTCACGATTAAGGCTGGAAATCCAAGCTAAGGCGGCTGTCGCAAAAATGGTCAAAAATACCAACGAAGTGGCTGCCGTGAGCGTAAATGAACGATGTTTTCGCAGCCAGCGAAAACTGCGGGTGGTCCAGGATTCGACCAAGATACTGACCGGTTCATCAGCCAAATAGCGCTGCAAGTCGGCGGCAAATGTAAGTGCATTTGGGTAACGATCACTAGGTTGAAATTGCAGAGCATGCCGACAAACAGCCTGTAGAGGTGGCGGGACTGCTACAGGCAAAGGGTTGATTTTTAAAACCCCGGATGTGAGCGAAGCCAAGTGAACTGCGCCGCCGGGTTCACTGATTGGTAACGATCCGCAGAGAATAAAATAGAGTGTTGCGCCAAGCGAATAAATATCAGCACTCTCGTTGACTTGCGACAAGTTGCCCAGTAATTGTTCGGGCGCCGCAAAGGCAGGGGTGCCAACAAATTGGCCGCTTTTGGTAATAAGTGACACAAACGAGTCATCAGCTTGGTTTTCTTTGATTGTTTTGTCGGTATCGAACTGCAAAGCGGTATTGCCGTCGGGGATGTTAGAGCCGAGTTGTGATTGCGGGCTGAATTGAGATTGAGAGTCAGTTTGAGACTGAGCACTGGCTTGAGATGGATCTCGCAGTGAGGATTGTATGGCAACAATTTCTTTCGATTGAGGGGCAGAACCGACGTCCGTCGAATTGCGATGCGTCGTGAGAGTGGAAAGGTTTACAGGAGAATCAACGCGAGCTAAACCCCAATCCATTAAAAACGTTTCGCCGTAATTGCCCAAAATGACGTTAGCCGGTTTGATATCGCGATGGACGACATGTTGTTGGTGGGCGTAAGCAACAATATTGCAGAGAGCCACGAAATGTTGAAGGAGTTCGCGGAACTCGAGCGAAGCGTATTGGATTTTTGACTTGTTTGGGAATTGTTGATGCCAACGGACTGCACGTTCGTGCAATGTTGGCCCTTCGACAAACCGCATCACATAACATGGGACTTGTGAATCATCGGATTTTAAAGCATGAACGGCGACGATCCCTGGGTGATCAAGGCGACCGGTGATACGGGCTTCGCGTTCAAAGCGAGCGAGTTGTTCGGAATTGAGTCGTTGAGCGCGAGGAAACTTGATGGCGACACGTCGATTGAGAATTGATTCTCTGGCCAGGTAAACATCGCCCAGGCCACCGCTGGCGTGATGCGTGAGGATTTGATATTCGGAAGCGATTTGGAAGCGTTGTTGATCGCGCTGTGGGGGCGAGTTTAGTGAGGTGTTTGGGTTAGCGGAGCCGGAGTTGGCGAATTGAGACTCAAAAGCATTGAGGGCCTTGATTTGCCAACGGACTTCATTGAGAAGTTCCGGATGTTGAGCGCAAAGGATTTCGGGTGATAGGAGCTCGCCTTGTTCACGTCGTTGTTCCCAAACCGACATCAATTCATCAATTTGCCCCATACGCACTAATCCTTTGCCAATTTTGACCAGTACAAGTAGACGCGATCAATGCTAAGTCTAATCCAAGCTCATTTCACTCGATACGCCCCGGTCGGAGCGACCTAGCCCCCCGCCACCCAATCCCCCGACGAAAGTCGGTGGTGGGTTACCCCCAGCTAACCACCGACGTCAGTCGGTGGTGGGTTACTTCCAGCTAACCACTGACGTCAGTCGGTGGTGGGTTACTTCCAGCTAACCACTGACGTCAGTCAGTGGTGGGTTACCTCCAGCCAAAACCACTGACGAAAGTCAGTGGTGGGTTACTCCCAGCTAAGGCGTTGCCCGCAATTTAGTTATTCAAATAGCAGTTATCTTTTTGGTTGGATTTCGTAGTTCCATTCACCATGGAACTTATTTCGGACGATCTGC
>JBGSMY010000292.1:0-18506 GCA_041739975.1 Pirellulaceae bacterium
GTACCATCTCCTGATTCAATTTTCACCTATCGCGATACTCTGATTTTAGTCCACGGTTAGGAAATCTGTAAACCAGCGACTCGACACAAACATGAAAATTCTCGTATTTGAATGGCTTTCCGCAGTTGAAATCGGCATGAATGCTTCTTTCCAGACCTTGGAAAATCCAAAAACCCAGTCGATGTTGCGGCAAGGCGGCGGAATGTTGCTGGCATTGACTCATGACCTTCGGCGCGCTGGGCACGAGGTTGTCGTCGTGTGTGCCTCGAATTCCCTGGAGTTCGAAGCACCGTGGTCACAAGCGCTGGCGTCGTTGCCACCCGACTCACGATGTGTATTGCCGCCAGGTTGTGACTGGCAGTCCGCATTAGTTGGGATGTTGCCATTGTTTGACTCAATTTGGGCTATCGCTCCGGAGTCGGAAGGTTGCCTCATGCAACTTAATCAGGTGTTAAACGCTCATCCGATTCATAAACTTCACCCTCAAGGCGAATTCGTGCAGCTGACCATGAGCAAATCGGCCACTCTAACTCACTTGGCCAAACACGGCATTCAGCCCGAGTTTGGCCAGCGACTAGCCCCATCCGAGTTGGGGCAGTCGTTACGATATCCGAAACCGATGGTACTCAAACTTGACGACGGTGCGGGAAGTGAGTCAATCCAATTCGCAAATGCAGGTGCCCCAATCAATGTCCCCAGTCAAGGCACATGGCGAATAGAGCCCTGGTTAACGGGCCTGTCGATTAGCGTGTCAGTGATACAGGGCCCTAACCACACGCTGATTTTGGAGCCAACAGTGCAACGGTTCGATTGCCAACCGGCCGGAAATTACATTGGCGGATCATTTCCACTAGATGATCTAATGCGCGAACATGCTCATGAAATCGTTAGTCGGGCCATCCAAGGTCTGCCCATGTGCCAAGGCTATTTTGGTTTTGACCTGCTGATGAATTGCCCAGAACTCAATGGGCAAAGTTTAATTTTAGAAATCAATCCTCGATTGACCTGTTCATATCTGGGACTTCGTCGAATTTATCAGAGCAATTTGGCCGAAGCGATCGTGCTGTTGAGTCTGGGGCAATCGATCGAGTTAAGTTACGAACGTCGACCCTTGGCATTCGACCTATCGTTTTAAATAACGAGCGCGAATTTTCTGAAATTCCGGCTGCGCGGCAACCGCTTCATATTCGGTCGCCGTTTCTAAGATCTCCCAATGCGTATACCCCGCTTGTTCTGCCGTTTCCAAGCATTGTTTGAGCTCGATCCAGTTGGCCTGTCGGGCGTGGACACGACCAGCGTTGACGAATGCCTCACCGACCCATTGGGGATCTGTATTTGGCCAAGTGGCAACCTTATCCAATTCATCCAGCAAATAGCGCGCATGCTCTGCGGATTTCAGACGCCATGAATCGATTTGCTCTGAAGTCCCCGCCAACTCGTTGTTATCTACCAATCCTTCGTATGCCAACATCAGAGCAAAATGTGTGTTTATGTCTTCACTATCGATCTTCAGAGCGTCGTGAAATCGACCAATTGCCAATTCCAAATCACCCCGACGGACCAAGCGATATCCTTCGCGAAGGATATCTACTACCTCTTGCCGGCTTTTGGACGGGTCGCCGCTGATAAAGCCGCCGCGTTGGGGCATGCCATTGGGATAGTTGATGATTGTTATCAGAACGAGCAAGCATGAGATTATGGCAAAAGCGACGAAACTGGGTGACTGATACCAGGGACGCAAATCGCCATCAGGTGTTCTCGACCAATGTCGCCATTTTTGCTTCAGCCAACGGATCCAAGTTTTTGCTTGGTTGTCTGATTTATTAGTTGGATTCGCCATTTATAAAATCCTAGTGAGAGGCAATACCACGGTAGTTCCTGGGCTTGCTTCCCACGCTGCTACGGCTGCTCTTTCTCAAATATGCCACTCAATTCAAGGTCCTAACCTGAACTTGCCTGCCGAAATTTCGTAAACTAACGTTATGGCTGTGTCTGTTATGCGGGATATACTGGTTTAAACAAGCGTTCCGGTGGATCGAACAGGTTTCGACTTGTTCGTGGGCCTGACCGACGCGCGGCCGTGAACTCGGCTCAGCGCGTATTCAGCGGAGCGTGAACTCGGCCTAGCGCGTATTCAGCCCAGCGTGAACTCAAACTGAGGAGGACGTTGTCTGCCTCGAATTAAATCAGCCTACATTATTATATAAATCAGTCAAAACGAATTAATCCAGCCCCAAGGGAGTCAGGTTATCATGATCACAAAAATTCAAGTCAGTCAATTCGGCAAGTACACGGTTAGTGCATTCCGAGCGCCACTTTTATGCGTCGGGATTGCAATGATTATGGCAATGATTATTGTGCAATTCAATTCGATTACTCAGATTTACGCCGCATCGCCCCTGATGCTCACAACCGCTGGCGCAACTTCTTCCGGAGAACGGGCTAATGCGAGTCAACAAGATCAAGACCAAGAAAAAGCTAAGGACCAAGTTCCGGAATCGCTTAATTTCACAGTCGAATCGATCGATGGCGAGCAAGTTGATCTAAAAAAATATGCCGGAAAAGTTGTGGTCGTTGTGAATGTTGCCAGTCGCTGCGGTTACACGCCGCAATACAAGTCTCTTCAGGCCTTGTACGAAGAACATGGAGAGCAAGGTTTGGTGATTCTTGGTTTCCCTTGCAATCAGTTCCGCAGCCAAGAGCCCGGTTCAAATTTGGAGATCAAGGAATTCTGCTTAAAAGAATATCAAGTCACGTTTGATATGTTTGCCAAAATTGATGTCAACGGCGCTAACCGGGCACCATTTTACGAATATTTGACCAAACAAGAATTAGCTCCTGCCAAAGCGGGTGACATCAGTTGGAATTTCGAAAAGTTTGTTATTGGTCGCGACGGCAAACCGATCGCACGGTTCGGCTCCAAGGTTCGCCCTGATAGTGACGAGTTCACCGAAGTAGTCAAAAAAGCATTGGCCCAATAGCCAATTATTTGTTGGCAACACGGTTGAAAATCTTCTGGCCGAATTGTTTGCAGCAATCGTTACAACGATTCGTTTATTTGGTTCTTTAGTAACCTTTGGTTTCCAGTAACAACGTTTCGCTGCGCCCTTATATACCACCAATCAGGAGCATAACGTCGACAGATTGGTGGCACAACGTTTGGTAAATTTATCGTTTGGTAAATTTGTTGAATGAACGAAGCAGCCAAATAACTATTCATCATCCTGGCGCAATCGTGCCAGGATGCTGTAGTCCTCGAGTGTGCTGGTGTCTTGGCGAATTTCGGCCTGTCCGCTGGCGATATCCCGCAGTAGTCGTCGCATGATTTTACCGCTACGAGTTTTTGGCAATGCTTGTGTAAACCGAACATCATCAGGAACGGCCAACGCACCGATTTCATGGCGAACATGTTGTTTCAAGGCATCTTTGGTCGTAGCTGACTCAAAACCGGTTTTGAGCGTTACAAATACAGTGATCGCTTGACCGCGAATTTCGTCAGGTTTTCCGACAGCGGCGGCTTCCGCGACGGCCGGGTGTGAGACCAAGGCGCTTTCTATTTCAATGGTGCTGAGTCGATGACCTGCCACATTGATGACGTCGTCGATTCGCCCCATGATCCAGTAATAACCGTCGCTGTCGATCCGCGCATTGTCGCCGGTAAGATATTTACCGGGCACCCGAGTCCAATATTGTTCTTTAAATCGTTGGTCGTCGCCCCAAATGCCACGCAACATCCCGGGCCAGGGTTTGGCGATACACAACATGCCGCCTTGATTGACGCCGACTTCATTGAGCTGTTGGTCAACAATGGTTGGGAAAACGCCGGGCAATGGCATGGTGCAACTGCCGGGTTTGGTGGGTGTGGCGCCAGGCAATGGCGACATCATGATGCCTCCGGTTTCCGTTTGCCACCAAGTATCCACGATTGGACAACGACCACCACCAATTTTTTCGTGATACCAACTCCACGCTTCGGGATTGATTCCTTCGCCTACGGTACCGAGCAGTCTTAGACTCGATAGATCATGTTTGTCTACATGCTCGTTGCCCCATTTTATAAACGAGCGAATGGCAGTTGGTGCCGTGTATAAGATAGTAACTCGGTGTTTGGCAATGATTGCCCAAAACCGATCCTCCGCAGGAAAATTGGGCGCTCCTTCGTATAACAAAACGGTTGCACCATTAGACAATGGGCCGTAGACAATATAGCTGTGTCCGGTAATCCAACCACAGTCCGCTGTGCACCAATAGAGATCATCGTCTCGATAATCAAATACCCATTGAAACGTTTTTTTCACCCACAAATTATATCCGGCCGTCGTATGGCGGATTCCCTTGGGTTTGCCAGTTGAACCACTTGTATACAGAATGAAACTGGTGGCTTCGCTATCCAGCGGAGTGGCGGGACATGTGGCACTTTCCGCCGACATCAGATCGTGCCAATAGTGATCGCGGCCTGGAGTCATCGAGCAACCCGCACCAATTCTCTTTAACACAATACAGTTCTTGACGGTGGGAGATTTCGCCAACGCTTCATCGACTGTTTCTTTGAGCGGAAGCGTCTTGCCGCGACGCCACGATCCATCGGCCGTAATTTGTAGCTTGGCGCCGGCATCCTGGTTTCGATCGGCAATCGCTTCCGAACTAAACCCAGCGAAAATAACGCTATGGATTGCGCCAATTCGTACGCATGCCAACATTGCAATCACCAGCTCCGGTGTCATCGGCATGTAAATCGAGACGACGTCGCCCGTTTGAATCCCCAAACGTTTTAATACATTTGCAAAGCGAGAGACTTCGGACAGTAGTTCTTGATAAGTCAGCTGGCGGTTTTCACCGGGTTCGCCTTCCCAAATCAACGCAACTTTATCGCCTCGGCCAGTCTCTACCTGCACATCGAGACAATTGTAAGAAAGATTAGTTTGTCCATCGCCAAACCAAGCGACGTCACAATCGGTTTGCTCCAATACCTTCGTAAACGGGCGAAACCAAAACAGTTCCTGCTTAGCGATTCCCGCCCAATAGGCCTGTGGATCTCGCCGGACCGTTTCGTAAAGTTCGCGATATTGTTCGAGCGAGCCAATTTGGGCCGCTCGCGAAAACTCCGGTGTCGGCGGAAATACGCGGGTCTCTTGCATCACATTGTCGATTTGTCCCTGATTGGCCATAGCGTTTTTACTCCTTGTCCGCAGCAGACGGTTTTTCATTCATTGGCTGAGCAACCCGTTCCGCTTCACGCAAAACGCGCAGGACATTGCCACCGAGGATTTTGTGAATTTGCTCGCGATTATAACCGCGGTTTAATAATTCTTGGGTGATCACGGGATAGGTGGATACATCTTCCAAGCCGACCGGCAAACGACTCACGCCATCATAATCGGAGCCAATTCCAACATGATCGACGCCGGCCACTCGAATGATGTGCTCGATATGATCGACTACAATTCGGTAATTCCCCAACGATTGCGGTTCAGCCTTGAGTTGTTCCGTCGGGACGACAAACCCGGACATGAAATTTACCATTACGACACCACCGTTTTCCGGTATACGCCGCAAGACATCATCTGGAACATTGCGAGGGTGGTCGCAAATTGCTCTTGCCGATGAGTGCGAATAGATAACGGGGGCTTTGGTAATATCGAGGACATCCATCATGGTTTTCGGAGACACGTGTGAAAGGTCAACCAACATGCCCAAGCGATTCATTTCGGCGACCACCTCTTTTCCAAATGGAGTCAAACCGTTGTGCCGAGCTTCGTCAGTGGCGGAGTCAGCCCAGTCAAGGGTCTTGCTGTGCGTGAGTGTCATGTAGCGCGCGCCGCGTTCGTAAAGTCGCCGCAGATTTTGTAGCGAATTTTCAATTGAATGCCCGCCTTCGACTCCCATTAACGAGGCGATTTTGCCATCTTTTACGGCCTGTTCGATTTCGCGGCTCGTTAACGTCAGGGCAAAAGTTTCCGGATATCGACGACACATTTCATGTACCAGGTCGATTTGTTCCAGGGTCGTCGTGAGAGCAGTACCCAATTCACCAGTGTTGGCGGGTACATAGACGCTCCAAAACTGGGCTTTTACACCGCCTTGTTTAAGCCGTGGGATATCGGTGTGAAAGGGTTGTGGTTTGGCGATATCGGCTTTGTCAAACGACGATGCAGCTTGTGCTCGCATCGTCCAAGGAAGGTCATTGTGGCCGTCAAACAGCATACCGGAGAAGTGGATTTTACGAGCTTCGTCGGTAATAACGGGCTTTCCCGTTGGAGCCACCGGAGTATTTTCCGTTTGTCCAAACGCCAAAATTGGTATCGCACTAACGATAAATCCAATTAGCAATGTCGAGTATCGTTTCATTGTAAACCTATTGAAAAGAATGAGTCCCTAGGATTTTGATCAATTGTTAAGTCAGAATGATTGCCACACGATGCGTGAGTTTTCAATCGCGATATTTCAAATTATGGCACGGAACGTGGCCGAACGGTTTGCTCGGCAACGTTCAACTGAGTCCACTACGTTTGCGTTGAAAACTCAAAGTGGTCCCAATAATTTCCCAGATTTTTGGATATTGGCAACCGTTGAGGGCCACTTGTCGTCAAACTAGTGTTCCTCCCAGCCAGCGGGAACAGGGGGCGTCTACCTAAGCAGCCTCTACAATTGCTGCTGTCCGTACTGTATCTGCTGCTGTCCTTACAGTAGCTGCCGCTGTCCATACAGTAGCTGCCGCTGTCCGTACTGTAGCTGCCGCTGTCCGTACTGTAGCTGCCGCTGTCCGTACTGTAGCTGCCGCTGTCCTCAGCGGCAGGTCACCAAAACTTCTGAAACTGCCGCTGTCCGTACTGTAGCTGCCGCTGTCCTCAGCGGCAGGTCGATCCCGACAACATTCCGCGGTCAGTGAAGTCAAGTTTCAGCCCACAAACGACCAGCCTGAAAGTCTAAATACCGCAGCAAAAAATCGAATCGATAAAATACCTTTGAATCTATCGAGAAATTCGTATTCAAGGTAGCCAATCCTATTTCCGATCAGCTTCGAATTCGTCGGTTGCTAATTCGTCCGCGGACGACGAGGGAAGACCGGCATTAAATAGCTGGCGCTGCGAAGGTTTGCATACTCCTTATTACGCAACGCCTCATAGTCAGGGTGAGTTTGGATTGCAGCAATTTCATTGGAATCAACACCACCGCGGCGAACATAACCGTCATCGAGAGCTGCATGTAAGAGTTGCACGGCCTCGTCGATCTCACCTTGATTTACGTGAATGACTGCCAACAGATAACGCGCTGAATTTCGATAACGGGCCGAATCCAGGGCACCAATCAAAGCTTCTCTGGTAGCCGCAATCGCCGGCTTCAGTTGCTCTTGGATTTCTTCTACGCGGCTGGCGTCAGGTTGTGCAGCGCTGAGTTCCTGATTGCGAGCTTCAATTAAAGGTCGACATTGATTCCAGCGGGCAATTCCCAAGTTGTACCAAGCGAACCCGTTGTAGGGGTCATTTTCAACGAGTTTTTCCAAGTTCTCAACAGCGATATTCCACGTGCGGCGTTGCAATGCAAGATCGGCTACTTGGCGTTCTACTGACTGAAGTTCGGCGTCGACCGTACCAACATTAACGGTCGGTTGCGAGAACCACCAATAACAACCGTAGCAGACAGTCCCACAGATCGCGAGAATAACCAAGTCCCGCGCTCCTCGCTTCCAGTTCATCAATTATTTTCCCTTTCGCAATCCTTCAAAATATTGTCGAGCATGCTCTCGCTGATTCCTGGGAAGTTGCTGATCTTCGAGCGGATCGGTTTGTTGGGACATGGACGATTGGACCATATCGCGAACTTCCAACAAAGACTTGCCGGTCAAATTTTCGCCATCGGCCGTTCCGCTAATAACCGTTTCGCCTTTTTGGATTTTACCAGCAACGCGAGACCGATATTCTTTGGTCTCGTTTTCTTCGATATCGCGTTTTCCACCGCCAGCGTCACCGCCATCTTTAGCGCCATCCTTCCATTTGGGCTCGCCATTGGGCTTGCCGTTAGGATTATTGCCATCGCGCTCCGGCCCCATGCCGTCTTTCACCTCTTGAAAGTCCTGTTCCAAATCTTTCAGAGCTTCCATCGCTTCCATGCTCGCGCCAAGATCTTCCATTTCTTGGGCCAAGTCTTCCAAAGCTTTTTGCGCTTGTTCCATTTGTTGTTGGTTTTTCTGTTCGCCGGATTTTTGTTCAGCGTCGTTTTTAGCTGATTCGCCCTGTTGATTTTGTTTTTGTTGTTGAGGCGTCTGCTGCATTGCTTGAGCGGTCTTTTCGAGTCGTTGAGCCAGTTGTTGCATTTTTTGCATGGCTTGTTGGTTTTTTTCTAACTGGTCAAGTTTCTTTTGAAGATCAGCGGCCTTTTGGAGGTTGCCTTGTTGGCGGGCTTGGTTCATTTGATTCTCCAATTCCCGTTTGGCCTCCTCCTGACGCTCCTGCATTTTTTTGATTTCATTGGCCATTTGCTGGAGGTTGTCAGCCAGTTGTTTTTTTTCCATTTCGTTAAGTTCACCACTGGCCAGTTTTTTTGCTAGTTCTTCGACTGCTTTTTTGGCTGCTTGTAAATCTCCGGCCGCCAGGGCCTCGGCCATTTTTTCGCCTGTACCCTTGGTCACTTTTTTGAGTTGGTCCAAACTGGCCTTCAGCGATTCGGAGTCGCCAACTTGTTTTTGTTGTTCTTCGATTTGACGGCGCAGATCATTGATCTTGATCAGTGCGTCTTTCTTAATAGTCTCGGGATCGCCGTTTTGTTGGTCGAACCTTTTGGCAATTGCTTCCATTTGCTCGGCCAAGTCGTTGAGGCCGCGTTCTTCAAGTTCCTTGGCTTTTTCCGTAACCAACTTTTTAATTTCTTCCACTTCGACTTTTACTTTTTCGCGATTCTCCGCAACTTGAGTGAGCGATAACCCGGGCTTGGGTTGAGCGTCGGGGATAAAATACAAGCCGCACAGAATGGCCAGTGGCAAAAGGGGCAGAGCTGAAGACCAGCGCGGATGGAATTTGAACTCGTCACTAATCGCGATGCGTTTGGCTCGAGCCTGAGCATCGGCCATAAGCGCTTGACCGACTTCGGTATTCTGTTCGGACACCGGCAGCCACAACGCACTACTGATTCGCTCCCGCAACCCAAATCTGCGGTCGACTTCAATGGCGGCATCGATGGTTTGAGTACGACGTCTCCAAGCCGAGACAAGTCCAGCCAAAACTCCAATCGCCAAAGTGACGGTTGCGGTTCCCCAGTACCATTGATCGGCTGATAATCCCGATCTCATCGTCTCCCAGGGCCAAATTTTTGGGACTAGCCATAAGAGTACCGTGACGCTAAAGCTGCCCCCTAGAAACCAAACTAAAGCCCATCCAAGTCGTCCGAGGTTGATTCGCCATTGGGCATTTCGCACTTGTCGTTGGATGTCGTTCATTATTACACCATTGGCAAAAGTCGAGTCTCGGTTTTGCACTGCATCAGTTGCAAATCACTATCAATTGCAAATCACTGCCCGATTATATTCAATTTAATCTGTCAAAACTTCGTCAAACTGAATTTTTTATCTCAATTTTGTTGCTCGAGATCTAGTAAAACGGGTAGGTTAATAGGGTAAGAGTACTGTTATTGTTCTCGCCTAAGGCCGTCGGTTGGCTTTTTCAGAGAACCTTGACTTAGACTTTCGCTCTAGATCAAAGGCACTCTTTGGACGCAACCCGACCAACCGAAGAGTCGAAAAAGGACGTGGCGACGATCGCCACATAGCAAAACTTGTCATGAATTCAATTCGTTCCGTAAATTCGAATACTTTGCCATCGCCGAAAGATCTGCCGCAAGCGGATGTGGTAATCTACGACGGCTTGTGCCAATTCTGTACAAAACAAGTTAAAAATTTACATCGTTGGGATGGAAAGAATCGCTTGGCATTTATTTCGTTGCATGATCCGGAAATCAGTCGTTGGGCTCCGGATTTGACCCATGATCAATTGATGCAACAAATGTACGTCGTGCGACCCGGCGGACAACGATGGGGAGGCGCCGCTGCGTTTCGATATTTAACCCGCCGATTACCAAAATTATGGTTGCTGGCCCCGTTAATGCACATTCCAGGAACCCTGCCACTCTGGCAATGGGGTTACGATTTAATTGCCCGCCAGCGGTACCGTTGGAATCGAGAGAAAGACCAGGACTGCGAGTCGGGACAATGCGAGATTCATTTCAAATCGAAATCAAAACCCCACTAAATCCATTCTTTGCTCCATTGTTTTCCGTCTGAATCCTACCCTTGACGGCGGTTGCCCACAGTCCCTTCAGCAAGTTCGCTGATTGTATTTGCTATCTAATAGTGCCATATTATGGGAAGGAGTGGTGTGAAATTGTACCCAAGAAATAGGCGAGGTGATTCCATGAAGGTTCGCATGTTGATGGCGTTGCTAATAACGCTGTTGCTTTCCGCAGCAAATGTTATGGCACAAGATGATGATGTAAATCCGGCGCAAAAGCTGTCCGACTTGTTGCAGGCCAAAGAGTTCGACAAGGCAGCGACTTTGGTCGAAGACCTGATAAAGAGCGATACTGCCAATCAGCGGTATCTCAACATGCGACAACAACTGGCATTGGCGCTGGTGCAAGCCGGCCAAAACGACGCCGCCGCGACTCAAGCCCGAAAAATGATTGATGATGCCATCGCTCAGATGGACGATGAGCGAAATGTCACGCGCGGAATCGCTGCTGTGAATATGATGAGCATGATTTATCGTCGGACTGGAAATACCGACAAGATTGGTTCGACCATTGATGAAGTGTTGGCCAAAGTTAGTGCAGATGCCGATTTAAAAACATTTAGCCCAAAAACACAAACAATCACGCAGCTGAATTTGCTAAAGGCGCAAAACCTAGTTTCGGACCGAAATGTAAAAGACGGCCTTGCAATCATGCAAGCCGAATTGACCAAGGTAAACGACTGGGTTGCAAGCAATGAAAGTGAAGGTCCGGCACAGCTGAAGACTTCGATCCTAATGTCATTGATGCGAAGTAGCGGAGATGCGGCAGCCAGTGCTGACTATTTTTCACAACTCGACACATTTGTTAAGAGTCAGATTGAAAAGCACCCCGATCGATTTGGTTTGATAACCCCTTGGATTTCGGCCATCGGTATGTCGGCCCAACAAACGATGGAATCTGATCCGGATTCCGCTGAAAAAATGCTGGACGGTGCTCGCGAATATGTCAATGGTCTGGTTGAAAACAACGAAACCGCGAAAAAAGCCCTCGAGCGCCCACTTGCTTCACTCGAGCAATTGAAAGGTCGGATTGCCGCTACCCGAAAACTGATGGAAATGATTGGGCAAGCTGCTCCGGCAATGGATGCTCAAACCTGGGTCAATGCCACCGGCTTTAGTCCCGAAAAACTAAAGGGCAAAGTCGTTTTGTTAGATTTCTGGGCCGTTTGGTGTGGACCGTGCATCGCGACTTTTCCTCACTTGAAACACCTCCAAGAGGCCTATGGTTCCGAGGGACTACAAATTGTGGGCGTAACCCGCCAGTACAATTACGTTTGGAACGATGAAGCCGATCAAGCCAAAAAGCTTGGTGAAGAGGAAGAAGTATCGATCGAACAGGAAAGCGAAATGTTGGAAAAGTTTATTGCAAAGCATGAGCTTAAGCATCCCAGCATGGTTACGCCCAAAGGCAGCGAAATGTACAAGAATTTTGGCGTGACCGGTATTCCACATGCGGTGGTGATCGATCGGCAAGGCCGAGTTCGATTGGTGAAAGTCGGCTCCGGCGATGAAAATGCACGCGCGATTGAAGCGATGATTAAAGAATGTTTGGCTGAAAAACAAGAATAGTTGCCACGATTCGTTTCGATAACGCTATTAATCATTTATCCCATTAACAGGTTAAACTAGCGAAAACAATTGAGAACTAGATCGTGGTCCATGTGCTCTAACATGGATTAAAAAATTACAAAAGCCAACAAGTCTTGCTTGTTGGCTTTTGTTTTTGATTTGCGGTAGTGGATAAGACGAGAAGGCAAATCAAAAAGCAGAACGATTGTCTTCAGAGTAGAACGATTGTCTGCAATCGTTTGCGAGGTATTCAACGATATATTGCGTACTGTTATTTTCACCCGCGGCTTTATCTATAGCGTCGTCACCCATACTAAGTTTATTGACGCAGTAAATTTGAAGTAATTGTGAAGATTTCAACGCTGGAGGTATAAGTTTAAATTTTTGGAGTGACGTTAGTGCGCGGGCTCGATTGAGGACTCGCGTGCTACTTTTTTTCTGCGGACGCGATTGAGGACAATCGAGCTACTATAGGGCTAAAATTTCGGCTACAATACTTCTGCTAAAGCCGCTTGGCTTTTTCTCTTCTTGATTCATGAATTTGGTGGCATGAAATGCAATGTACAAGCGTTGTGGGATGCTGCGCGCAGTCATCGCGCAGTCGGTTTCAACTCATATTCAGTTTTCAGTTCCAGGTGTACCGGAATGCGCTCTGTCTGGCCTTAGCGTTCTTGGTGATCTCTGGCGGGTGTCGGCCAACAGCGCAGCCACAATCTGAAATTAAACCTGCCGCCGCCGATGTTGCCTTTTTACCTCCAATTAAGCCCACCAATCCAAACGGTGGGCTTGCAAACAGTGCCGACGCGAAAGTCGCATTGCCCACTCGTGCAGTCGCCAATTCCGAAAAAGGCGTTTTTGAACTGAGCGTCCTATTTTGGAATATTGAATCTGGCGGCGCGCAGCCAAACGAAATTGCCAAACAACTGGCCGAAATGCCCCGCTATGATGTCTATGCATTTTCCGAAGTGAATGCCAAGGAATTCGCAACCGTTGTGTCTTCTTTGGGCAATGAATATTTTTCCAATTTGGGCACAACGGGCAATCAAGATCGTTTGGCAATAGCGTTTCGAAAAGATCGTTTGGAGTTTGTCGATTGGTACGAAATCGAACAATATCAAGAATGGGTGATTAACCCGGGAAATCACCGATCTCCATTGGTCTACCAATTTCGAGATCTATCATCACAACAGACATTTGCGGTGATGGTCAACCATTTGGCACGTGGCAATGCCCAAGTCCGAGAGACTCAAGCCATTGGGCTGCGTGAATGGGCCAAATCACAATCGATCCCAATACTCGGCGTGGGGGATTTCAATTTTGATTACGACTTTCCCACCGCAACAGGAAATCCTGCGATGCAACAATTTGTCCAAGGCGACGTCTGGCGGTGGATCCAACCAGTGCCGATGATCGATAGCAATTGGGCTGATCGCAACAAAGACGGAATAGACGATTATCCAGACTCGTTATTAGATTTTGCCTTTGTATCACCGTTGGCCCAAACTTGGAAGTCTCACTGTGAAGTGATTGTCCGGCCAAACGACTTTCCAGATGATCAATCAACCAGCGATCATCGACCGTGCTTATTGCGGATCGAACTGCCAGTGCAATAGATAATTTCACCTCGACTATCGCAATTAGAACCTGGTCAAATTAGCGATTTGTTAAAGCGTTTGAGTGGTGCCAGTAATTCGGGCGTTTCCAGCGCCTGAAGCTTGCGAAGCGCCCTCAGCACGCCTTCGACGATTGAGGACAATCGGGGTACTCTAACTGGCTCACGGTTTTGAGTCAGGTCTCTTGTTGGCATTAAATTGGGGAATTCGTTCGCTATTGCTGGAATGTCCGATCAATTTGGCCAGTCGACTTAAACGAGTCATTTCGCGTTTGGCACTGATAACCCACCAACATGCGGCTTTACGATATGAAACGGATTGTTTCACAAAAAAATTCCAAGCTACTTTGTTCTGTTGAAATATGCTGTGGTAGGGTTCCTCGAAATCGATGCCGCGTTGTTCGTAAGAATAAATGCCTGACTTATTTTCCGACCGCTTTTCAAACGCTTGGAGTCCAGCGGGTTGCATCATTCCGTTTTCGATTAACGCTTGAACCTTGGCAATATTTATTTGGCTCCAAATACTGCTGGGCTTTCGAGGTGTAAATCGAATGGAATAGCTGGCGTCATCGATCCGTCTGCGAATTCCGTCTATCCAGCCAAAACAAAGTGCTTGATCCACGGACTCAGGCCAAGTGATGCTAGGATTTCCGGTTTCTTTTTTGTAATATCCAACAACTAATTCTTTTTCTGTCGCATGGTTCTGCGCTAACCATTGGCGAAATAACGTCGCATTTTTAAAGAATCTGGGTGTCATTGAATTAATGTTCAATCCTAAAAACTTGCGACAATAAACTAAGTATCAGTTAGCATGAGATCCAGTTGAGTAACGGTCTTCAAATTACGCGCCGTCGTTGGCACGCCGAGAATTTTATCAACTTTTTCTGCAAGCTTTGACCGCCCAATTCCATCGGGTGCGTATAAATAAAACACGTCGTCGGCAAATAGATACTGTTCCGTCGTACTGCAAAGCTCGTTCAGCATTTCTTGGCGAATCGTCTTTGACGGTGCCGTTAAAAAGAAAAAGTGCAAAGATTTGGGATTTTCAGTAGCCTGGGCAAACGGATTATTAGAAATGGCTTTTCTGAACTTAGATTGCGAAATTGCCAACACCATCGGCCGGAAGCCGTGATGCAATTCAATTTGCTCCGCCAACAATTGGGGCAACGCTTTTGCTAATTTCGCATCGGTCTCGACGATTGCATTGCCGCTCTGGATGTAAGTTTCAACTTGTTTCACCCCAATTGCCAACAGGTAGGATTTAAGATCAGCCATCGAGAGTCGGTGTTTTCCGCCAACATTGATTCCTCGCAACAAGATCACCCACGCTGGCATACGATTTACTCCTTAGTATTCTGTTGGCGTCGACTAACATTTGGACCTAATACGTTTTCAATCGCCTTGCTAACGATCTTAGCAAAATACTTATTGCCCAAGCGATTGGGATGCAATCCATCTTCACTAAAATGTTGGGATAGATCTCGCCAACTTCCAGGTGGCAAAATCGGACTATTAAAGATAAAACTGCGAATTACCGAATCGTCAATCAATTCCAAGTCATAAATCGCTGCCAATTCACGTTCCACACCGTCATAGGGATCCGAAACAAAACCCCGCGGAATTTCGACTAGTATCACCGCGATCTGTTGTTGTTGAAACGTTTCAATCATGGTTACCAAATTGGCCCGCAACTCTGCTCGAGTTTTTCGATCCGAATTGTAATCATGCCCACCAAGTTCGATGACCACGACTTGAGGTCGGTGTTTCATAATAGCCGGGATTAGCTTTATTCCGGCATCTGTGTTGATCCCGTCATAACCAAAATCTACGACCGGTACGGTGAGCAATATTTCTAATTCTTGGGGATACCCAAAATCGGTCAACGAATCACCCAAACAAACAATCGGTCGATCGTCCATTGTTCGAATCTCTGCAGTACGCGCGGCTTGCCATCGCACCGCGCCATATTGGATGACCAACATCACAATCAAGACGGCCATCGAGAATTGCCAAATACCTGACGCGCTTTTGGCTTTTCGACGTCGGCGCAGAAAGTCAGCGATGGCTAGGCCCAAATAACCAACGACGACAATCCAAAATTCCCAAGTGAATCCAGGACGTTTTATGGCCAATATCACAGCGCCCGATAATAACCACGGCCAAGCGGGCCGGTCTCGGAAAATTGCAACAATTCCGACGATTCCCCAAAGCCCAATCATCACCGGAAGGTGAATCGGAAAGGTGAGCAACGACCCAAATGTCAAACCAATCAAAGCAAGCAACATCAGAAATCGGCTGACCGTGTTCACTGAATTCAAACTTTCTAAATTCTTTCCAAGTCGACCAAACGGCGATCGGAATCCTTGACGCGGCGAACTATCGCGATCGACGACCGGATCGAGGAGTCGACTTTGGTTCCGGTGCTTGAACTATCTTACGCGGGGAATACGATTCTAAAAAGGTTGGTTTGGGAGAGGCTTGTAGCGGCAGTAAAAATTCATTACGACCTGCACGAGCAGCGTTTTCTGCGGCCCAGCGATGGTGCCATAAGAATAACTCCGCAGCAAATATTTGTTCGACGTAAATTGTAATCGACCATGCTGCGGCACAGTAGACGATTACGATTATCCAAACAAAATCCGGAAATGTCCCTTGAAATGAATTGGCAACTATAAAAAATAATGCCAACGGAATGGACGTCGCTAATGCCATAAATTCCGATGCAATAAATTCCGATGCCATTGCTCCCCAATCGTCCATGGCAATTCGATAGGCGTGTTTTACAGCTTCAATCGGTTTGCGATTGGTCCATATGATTCCCGGCAACACCAAGAATACAAAGAGTCGCAATCCGGCTTTCATAGCGGTAATGGAATCATTTTCACGATAACCGTTCTGATCGCTGCCCGCTAACGTTTTTGCTGCGGCTTCGAAACTGATTTCTTCCGAACGACCGCTGTCTGGCAATGATTTACCACCAAATAATGCTGAAAGTACCGCACTGATGGCGCTCAATGCGAGCCAAAGCAAAGCCCAGATCAATGCAATCGGAACCACGCGAACCGTTTGTCGTTGCAACGTTGCCCCGATAGCCGAAAACAGCTTTATCGAATGGCCCGACTCGACTTGGCGTAACATCGCAAGCGAAACGAGGCTGGCCATCGAAACGGAGAAAGTTAATAGAAAATAGATTAGCAAAGCTTGTAGCAAGAACCACGGGAAAATAGGACTGATTGTGATGACTTGAAATTCCATCACCAAAACAATCAGGGCATAGACGCACCAACTTCCCGCTAACGGAACAATCAGAAGCGGATAACGATAAAATAACGTCAGCGCATGTCCAATTAGCCCGACCGCATCCTCAATGGCTTCAGAAGCCTTGTCAATCATTCCTTGAAGGTCAAACATGAATTTAAACGACCCAATAATTCATCGGTTCATCGCTGACGATACTGCGACCGAGTCGTGATCAACTCAATCAGTTGCTATTCCGACCGCGGCTTGGACAAACGATCCGGTCGAGAAGTGGCGGCAACGTGACCCAGCCGGCCAAACCCAACAGAATCAAGATAGAATTCTTAATTCGGTCGATTTTTCGAGATCTTTGCATTTTTACCGAAGCAGTACCCGATGCAAATTCCTCGTCAACTTCCGAAATTTTGTCTAGTTCAGCAATCAGTTCAGGAGTTAAGGATTTGTACTGAGTTGGATCTTGATCATGGGGAGTGTACCAAGGCGTTGACCAATGGATTTCGCTAGTGTGGGGGTGTCGATAAGGCTGGATTGTACAAGCAACGACCGGTAAGAGTGTCCCTAGACCGACGCCAATCACACGCTGGCTCCACTCAAGTTGATCCCAATAGGCATAAAGTAGTATTGCGATCGCGCACCAGAAGAAGGCACAAAAAATCATGCCATCGATTGATTCTGGAGTCATTGATTTAAATTCTCACATTATTCGGTGCCGTAAAGATCGCGTCGTCAACGTTGCCAGTATTCTTGGTTTCACCCGGTTCAAAGATTAACACCTCAGTTTCCTGATCGGCCAAGGTGCGATGCTCGACACCTCTTGGAACCACACAATACTCGCCGGCATGCAATACGACTTGTCGGTCACGAAACTCAATCGTCATCGTGCCACGCCATACTAAAAACAACTCGTCCTCTTGGGCATGGAAATGCCAGGGAAATGTGCCCTGAACTTTGACCAATTTCACTTCGTGCCCATTCAGGGTGGCAATCACTTTGGGTCGCCAATGTTCGGAAATCAAAGCAAATTTTTCGGCCAGTGATCCGGTGTCCATGTTTTTCGACTCAGCCATGATGTTCGTGAGAATGCCGATGTTTTTGTTTTACAAATCTTAGTTAAATGACTGGCAGGCGTTAGTTGCCGTAATAAACCGAATTGATAATTTCGCGTCCAACTGGCAACCACTCTGCGGCCAGTTCATCCGTTGTATTGAATGAAACGGCCAACATTCGATTTTCCGCCGAAGTGGCCAGCATCATATTATGGACTTTTGTATCGACGGCCTGCGAAATAAATTCAAGTTGTGTCCATTCGCGCCCATGATGGTGGAAGAACCCGCTAAACATCCATTGGGCCTTTGGTTGAGCTTGACGAATCGATGAATCAAGTTGTTGATGCAACTGTCTTAATTGATTAGTTGCAACTCGGCTATTCGAATGATTGACGGCAATGTTGACAGAACCTGCCTCGTTCGTGAAAACCAAATTTGGCCGATTTTCATCGGGATATTTGGTTTTCAACATCACCGGGTCCATTTCTTTGAACCCATCTGGGATCAGAATTTCAAATTTACTTTCTAACAACTTCGTCGGCTTGAGCCGAATATTGCCAACGGTCATTTCAGCGTTGCGAAAAACAGGTTGGCCCGAGTTGCTACTGGCCGATGAGGATGAATTGTTGCCGGAACTGGACACCCCATTGCCCCCAGCCGCGGGCGGCTTGCATCCAGAAAATACCAAAACGGTCAAAATCAACGCAAAATATTTCTTCATGTTGTTAAAACCCGAGGGCT
>JBGSMY010000313.1:0-7823 GCA_041739975.1 Pirellulaceae bacterium
GTACCATCAAACCTACGGTGAAGCCTTTTTTAAAATCTGCTAACCATCCATCATCACAATTCGCTAACCATCCATCATCACAATTCGCTAACCATCCATCATCACAATTCGCTAACCATCCATCATCACAATTCACTAAACATCCATCATCACAAAACAATCATTATCCACTGTCGCGACTACGCTCACTCAACCTTCGTCACTAAAAAGTATTAAATTCATTGTCTCGATTCGTTTTTGATCCGTCGCCCAATCGACCCCATTTAATTTTTATGGCTCTTCCGGGAATTTAGTGGTAAAAAAGATTTAACCACGAAAGACACGAAAAGCACGAACGACGGATTCGGGCGGGCGTCAGATTGGTTGCAGGGAATTATCGGCAAGATTGAATTCGACTCGACACGCACTTTCGTGTGGGTCACACAATGTAGATCGGGAAGCTTCACCAATTGTAGCCAATCGACGAGATAAACCTGAAGATCGTCCCCAGCCAGCCACTAAGATTCCTGGGTAACCATTTTTTTGTTCGATGATGTGTGCAACATAAAAGCCCCATGCCCAACAACATCCCTGCATTCAAATCAACAGCCAAGTGTTGTATCAAAAAAAAAACGACCGGCGCGAAACTTGTCGCGACGGTCGTTTCAAATTGATGGTTAGGCAGGCTCCACTGCCGAACCCGCCGTTGGCCCCTAAAGCGTCGATCTCTCGACGTCACGAGCCCGCAAGTGAAGTACTGTGGCCTAATACGACTTCAGTTGCCTGCTGTAATCCAACGGCGTCCCTATTCTAATCAACTCGGCAGGGAAATTGCGGATTTATTGAAAAAATGATTGTTTCAGTGTTTCCATCCACCAAACCGCCTAATACTCTCTTCCACTTGCCACTAAACGCAGACTGGCTGGCAATGCCCCCGTAATGTCCGCCACAGCATCAACAAAGGAGCGTTATCGGGCATTCAATGGTCTCTACGCAGTTAGTTCACGAAAAATGAATTTTTGCTTTCCCCATAGCTCGCTAGCAAACTTGTCAAACTGGAGAAGCAGGTAAACAAGCGTTTGACTCACATTCAGCCATCAAATTGCATAGCAGAATCGTCGGTCATTTCGGCGCAAAACCTGTTGATAATTCCGAAGTCAATTCAATGGGGATTACCGATTCTTTTTGGACAACAGCCGGCACTTCAATTTGTAAACGGGATGGCCAGTTAAATTGTTTTGGAATTTGTTCGTTTTCCAATGCCATCGTGATTTGGTAGGCATTGTGCGCCATTTCATCTCGGTCTACATCGGCAGTCAACCGATCACCCGGCAATTGACGACTAATAATTACCCAATGAGTTCCCGGCAACACGCCGACCGATCGTTCGCTGGTTCGCAATTCAAGTCGCCCTTGAGTGTCCGTGACACCATAGGACCAGGGTTGATATTTGCCGTCCTGATCTTCCGAAAGTTTTGGCAAAAAAATGACTTGCGCGTCGTTCAGCGGTTGTCCGTCCAGCTTGAACTGGAAAATGGGATGGACTAATTCTGATGGTTCGGGCGACGTTGGCTTACATCCCGTTGTGATTAACATTAAAACCAAAAACAACAGCCATGACCGCGTGAACATAGCTCGAGTCGGGACTGTTGAATTCGGCGACAAGTTGGTGATGGATTGATCTTTGGGCGTTGACAAATCCGCAAGGAGTGCGCGGCAAGAGTTTCCACAGCGCATCGATTGGCGATAGAGCGCCCCGCTGTGGCGACGCTGTTGCTCGGGCAACTTTGCGATCATGCCGTTCTCCAATTACGTATTCAGGGACTTTAGAAACTATTGCGATATATCATCAAACAAGTTTCGCACAATCAACCCGACCAACAACTAGGCAATCAACCCGGCAATCAACGAGGCAATGAGATTGCGGTCATGCCGAATTGTTACCGCATTGCTCGTCGAAATTTTTCTTTGAGTTTATCAACGCTTAAGGCGCCTAATTTGCTATCGACAATTGCGTTAACGCGAACTTCGCTAGTATTGATCATTTCCAAATTGATTTGATTCTCGGCCAATGTTTGAAACAGACCAATGGCCGCGGCCGTATGACTGCGCAATCCGATTCCCGACACGGATAGTTTAGCGATTTCACGTTTGGATTTCACGCGGGGAGATCCTAGTTCCACAGCCAAGGTTTCGGCCGTTTGCATTGCGCGGTCAAACGTATGACGCGGAACCGTTAGCGACAAATCGGCAAAATCAGGGTCGACATAACTTTGAACGATCATATCAACAAAAATGTCATTGGCCGCCATTGCGTCAAAAATTCTGGCTGCCATACCCGGTTGATTTGGGGTTCGCAGAATCGTGATCCGCGATTGAGTTTCATCAAGCGAGACATCATGGATGGTTAGCCCTTCCATGTCGAGCCCTTCGCCAATACCTTGGAGGCGACGAATGACTTCTAAGGCAGAGATTGACGCTGCAGCGGATTCGTCCGAAGGCTGTAGGTGCTCTAAGGGATCGCGAATGGCATTGTCGGGCATGCGTTCGAGTTGAAACTCTTCGTGTACGGCCCGCAGGGCTTTTAAGGCATTGCTGCGATCGACCAAAACTGAAATTTTGATTTCACTGGTGGTGATCATTTGGATGTTGATACCGGCATTTGCCAAAGCTCGAAACATTCGATTGGCGACACCTGTTTGCTCGGCCATTCCGAGGCCGACGACGGAGACTTTGGCCACTTCATCACTGCAATCGCCCATTCGCGCGCCGAGATCGCCAATAAGGTTATTGACGATTTTCAACGTCTTGGCGTATTCTTCGCGCGGAACCGTGAAACTGATATCGGTTAAACCCTCTTGAGACGGGCTTTGCACGATCATGTCGACCGTAATTTTTTGATTAGCAATGGCTTCGAACAGTTGACAACTTGGACCCGGGCGATCGGGAATCCCTAAAATTGAAATTCTCGCCTCATTCTTGGTCAACGCGGCACCACTGACGGCTTGCCCAGGTACTTCTGGTTCATGGACAATTAATGACCCGGGAGCATCCGACAAACTGCTGCGGACATGAATCGGCACATTGAATTTTTTTCCGAACTCGATGCTGCGGCTGTGCATAACACCAGCACCCAGACTTGCCAGTTCAAGCATTTCATCGTAACTAACTCGATGAGCCAACCGAGCCTCGGGAAGTACCCGCGGATCCGTTGTGTAGACCCCATCAACATCCGTGTAAATTTCACACCGATCAGCACCCAATACAGCGGCCAGTGCTACAGCTGTTGTGTCGCTGCCACCACGTCCAAGCGTCGTAATATTGTGTTGTTCATCGCTACCCTGAAAGCCAGCAGCAATGACAATGTTGCCTTGATCGAGTAATTGTCGCACCCGATCGGTAGAGATCGATCGAATTCGAGCTTTGGTATGGGAACTGTCGGTACGAATTCCGATTTGAGCGCCGGTCAAGCTAACCGCTTTGTAGCCCAAACTATCGACCGCCATGGCCATCAAAGCCACACTGACCTGTTCGCCAGTGGACAATAACATATCGAGTTCACGATCAGGAGGATTTTCGTTGACCTGATGTGCGAGGTCGATAAGAAAATCTGTATTCTTGCCCATGGCACTGACCACCATGACCACTTGATTGCCATTTTGTTGGGCGCGAATTGCTTTGCGGGCCGCCGACAAAATCATTTGACTATCAGCGACGCTCGTGCCGCCAAATTTCTGCACAATGAGTGGCATCTTTCGATTGCTTTCTATTCCTGAGATCCCGTTTAATTGATCGAAACGATCAATTTACTGATCACCAATCTAATCGATTCAGCCAGCCATAAAAGTCGGTTTCCAATGGTCCGCTGAGTCGTCCAACATCAATGCTCAAGTCCATCGCATTAAGTTTTGGCTAATGGCTGATAGGTCAGCGCAAGTTCGTTTAAGGCTTAATCTTTTTTAATTCGACTTTGCGAAAATCAATTGGATGACTTTCGCTCTGAAGAGAGATCGTTCCGCGATCGAGAAGCAATTTTTTGTCAACAATCAACCCTTTCGCATGGGCATCGTTCGGATCTAATTGGGGCCGTTCATAGGCCAAGACAACTTTACCATCGATCAGATGCCGGATGACTTCGTTACCCCGGACTTCGATTTCTGCGGTCACCCATTGATCGCCGTGAAAAGTCGCTGAGTTTGAATTTGTACAATGCCGGGTTACTAATTGCCCCATCATTTCGATATGTGTGCCGGGCGTGCATAAATTTAAAGTGGACCGATTGCTTTTGCCGTCACCACCGAGAAATTGTGCCTCAATCGAGACGGGAAAGTCTTGGTCCTCGGTCATCGATTCTGGCGATTGTCCATGCAACATTACGCCGCTATTTCGCCAAGCCCAGCCTGGACCACCTTTTACTTGATCGCCAACAAATCGGTATTCAATTCGTAGGACGTAATGCGAAAACTGCTCCCGATAAAATAGATGTCCAAAGGTCTCATCGAATTGTTCGTATTTGTCGTAACGCACTTTCAACAGGCCATCTTCGACGCGGAACGTATCACCAAAATTTTCGCCCAGTTTGTGATAACGGATTTTGGGCGTCCAACCGGTCAAATCTTTTCCATTGAACAATGCCACCCAATCGTCAGCAACCGGTTTGGCGGCTTCATCAACCGCGGTACTCTGTGCGCTGGCGATATTGCCCTTAAAAATCAGTAACGACAACACGAGCAAGATTATTGCAACCTGTTTTGCTAACGAAAATAGCAATTCGAAAGTCGGCGTATTTTTGCTAGACACGTGAAGAAATCCCTTACAAAAAAACACCGATTCAACTTTAATGTTCGATCAAGCCACAAAATCAGGCGCGCGACAAAAATTCACCGGTTCGCGTGTCGACCTTGACGCGTTCCCCTTCTTTGAGATATTCCGGAACTTGTACAATAGCGCCAGTTTCCAGCGTTGCAGGTTTGGTGCGACTGGTAGCTGAATTTCCTCGTACCCCCGGGTCACATTGAGTAACTAACAAATCAACCGCTGCCGGCAATTGCAAGCCGACACATTCACCATTGTAAATAAGCGCTTGCAGTCCTTCCAAATGTTCGGTGATAAACTGACGCTCCTGTTCAACATCTTCCAGCGGTAAGCTGTATTGGTTGAAGTCAACTTGGTCTAAAACATGAAAATGAGTGGCGTCACTGTACATTGGTTTGACATCGCGCCGATAGAAGTCCGCTTCGGCCAACGTATCAGTACCTTTAAGGGTGATGTCTATTTTTTGTCGCGAAACGAGATTGCGGCCGCGGAATTTATAAAGCGTCGCGGCACCGCGGGCCGAAGGGCTTTGGACCGATACGGTCTCGATAATGATAGGTTGGTCCTCAAAGACCAACACACTGCCAGTTTTGATTTCTTTAGCTTGCATAGCTTGGGTTATTCAAAGAGTTAATTACATAAGACTCAGGCTCTGAGGGTCCAGCCCCACGCCTTTGACAAGGTCGGCCAGCCGTTCAACAACCAACAACAATCCACCAGGATCAAGTTGTTGATCATCATCTTCATCTTGATTCAATTTTTCAAAATGGAAAATATCAAATCGAGCATTTGCTTTAGACAACTGCTGCAATTTTTTCGCATCGTCGCCCATCAGGGTGATGGCTTTGAATTGTTGCATTAGTTCTTTTACTTGCCCCAATACTTCATCTCCAGCAACATACGTAATGTCCATTGCGGAGAAGTCATATGGAGAGACGACCGTGATCGATTCTAAGTTTTCCGCGACGAGTCGGCAATCGGAAATTGTGTATCGATTTCCCAAGTCACCCAGCGCGCGTTTTACTTGGTCGGCCGTCGGCCGATTTTCATCTTGAAACAACACAAAAAACGTGTCGCGATAAACGTAACGAGGGTCTTCAAATAAGCTCATCGGCCGACCTCCATGTTGAGGAAATTTAGTTGGCGTCGCTTGGAATTAAAATGACATTCACGCCCCAGAAATCTATCTCTAATCCACAGCGCACCCGCTTTGGGAAAACATATTGTACGGAATCGATTACAACGCACCATCCACCCAGAGGTTGATTTTCACGGTTACTTAACGGGCCTGCTCACTTGCCAAAGCCGCCAAGTCGTGCGCTCGCATCGTGGCGGTTTGTACAGCGGACATTACTGCAGCCTCAAATCCGTGTTCAGCCAGACTTCGCAATCCATGCAGCGTGGTACCGCTGGGGCTGCCTACTTGATCTCGCAATTCGATCGGATGAATTTTGGTTTGTTGCAACATTTCCACCGTGCCACGCACCGTATCTAATGTCAATGACCGTGACAAGTCGCGCGATAACCCACATAAGACGCCACCATCAATTAACGCTTGAATAAAACTTAATACAAAAGCCGGACCGGAACCGGAAAGTCCTGTTACGGCGTCCATCAACGACTCGGGAACTTGATAGGTGTTCCCCACCGACTGCAGCCACCGCGTGATTAGCTCGATATGAGGTGCCGACGTGCGTTCGGATGGTGAAATGCCCAAGGCTCCTTTACCAACAAACACCGGCATGTTGGGCATAACTCGAATCACATGCGTTGCTCCAGTCAACTGCTGAAGTCGGGCCAGTGAGACCCCTGCAACAACCGACACGAGACAAACATTTTTTGAAGTCAAAGCCACATCATCCAGGGCAACGGTTATCATTTGCGGTTTTACGGCTAAAAATACATAATTGGCTTTCTCAGCCAATGCACTGTTCGTATCGTGAACTTGAATTCCAGGGATCAGTCGACGAAACCCCTCAATCGCTTCGCCGCTCGGATCGCTTACCAAAATTTGCTCTGGTGCGAGTAGTTTTTTCTCCACAAATCCCGCCGCAAGCGCGGTCGCCATACGTCCGGCGCCCACAAAACCAATCGTCCCCGTAAACGGCGCACCCATCGAAATACCTCCATCCATAAATGTGTGGGTGAATTTCTGCCAAGTCCTTGAATCGGCTGTTGCCTGATGCCTAGCCCCTCTCGTTTTCACCCAATCCGCCACCTGGGGCATGTCAGATTCAGCCATATTCTAGGCGAATTTAGCTTCGGCTCGAACCCAAGCAAAACAGAAATTTTGAACCAACTGAGGCTAGTATCCTAAATTTGTTTACAGTTCAATCTGGGAAATTCTTTCCCGAAAAAGATGCCATGAACGAATTTTTCTGCCCGAGAAACAACCGGTATTTACATTGAATTGTTTCCGCAATCAAAACCGTCCCATGATCCTCAGATGCAAAGGAATTGCGGCTTGTTTCCGGCGAATGGCGGCAAGTTTGTAACAAAGCAATTGTCATTGTTTGACATCCGAGCCAATCTTACGTAGGATGATGTCGTCAGACTGCCGGGCATCGTTTTTCTTTTTTTGTTTCAGACGATGCAGTTCGCAAAACGCAATTCGTACAGCCGCATACTAACTTTGCTGCTGTTTTCGGTCGTGATTGCCCCAGGGTCATCTTGGGTGCATTTTGTAGCCTCTTGCGCCGATCCCTCCCAACATGCTCACTGTTTCTGGACCCATCACGGACACAGTTCCCTGGAAGACGCGAACCACGATTGTTGCGTCCAACAAGAGTGTAACGACCTTCAGAAAAATTCTTCTGAACGTTGTGAGCTCGATAAGTCCTCGTCCCATCATGCAAACTGTTGCCAATCAACCGGATATACAGAGGGCAAAACACGGCCTTCTGGCGGCGACAACGGGCAGGGTGACAGGAAGATTGAAGACAGGAAGATTGAAGACAGGAAGATTGAAGACAGGAAGATTGAAGACAGGAAGATTGAAGACAGGAAGATTGAAGACAGGAAGATTGAAG
>JBGSMY010000328.1:0-6781 GCA_041739975.1 Pirellulaceae bacterium
TCTTCCTGTCCCAAATCTTCCTGTCCCAAATCTTCCTGTCCCAAATCTTCCTGTCCCAAATCTTCCTGTCCCAAATCTTCCTGTCCCAAATCTTCCTGTCCCAAATTCCTAGGAGCACCATAATTTTTTTTAGTTGGACTCAGGAAATTTAAGGCCTAGCACATATTCTCGCCACTCATTCTCAAATTTTGGCCAATCCGTTATCTCTAAAATCCTCGTAAGTATTTTGTAACCAGTCGAATCATCGCTCGCGTTCTTTTTAAATTCGCGATAAAACGTTTGTAATTTCCCTTGTTGTTGCAAGTAATAACACAGATAGCGCGCTTGAGCATAATTAGTGCCAGTGTCTTGCTCGTAAAATTCGCGGGTGGTTGTGCGTGTCAGTTCCTCAAACGTCGGCACGCGCTTTTGGTCCACGGCAATTTGCAACCCACGCAATCGCCAATTGGTTAAACCCCAAATCATCTCGTGACGTTGGGCCGATTGTTCATAGAGTGATGCTAGGCCCTCATTGAACCAAGCAGGACATTGTGGAAAATTCGCAGCCATGAACGGATGAACGATCTCATGAACCAGTGTGCCACCCCCAGTACTTATGTTCATAACCAATACCTGCTGCGCTGAGGAGTAAAACCCATAAGGTGTATGAGGTTTAATTCCCAAAATCTCTTGGCAATTTTTCTCGTAACTGTCGCGGTCGCGGAACAACCAAATTGTCACTATTTCGCTCGGATCATGCGCAAAGTATCTTTCGCGCAGATGGTCAACCGCCCAACGCACGGTTTGATCAGCACGAGCACCAACTTCCGGCATCGTTTCATCACCAATGACCACAAATGGTTCACATACAACAAC
Organism: Pirellulaceae bacterium; assembly: GCA_041739975.1. Taxonomy (GTDB): domain Bacteria; phylum Planctomycetota; class Planctomycetia; order Pirellulales; family Pirellulaceae; genus BJ22. The sequence goes on from JBGSMY010000328.1 coordinate 856, forward strand.
GTGAAAACCTGCCGATCCATGTTTTACTTGCAGGTCCCGCGCCAACTTAACAAGCGCGTTGTTGTCGGTTCTCCGTGGTTGGTCGTCCTGAACACGAGAGTTAAAGTTTTCTAGGAAAGGGGTAGAAATGTACGATTTCGCCGCCCGCTGGGTATTTTCGGACAGCGTTGATCTGTTGGACAACTTGACGTCGTTCGCCCCCAAGTGGTACAGGTTACCAATTCCCAGCACCGTCACAATGGCAAGAATCATTTGAAAAGCCGAATGAAAGCCATTCGATTTCGATTTAAATAACACCCATAGCAATGCAGTGGATTTTAGTTTAATTGTCATATAACCCTGCAAAACCTATTATTATCTAAGTTACACTCGTCGTTCTCGGCGATTCAAAACACACAACACCCCGCCAATCGTAGTTCAGATTATGACGGTTGTAGGGGTGCGATGCAACAATTCGATCAGACGACTTAATCCACCTATATAGGGAATGGTCAACGCCAACTCTACGAATCGTCGATGGAACTATAACGGCGGCTGGCCAGCAACGTCTCTTATCAACGCGCCAGCCGAGATTGAACCGTTGCCGTCATCAAGGATGTGACAAATGAAATGGTCGACCAGAATTCTCGTCTTTGGCTTGTTCTCATTGGGTGCTTTGGCTATCTCCACGGAACCAACTCGCGCCCAAAATCCTTTTGAACAATTTCAGAAAAAAGTTGATGAAGCGATGCCCAAAGGGCGATTGCTCAAAAAACTTCGCGATGATCTAAGCGGTAAATCAAAAGAAGACGAGCGAAAAGAAAAAGCCCAACAGGAAAACGAACGAGAAGACAACAAACGCAATGCAAATCGTCGCGAGCCCACCCCGGCCCCGCGTCCCAACGGTTACGTACCGCCTGCTAACCGCCAAGCCATTCCAACTCCGGCAACCATGCCATCGCGCGGCCCCCAAAACAACTCATCGTTGTTGAATTCGAATTTTGTGCCTCCACAAATCGGTGGCCAATCGAATCCGCATGCCATCAATCCTCCAGCATCTAACAATGAGCTTCCACGGCCGTTTCAATTTTCTTCAGGAAATGAATCTTCAGGCCAACAAATCGCCCCCAATATCGACTCTGGATTTGGAATGCAGTTGGAAGAAACTAACGACGGCCTAACGGTGGCGAAGATCACTCCAGGCGGCAATGCCGATCGAGCCGGCCTCAAACGGGGCGACCAAATCGTGCAACTTGGCGGTGTCGAGGTTCAAACCCAAGCGGAGTGGAATGAGATTGCCCAAATTTTATCAGCGGGCGATCAAATCCAGATCGAATGGTCTCGCCGTGGTGAAAAGATTGTCCAAGATCTTGGATTCGGCAGCGAGCGCTCACGCGATCCATTGTCGAATGATTCCAATACCCCATCCCTGACGCCGCCGACATCCAATGGTCTGGATACCCGCGAACAAATCGGCGACACCGCAATCAACGATTTCTTGCCGCCAGTCGTCGATTCGAGTCGCAACTCACAGTCGGTACTTCGCGCGGCGCCCGAATCTAATCGCGAGTTGCTCTCGCCGAACGCGCGTCAATCCGTGCCGGCCAGCCAACAAGAGCTAGAGTATCTACGCCAAACCGTCGATCAACAGAATCAGATGATCAAACAGTTGCAACAAGAAGTGCAACGATTGCGTGCTCAAGGAGCTAATAATCAACGCAATTCACGGGGTCGCTAAAACGATCCGTTTCCATATTGTTTCGTGTCGACTCACTTTCGGGTGAGATTGGCACTCAAAAGCACGGCTAGCTGCAAAGCGGGCCGTGCTTTTTTTATGCCAAGTCCCGGCGAATCGTAACTTGGCACGCAAGGGCCCCAACGCCTCGAATTTCCAATTTGACAGTTCCATCGAGTCGCCGGAACCACGTATCATCCGTTAAGCAAACAATCGGTACAATCAAAACAACCCGTCGTGAACCTGATAGTCGGTTTCGAATTCAGTATCATCAGGGCCAAAGTACGACTGACTATAATGGAATTAAAATTGCTCGGCCGAACGAACATGATCTATCCACACAGAGACAACCCTTGAGTCAAACCTCGCAAGAATTACGACGCGTCTTGGAATGGGAGGCTGCTTGCCTTCACGCGGCCGCCGTGCGCGACCATTCGCAAGCCTCGTTGGTCGTCGAACGAGCCCTAGCCTGTCGAGGTCGAGTGATTATTACCGGAATGGGTAAGATGGGATGGGTCGGTCGCAAAGCGGCCGCCACATTCTGCAGCACCGGTACACCTTCATTGTTTTTGCACCCCAGCGAAGCAATCCATGGCGATCTGGGAATTGTCTCTGAGGAGGATATGGTGATTGCCTTGTCCAATAGCGGCGAGACAGATGAGCTGTTGGCTTTATTGCCCTTCATCAAACGGCAGGGGTTGCCGTTAGTGGCATTGACTGGCAATAACAGTAGCACCTTGGCCCAACAAGCCGACTGGGTTATCGATGTTTCTGTAGCTGCTGAAGCAGACGCGATCAGCGATGCGCCGACAGCCAGCACCACCGTGACGATGGCCGTTTGTGACGCCTTGGCCGTGGCGCTGATGAAACGACGGGGGTTCACCCGCGATCAGTTTGCTATTTTTCATCCGGGTGGATTTCTTGGCCGAAAAATGTTGCTTACCGTCGCTGAGCTTATGCACTGTGGGGATCGTTTACCGCGCATTCGGCGCGAAATGGCGCTGCGAGAAGCAATCGTAATTATCAGTCAAAAGGCGTTAGGGTGTGGCTTTGTGGTTGACGAACAAGACGTATTGCTAGGCATTTTGACCGATGGCGACTTGCGGCGAATATTTTCCACTCACGAAAATCCGTTAGCTGATCCCATTTCGAATTTTTTCAAGCCAAACCCGCATTCGGTCACTGCAGATTTGTTGGCTGCGGAGGTTTTGCGACGGATGGAACAACACAGTATCGCGGTGGTCCCGGTGGTCGATTTGCATAAACATTTGCGAGGCGCCATTCATTTGCATGACTTATTGCGGGCGGGATTGGCATGAGCACCGATGACACTCAACACGAAACGGTTTACGAGCCGCGTCCCGATATTCAGCGGCCGGCAGTATTGTTAGCCGGAATTGCACGAGATATTTGGACTAGCCGCGGATTGGCCTGGCGACTGTTCTTGCGAAATTTGCGCGGACAGTATCGCCAAACGCTGCTAGGTCTATTGTGGGCTTTCCTGCCACCCTTGGCCAACACGGCCATCTGGATATTCTTGAGAAAACAAGGCGTCTTTCAGTTAGAGGCCCAACCGGGGGTCAGCGATGTGGTTTATATACTGACCGGAATGATTTTGTGGCAAGCGTTCATTGATGCGTTACAAATGCCGCAAGCCCGGATTAACGAGAACCGTGGGATGGTCAGCAAACTAAATTTCCCGCGCGAAAGTTTGTTGATGGAAGGACTAGGCGATGTGATGTTTAATTTCGCGATTCGCGCTTTATTATTGGTGCCCGCTTTTTGGTGGTATGAAGTTCCGTTGAGCAGCACCATTTTACTTTTTCCGGTGTTAGCACTATTGTTAGTGTTGCTCGGATTCGCTTTGGGATTGATCTTATTTCCGATTGGCTCGCTGTATCAAGATGTGGGGCGGTTAATTACGTTAGTACTTCCCTTTTGGATGATCTTGACGCCGATCATCTATGTGTTACCCGAGACGGCACAACATTCTTGGCTGGTGTGGGCCAACCCGGCCGCCCCGCTTTTGATGTGCGCCCGCGATATGGTCCTTAGCCAATCCATTGTTTGGAGTACGCCGGCAATTGTTTATGGTGTGTTAACATTACCACTAGTCGTCTGGGGACTGTTGGTTTTTCGAATCTCAATGCCGATTTTAGTGGAACGAATGACCGCTTAACTGCAATCTCAGCTCACTTTTCGTTGGAAAATTAATGGAACAGCGTCCGGTACTGCGAGTCAATCAGGTATGGAAAAAATATTGCCGCAATCTCAAGCGGTCAATGTGGTACGGGCTGCGCGATTTGGCCAAGCACACCTTGGGAATTCATCGCCCACAACCGTTGCGTGACGCCCTGCGTCCGGGCGAGTTTTACGCTGTACGCGAAGCCGACTTTGAGTTGCCCGAGGGGCAATGTATCGGACTCATTGGGCCTAACGGAGCCGGCAAAAGCACGATGCTCAAAATGATCAATGGTTTGATCCGCCCAGATTCTGGATCGATTTCGATTCGAGGGCGAACGGGCGCGTTGATTGAATTGGGAACTGGATTTAACCCGATCTTGTCCGGGCGGGAAAACGTCTATATCAACGGCGCCGTTTTGGGAATGAAAAAACGTGACGTGGACCATTTGTTTGACGACATTGTCGGCTTTGCTGAACTGGAACATGTGATTGACGATCCCATCCGCACCTACAGTTCCGGGATGCGAATTCGTTTGGGCTATGCCGTCGCTGCCCACTTGCGCCCGCAATTGTTGATTATGGACGAAGTATTGGCCGTGGGCGATGTGGGTTTTCGCATGAAATGTTTCCAACACTTGCGAACCTTGGTGCAACAAGGCGTTTCGATCATCTTGGTGACACATGCTGTAGGCTTATTGCCGCGCGTGGCAACGCGAGTGATTCTCTTTGAAAAAGGTCGAATCACTTTTGATGGTGATGTGCAACCGGGAATTGCACGCTATGAAGAATGTCTCGCCGTTCGAAACCAACAGTCACCTGCCGTAGTTTCAACGTCTGAACTCAATCACCCACGGCTCGTTGCCGCTCAGACTCTGAACGCTGCCGGATTACCCCAACGTGACTTTCAGACAGGCGATAGTCTGCGATTGCGGTTAACCATTGAATCGCCTGGGCAATTGACCGATCAGCGATTGATCGTCAACTTAGGAACCGCTAATACCGATACGGTTGCTTCTATCTCCAATGCCTATCTGAACCGAACGATTGAATGGCAACCTGGCCAGAATCAGATTGAATTGACAATTGAGAAATTGCCGTTTTTAGTGGGCGGTTTCGCCTTTGATATATCGCTTTACGGACCACAGTTGGACGATTTCCACGAACGTCGGATGGGGCAAGGCGCATTTCGCATTATCGGCCCATCCATTGATACGAGTGGCTATGGGATCTGCGGACTCGTTGCACTGCCCCACCACTGGGACTGATGGGCTTTTCTATCGCGCCCTGCAACGTCGACGCAAAGTAACCAAAGACAAACTCGTGAAAGCGCAAACCATTGCCCCAGCCGGTTCAGGAATTGCGTTTACATAGGTTCGAAAGCCATGGTCTTGATCGGGAGCGATCAATTGCCAGGGATTGGCGCCAAATTGGGCAATAGCTGCCCCGCCGCCGTAATCGATCGCTTGTCCTAGATCTGACAACAGGAAATATGGGCCAACCCCTGATGCAGCGGTAATGCTAAAGGCAAAAATATCGCCTGGATTCACGGCAATCGCTGCACTACTCACATCAAACGAGACCATCGCCGCATTGTCGTAAGGTACATTGAATTCTGGAATCGAAACCACCACCAATGGTGCCCCCGTGGGTAATCCACCGGACACGTTGTAAAGCTGCAGCACTGGATCTCCAGACGTTTCAAAAATCCCGCCCAAACGAAACATTAATACGTCAATGTGATCAAGCGTTCCACTAATCCCTACGGTAAACGTTTGCCCCATCTCCGATACGTCGCCATTGGTGCTGCTGGCAAATGAGCTGGAAAAAGTATATTGCTGATCCAGAATAATGTCGCCGTAAATGCTGGGAACAAAGGCAAATAGTAAGAAAATTCCAAGCATGCAAAACAATTTCATAATAAAAACTCCAGACAAGTTGCGGCTCTTGCGATTCTCACCGACAGGTGCAGAATCCTCTGAAAGTAAAGAAGCAAGCATTTCGGGCAGAGATTTCAACTAACGGCAAAAA
>JBGSMY010000351.1:0-11457 GCA_041739975.1 Pirellulaceae bacterium
GCGATTCTCGAACGCTGAACCTGTACCTGGCAGTCGCTGCAGGCCGATCGATTTGCCGTTTTGATCCAAGGCGGCCTGCTCAAAACTCTCAGGTTGGCTGTCAAAACTTAGCTGAAACGAATGGGGGACTCGGACCGGTGGCGGAACGATTTGCCTTACAAAAATCGCCTCGCGTTCGGGATCAAGTTCTATTTGGTTGTTTTGCAAATGAGCGGATTGGGTTTGCAAAAGTTTTTGTCCAACCTTGGCCGCGCCGGCAAAAGCCATGACCTCACCATCAAATACCTTCACATCGACATCACCATTTGCGGACACGGAAACTCCAAATTCCGTCCCTAAGTCTAAGATGCGGCCATTCGGTGTTAACACTTCAAAGCCCGATAGTCCCTTGGGCATTTTTACGGCAACGTTTCCCGCAAGCAGTTGAACCCTGCGGCCCGACAAAATTGTCATCTTGGCCGGACCCTCAACTAAAACACGAGCCTGTGAATCGAAACCGATCTCCAGTAACCCGCGTTCGATTTCGATTATTTGATTTTTTACAAATTGGCCGCGAGCCACTGAGGTTTGATTCCAGTCGCAGTTTTGGGCATTGAGAATCCAGGCAACTGCTGCCGATGATCGCGGCGCAGACCACCAAATCGCCGCAGTGACGACAAGCAACAGCGACGCAGCAATTGCCCACCACCAGGGAGACTTGAAGGATTTCTTGGCCACTCGTTGATCGTCGTTGCATTCAAGTTGACCGAGTGAGCTCGCTAAAGATTTTTGGCTACGCAGAAGCAATTGTAGATTGGTATCCAGAGCGCAGTATTCGACAAAGAACGCGCGCAGTTGATTCGAGCTGCGCAATCGGTCTTCCAATACAGCTTGTCCAGCAGCGTCGAGTGTATTGGCCAAGTAATCATCGATCAATTTTTGATCGTCATTGTTGGGGTTAAAAGTCATGGTGCGCTCCCGGGGCTTAACTCACCATCATCGAACAAGGCTCGTTGTACACATTCCAGCAACAGCCGTCGCAAGCGTCGCAGTGAATTGTAAACACTGTGCGTTGACCGCTGCCGAGAACGGGCAACCTCTTCGACCGACGAATCCTGCAAATAACATGAATTGATTAGCTCACGCTGGTCGACAGTTAGTTTTTGCAAACAATCGGACAACGCGGCCGACTGCGCTTCGAGATCCGATGCCTGAGCTTCTGTGGATTGAGCCAGCAACGTGGCAACATCCTCACTGAAACAGAGTTTTTCGCGGCCTCGCTTGCGAATAAAGTTTAGCACTTCGAGTCGGGCGACGCCCGCAGCCCAGGCGAAGAATGAGAGTCGGCGGTCATACGATTCAAATTTTTCCCACAGGATCAACGACGTTCGTTGGATAATGTCGTCTGCATCATTGAGGTCTTTGACCAATGAATGAACATAAGCAAACAATCGTTGATGCGATTGGCTCAACAGTCCAGTGAACTCCAGTTTTTTCTGGCTCGTACTCAAGAGAATTACAACAACCGTGTTATTTGAATTTGAAACCCCCGTAACCCAACGCAACGGGCTAAAAATGTCATTCCCCATTTGCGGGGCAGCGGCCAACGGGCCGCCAATACAATCGCGCGGCACCTAAAATCGTTTGCGAACTGTTGTTTGTAACCCCAAAAAAAGTACGACGCTCCTATTTTAGCCTAATTCGTCCAAATTATCTGCATTTTCACGGTTTTTGGAGGTGGTTTCGCTACGCTGAGGAGATCGTGCCGAAACTCCCAGTAGCTTGTTGAACCGATTTACCAAGAATTTTGAGCCACAAAAGCGGCACTCCTCGCCTCTATAACGGGGCCGCGATAAAGGAAGCTTCGAAATAGGAGGCCTCGATATTGGGGCCTCAACAACCTGGGGCAGATTTTGAAATCGAATTACATCGGAGAGTCTGATGGCGGAAGAAGTCGATCGCGCTAAATCGGTGTGGTCTGAAATTGCGGCGGCTTTGGGCATCATTTCACTCAAGGGACTTATCGCAACCGAGTCATCGATGGCCAATGCGGTTGAAAAGGACTTGATCCGAGTGCTGAAGCAAAGCGGATGGTTATACTCATCCAACAATTACGTCATTTTTGGCCAAAGCTGTGTCCAAGCTGCGAACGACCGCGGCGCCTATGTCGCGCCCCATCTACCGACTTGTTACACGATCATTTCCGTGACCAGCGTCTCGAAATTACATACCTATAACGCGATGTTCTTTAAGGCCCAATCCGGACAAAAACATTATTGGCTTTTTGATACTTATGTGGCTGGAATAACGACCGTTAAATACGCAGGAACATTTCTGCCTAAGACGTTGTATCATAACTCAGAAAATTTCACTAATTATGGCGGTCGACCAGGACGTTGGTGGTGATCCTTTGGTCGCAATCTAAACTGACATTGCCGATCACCGCAGGACTTTCATTTGGCCTAGCAAATAGATCAATAACTTCAGTGATACTGCCGTCAGGCTTTTGATCGATTGAGACGTTTCTTGTCGGCCGCTATTGTTTGCGAACAGCAGAAATCGCCAAGAACGTTTTGGAAGAAAATGGGTTGGGATTAGCCACGAGTCACCATTATTTCCACGATTCAAATTTGTGTTAGGGCATCCAGTCATTGGATATATTGAATATAATGGTTATCCAGAAATTTAAATGTCTGGCTGGGGGCAATCTTTAGGTTTCTCGAGTCGATTGGCCACGATGGACGAAGCTTCCCGATCTACTCTGTGTGACCCTCGCGCAAGTGCGTGTCGAGTCGAATTCAATCTCGCCGGCAATTCCCCGCAACCCGTCTGACACCCGCCCGCATCCGTGTTCGTATTTTTTGTATTTTTCGTGGTTAAATCTTTTTTTACCACTAAATTCCTTGAAGAGCCAAAATTATTTCAACCTTGCGGGCGGTTGCGTTTTACTATTTCGCGCGCCCAGTGACAGTTCTGCTTTGGTGGACGTCGCCAATTGCATAATTTCCGCTAGAAAAATTGAAATCGGAAAAGCATTCTCTTTCTGGAACCACTTTGACAAATTCTTACAAATTCTGTCGAGTCGATCCGGCTTTAAGGGTGCAACCCATTCTAGATTTAATAGTCCGACAATGAGATCGTCATCACTTGCTGAAAAGCCATGTGAATCTTCGCTCAAACTATTGAGTTTTAGACCATCATAAAGCGGAATAATGACTTCCACATGAACGTCGCGTTCGCGACGGTGAATCGTGCCGTCACTAGAACGCAACGTACGCCCGATTCCAATCGGCCAATCGTCGTTTGAAAAATCAGTTGCATAGCGATTTCTGACAATATTTCCACCTTCAGTCGGCTCGCCGAAACGCAACTTATTGACATTGCGAATGACCAAGTATTCGATGAGGCCCTCCGTCGACTTCGAATAAATCACGTCGTGACTCGCTTCCAGTAACTTGATTTGATCGATGACGGCGGCATCTCCCTCCAACATCCGGATTGGAATTCCGCAGCATGTATGATCTAAGTCAATGGCCTCAGAAAAATAGTAGTCATCCTCTAACCAGTCACTGACATGTAACAGGTTGCCCCGTTCGAAGTGGACACATTTAATGGGAAACAATTGGGGCTCTAATTTGCCTGCCTGATTCGTGCGTCGTAATAACAGGTCTACGTACCAGTGCGGAGATTCATCAAAATTGGGCTTCAAGATTTTATTCGAGCCAAGTATGCTAAAAATTCGATCGGCTTTATCGGAAATCAATTGACGGATCCGTCGCAAAATTCCAATTTGCAATGCTTCGGAATTTTTTTGGTTTTCAATATCAAAGCGGATGCGAACATTATTCAAGACGGCGAGCACCTCTTGAATATTTTTTGGCCGATTGGCTGGATCAATGGCAATCATCCGACAAATCAATTCGGAAACTTCGATCGGAATTCGGTGTTTTTTTGAGCGAATGGCATTCAAGGCGCTCCCCAAATTTGTTCCTTCCTGACCGTAAGGCATGGCGCCGGTCAGCGTCACATAAAATGTCACACCCAGCGAGAAAATATCTGCAAGGAACACATCAAATTCTTTTGACTTCGAAGTCTCGGGGGCCTGAAATCCCGGTGTACCTCGTCCACCCGATTGCAAATAGGGTGAAGCCGTTTCGAATTTCTTAGAGATACCAAAATCGGCAAGTTTTGGCTTACCAAAAATATCGAGCAAAATGTTTGACGGCTTGATATCGCGATGAGCAATGCGACGATCGTGTAAGACCTTAATTGCTTCACAAATTTCAATCGCGATGATCAAGCAATGATCGAAGTTCTGCTGTAGACGAGTGATGTTTTCGGACTTTGACAAATCGCTAGGCACGTACACCATCACGAAATAAGGATAATTTTGCGATTCCACCGTGAAGATTCCACTATCGAGCAGTGGAACAAAACCGGAGAATTGGCGAATTTGTTTGTTGAGTTGCACCTCCCGATCAAAATACTCTTTGAGTTTGTCGTAGTTCTGCGTGGAATCCGACTTCATGAACTTGATCGCAACTTCGAGATCCTGGCGAATATCTTGGGCCCGCCAAATCATCGCCATCCCACCATTGCCGATTTCTTCCAGCAATTGGTAACGCTCGTCAATCAAGAGGCCGCTTTGAAAATACATAAACGATGCTGGTTTCCATAATCTTGAAAATTTAGTTTCGATCAGTATTTTTGCTGAAACCAAAATTTACAAGTACTAAACAGCAATGAACACGGTCATTGCCGATCGCCAGCGTTGCGGCCTTCGTGCAATATATAAGACTAATTTATGGCCGACCACCAAATTCACTTTTGACGGCTGGCGGATACACATCCATACGGATCAGCACTAGGTCCGCAATAGCCGTTGTCGGTCCTTCGAAAGGCGACGCCAGAGAACTGCCCTAACGAATCGATTGGTGCAAATGCCTGTTGGCGACCGGTCGTTTCCCACCAACAATGAAACGCCGGATTGCGTTGTTGTGCTAACGAACTCATGGGCGCCGACCAATAAACACTAGCATCGGGACTTCTGGTGATGCCACTGGGTTGACCGCAAACACAACCGCCGGGCAATTGATCGCGGTACGGTCGCCCGAATAATCCAGGAATCTCAAACCGAGTTCTCGGTGTAACTTGGGCGGGGTGTGTACAGGGATTGCGCTGGACCCAAGCCGCGGGTGAGTACTGGGTTACCGGCATTGTCCCAGGCGGCAATGGACTCGATCCGCTTTGCCCCAAAATCGGCGAGGCTAACAGCCCGTAGAGCAAAGTGCACAGGCATAAGTTTCGACTGAAAGCAATTTTTGCAGACATCCTTGTCCGACTCCCGGTTAACCAAGTAACCATCAAACCGCAACTCGTGTTAGTTCAGGTCGCGCCAAATTTTCCATCGGAGCGCTCGGGCCCTGATCTGGCGATATTGTCTAGAATGTCGAATGTATGGAACAGCAAAACTGGTCGGTTTTTCCCAAATGGGAGGGTGTCGGCAACCATTCCATCGCTCTTTGGGCGTTTGAATTTTTGGTAAATTGGGTTAGAGTCATAGGTGAAATCGCGGGCAGTTCCCGAGCCGATATCGGATCTCGAGCCGCATCTTTCTCGCGGTTAAACTTGGAATTTGATATGTCCGAACCAATTTGTCTCGATTCCGGCACAAATTATAAAAACTCTATAGAGGCGCGTGTGCGATGCAAGGTTTTGTAGCGACAATTTACGGGCTAAAGTCGATTCGTTTGACGTGGGGATTGTGTCTCGCGGTTCCCTTGTTTTGTTGCCTGGGATGCGAAACAACCGATTATGAGCCGGTAATACTCAAAGCCAAAATTAAAGAGCTTGAGGAACGACTCGACAAACAGACCTCTGCTCCGGCCCCAATAAATAGTGCGGATTTTTCGCCAAAATTCGCCAGCCTAGAATCGCAAATTCGCGAGCTCAAAAAAGAAGTCGAATTGCTGAAAGCCGAGCAAACCGCGGCAATTCTCGAGCAAGAAAAATCAATTGTCGGTGAAATTCTCGCTTTGGGCGGTTCGGTTCGGTTCGATACGAAAACGAATCGAGTGGGACACGTCGATTTATCTCAAGTGCGAGCCACGGACGCCGACCTGGAAAAAATTCTAAAACTGAGTCAGCTGAAGTCGATTTCCCTGAACGGTCCATCGCTGACCGAAGCCAGTTTTGCCTTGTTGGGAAAAACCAGCACGATTGAACAATTGAATTTGGAAATGTCGCCGGCCACGGATACCGCATTAACGGAACTGAAAAAGCTACCAAACCTCAAGTTTTTGCAGTTATTTCGCGCGGATGTATCCGACTCTGGACTGCAGATCATTTCGCAATTTCCCAAATTGGAGCAATTGCGATTGGGTCAAACGCGAGTTGGCGATGAAGGGATTGCCCATCTGGTGAACCTGAAAACACTGAAGGCCATCGATCTGAGCGATTGCAATCGTGTCTCGGATGCCGGATTGAGTTATTTGGCCCAATTGCCGGAGTTGGTTTTTTTGAAAGTTTGGGGTCCGCAAATTACCGACGAAGGCCTAAAATCAATCGCAAAAATCAGCAAACTTAAAGTCCTGGGGCTCAACGACACCTTGGTTTCCAATGAAGGAATCAAACTCTTAGCAGGGCTGCAAAGCCTTACCGAAATTCACCTTTTTCGAACTAATGTAGGTGATGAAGGACTACAGGTGCTTTGTCAGTTACCCAACCTGGAAACGCTCAATTTACGCGACACAAAAATCTCTGATGCTTCGATTGCCAGTTTAGTAAATCTGAAAAACCTGCGAAATTTGGACCTCAGTGAAACCAATTCACCGGGTGTGACGGATGCCTCGGCACCGGTTTTCGAAAAGTTAAGTTCATTGTACGACCTGAATTTATGGTCGACGGCGGTCGGCGATGCAACGGCCTTGGCGACGGCCAAATTACCTGAACTTAAGCGGCTGAATTTGGATAAAACCAAAGTAACTGACGAATCTGTAAACGCGATTTCATCGATTCCGACACTGACATGGTTGCATATTGGCTCGACAGCAATTTCGGATAAATCGGTCCCCACCTTAAAACAAATGACCAAGTTAAAGTACCTGAACCTTTCGTTCGCCAAGCTTTCGGAAGATGGATTTTTCGAAGTTTTTGATGCTTTGAACAAAGTGAATTGTGAGGTTATCGGACCTTAACGCACCTTCTAAGCCGATTTGGCAACCCATAACCCCTTTTATTTGGGAGCAGATTGGACAAAATGTCGCATTTAACAGTTGGGCGCCAGTAGTTACATTTTGGGACTAAAACATACGTCTCGCTGGATCAGCACAACTCTGAATAGTTGTTTAATTTGCGTTCGCTCGCTGGTTATGCCGGGTCGCGTGGAATGGAGTCTTAACGGACGACCGCAGGCTGGTTAGGACCAAACGTGTTGAAAAAACATGGGAGCGTCGTGTGTTTTTTGCGTCGTTTTTTGTGGGATGCGGCAATCCGTCGTAACTGAAGAATCATTACCTCGTTTACAGATTTTCTAAACCGTTATGATTAACATGCTTCGCAATTTGGGAATTTGCCTTTTGGCATTTGTACTATTCACAGCCTGTACTTCACTGGCTCATGCCGATGGTGAGACGCCGCATTTAGGCGGTGAGGCAAATTTGATTATCCCCGATCTGGGTACTCAATCGTTCATGGGGATCAACGGCCGAATTTTGTTGTACGGCGGAATTGGTGTTTGTATCTTGGGCCTGGGTTTTGGGTTGATGATTTATACCGAGCTGAAGAATATGCCGGTACATAAATCGATGTTGGACGTTTCAAATTTGATTTACGAAACGTGCAAGACATATCTGTTTACACAAGGCAAGTTTATTTTTGTTTTGTGGTTGTTCATTGGAGCGGTTGTCGCAATTTATTTTAGTCAGCTTGCGACGTTTATCGATCCAGTCACAAAAAATGCTCAAACTGGATTTCCGCCGATGTTGGTCGGTGTGATTTTGCTTTTTAGCTTGGTCGGTATTGCCGGAAGTTATTTGGTTGCTTGGTTCGGTATTCGCGTCAATACCTTTGCCAACTCACGAACGGCATTTGCAAGTTTGCACGGCAAGCCATATCCGTGTTATGCGATTCCTTTGAAGGCTGGCATGAGCATCGGCATGATGTTGATCAGCGTTGAATTGTTGATCATGCTCTGCATTTTGTTGTTTGTCCCTGGAAACTACGCCGGGCCATGCTTTATTGGATTTGCGATCGGTGAGAGTTTGGGAGCTGCGGCACTGCGAATTGCCGGCGGTATTTTCACAAAAATTGCCGACATTGGCTCGGACTTAATGAAGATCGTTTTCGGTATCAAAGAGGACGATGCTCGAAATCCTGGTGTAATCGCCGACTGTACTGGTGACAATGCGGGTGACTCGGTGGGTCCAAGTGCGGACGGGTTCGAAACCTACGGCGTTACGGGTGTAGCGTTAATTTCGTTCATTTTGTTAGCGATCAATGAAAAATCGGCAGGTGCTGATTTTCAAACGCTACAAGTTCAATTGCTCGTTTGGATTTTCTTGATTCGCATCATTATGGTGGTAGCTTCGGCTGCATCTTATTTCATTAATGAAGGAATGACCAAGGCAGCGTCGCAAAATGCTGATCAGATGAACTTTGAAATGCCGTTGACACGCTTGGTTTGGATTACCTCGATCGTATCAATTGCGTTGACTTATTTGGTTTCCTATTTGACCATTGGCAATTTGCATGGCAACTCGAATTTGTGGTGGGTCCTTTCGTCGATTATTTCCTGCGGTACTTTGGCCGGTGCAATCATTCCGGAGTTGGTGAAAATCTTTACATCCACCCACTCGGCTCACGTCAAAGAAGTTGTCGCGTCGAGTCGAGAAGGTGGCGCATCGCTAAATATTTTGTCGGGTTTAGTCGCCGGTAATTTTTCGGGATTTTGGTTGGGCTTGGGCATCGTGGTATTGATGGCTTGCTCATACTTGTTCGCCAGCATGGGTTCGGTGGATGTGACCGTGGGAACGGGCGAAGCGGCTCAAGTGGTACAAAAATCTTGGTTGGGTTCGTTTATGTTGGCCGAAGCGGTGTTTGCCTTCGGCTTGGTGGCCTTTGGGTTTTTGGGCATGGGTCCGGTTACCATCGCGGTCGACTCCTACGGCCCAGTGACTGATAATGCTCAATCGGTTTACGAACTGTCGCTGATTGAAACCGTGCCGAACATTAAAGAAGAGCTAAAACGAGATTTCAACATGGATGTGAAATTTGAAAAAGCCAAACACTTCTTGGAAGAAAATGATGGGGCGGGTAATACGTTTAAGGCAACGGCCAAGCCGGTGTTAATCGGAACGGCAGTTGTGGGTGCCACGACAATGATCTTCTCGATCATTATCGGTTTGACCAACGGGCTCGATCCGTTGTTAGTGGCTAAGTTGTCGTTGTTGCATGCACCGTTTGTTTTGGGTTTGATAACCGGTGGTGCGGTGATCTATTGGTTCACGGGAGCATCGATTCAAGCGGTTACCACGGGTGCTTATCGGGCCGTTGAATTTATCAAAGCGAATATTCGTTTGGATGGTGTCGAAAAAGCATCGGTGGAAGACAGTAAAAAGGTTGTCGAGATTTGTACGTTGTATGCCCAGCGCGGCATGTTTAATATTTTCTTGGCGATCTTTTTCATATCGCTAGCCTTTGCGTTTGTTGAACCTTATTTCTTTATTGGTTATCTGTTCTCGATTGCTATTTTTGGTTTGTATCAAGCAATTTTTATGGCAAATGCCGGTGGTGCGTGGGATAACGCCAAGAAAGTTGTGGAAGTCGAGTTGAAGGAAAAGGGTACACCTCTCCATGCGGCAACGGTTGTTGGCGATACCGTGGGCGATCCGTTCAAGGACACTTCGTCGGTGGCATTGAATCCAGTCATCAAATTTACAACTTTGTTTGGATTGTTGGCAGTTGAATTGGCCGTGAGTTTAGCCAGTCAATCTTATGCAATTGAATTCAAGAAAAATTACGGTGTATCGTTGACTTTGGCGATTGCGGCAGGGTTGTTCTTGTTTGCTTGCTTCTTCGTTTATCGATCGTTTTATGGAATGCGAATCGCTGGCAAGAATGCTTAGTTGGAATGGGCGAACACTGGCCTGTTGATAAATTTCAAAACCGCTTGCCGGAATCGGCAAGCGGTTTTTTTTGGTGTTTTGGGCTGAGTCTCTAATGGCTGTTAGAACGCTAAACACCAACCGCCGCTGAGGACAGCGGCGACTACGGTAGTTGCCCCCTGCCAGCTTGCTGGCAGGAAGCCAAAGTTTGGCAGCTAGAACGTTGAACACCAACCGCCGCTGAGGACAGCGGCGACTACGGTAGTCGCCCCCTAGCCAGCTTGCTGGCAGGAAGCAAAGTTTGGCAGCTAGAACGTTGAACACCAACCGCCGCTGAGGACAGGGCGACTACGGTAGTTGCCCCCTAGCCAGCTTGCTGGCAGGAAGCAAAGTTTGGCAGTTAGAACGTTGAACTCCAACTGCCGTTGAGGACCGCGGCGACTACGGTAGTCGCCTCCTGCCAGCTTGCTGACAGGAAGCAAAGTTTGACAGCTAGAACGTTGAACACCAACCGCCGTTGAGGACCGCGGCGACTACGGTAGTCGCCCCCTGCCAGCTTGCTGGCAGGAGCGAAAGTTTGACAGCTAGGGAACTAGAAACGAGAACTACACTGCCGATCGGAGATCGGCAGCCACGGACTTGCTGCTGATCGGAGATCGGCAGCAATGGGATAATCCTGCCGATCGGAGATCGGCAGCCACGAAACTGCTGCCGATAGAATATCGGCAGCCACAGGAGATCGGCAGCCACGACATTCGGCCCTTTGTGTTATGATAGTAATACCAATCAAAGAACCTGATTCCCAATAAAACAAACAATTTGATTTCAACTAAGCTCGTTGCAATTGCATGAATTTTTACTCAACAATGCCAAACACCTATCGTTTTGTGCCTCGGAATTCATTCTCATCAGCGGTAAAATTTCGCTGGAGTTTGATCGCTGTCATATTCCTAATCGCTTGCGGATGTTCCGAACGTCGCTACCGCCCTGCCGCTTGGCAGTCGATGGGCGATAACCAAGAACTGGCAAGATCAAATCCGCAGTCCAACGACCTGTTACTAGCAAATTCAACACTGCCGCGACGATCTTCCGGTAACTCGACGTTGCCAAGCCGCAACCCAGGAAGATCTTCAACACTCCCCAATCGGACCAACCGCAACTCAACGCTGCCCGGCCGTTCGACGACCCTGCCCGACCGCAATGGCAGCCTTCGCAATTCTACCTTGCCCGCCCGCAACCTTGACCGAAATGCAACCTTGCCGGCACGTTCCTCGGCATTGCCTCAGCGCGACCCACGATCAACCAATCGCGCGTCCACCCTTCCACAATAATCAATCTAAGAACCAATCTAAGGATTCCGCGCGCCGTGAAGTCA
>JBGSMY010000372.1:0-5833 GCA_041739975.1 Pirellulaceae bacterium
AAAATCTGAACTCGAAAACAACTTAGCATCTCCGTAATCGATATTACTGGGAATCCATTCAATAACACAACTACTACTGTGGCCAACCTCGGGTTCACCAAAAATTTAATAATTCCTGAAGACTTGTGTGGTACGATGAGGTGGATACGGGGGAGGAGTCACCGCTGACATATGAAGTTGATTTCGACTCGTTTTCGCCTCTATTCGTATTTTTGGATTCTGACGTCGACCACGATGAATTTTCCGACCAACTTTTCAATACTTCCTTTCGAAATCCATCAATCAATTGGCGTTTTGATGAACGGGTGTCTTTGATCTCCATGTCGTTAAAGGTCATTTTGGCAATTTCATCGGCAATAATATCCGCGTCCTTTGCATAACTGGCAAAAGCCAGTCTTGTTCGTGCTTGCCAAATCATCTGCTCCAAATTTACATCTTCGCGTTCGAGCTGCGCGAAAGACTGATGAGCCAGAATCAAACGCAAGCCCATTTGTCGAACCGTTGGCAAAGCATCCTCAATGTCAACACTTACGTAACGTTGAAACTCGTCGAGAAACACGTAAGTTGGTTCAACGACCTTTCGGCCCTCGGTTACCGCCAGTCGACTGGCTGTCTCGAAAATTTCATTGAGAATTAATGCGCCGACCGTATCACTAATGAAGCCCGGCACGCTCCCTTGTTTGGCAAGATTGATCAGCACAATCTTTCGTTCGCGAAACATCCGCTCGCAATCAAACCGGTTCTGTTGAACGCCGAACATCATTCGCAGGTTTGGGCTTTCAAAAAACGGGTCAAGCCGGTTACGCGTCGATTCCAGAATTCGAACAGCTTCGCCACCCTTGGCATTCAAAATCTGTTTCCACTGGTTCCCAATCTCTCCAGGAATTTTCCGGATAATTGCCTCGTGGTATTCAGAACCGGGGTGCAAAAGAAAACGACAGATGGAAATCGGAAACCCAACCTGTGCAGCTGCGCAAAAAGCCTTGTACGTCCATTGCAGCAGTCGGGGTTGCTGGGCAACATCCTGGGCTTCCCATGCACGAAGTACCAGATCCACTGCTCGCATCGTTTGGTAATATCGATTCGATTCGTTGGTGTGATGCAGGGGATTGAAGGGAGTGACGATATCGTTTCGCGCTGGTTCGATGTAAACAAGGCGTTCTCTCGCCTGAGAAGTTGTGTACCGCTCATAGGCGATGATTTTCAGTAGATCACGGGACAAATTGCCCATTGGGTCTATGATGAAAATGCAGGATTCATCACGACCTGTCGCGATCATCAATTGACGGAGAATCGCATGAATTGCCGTTGTTTTGCCTGCGCCGGTAGCACCCACCAAATGCAGGTGCGTTTTCAGCATGCTATCCGGAAGTGAAACTTTCGCCTGTGTTTCCTGGTTCTTGCCAAGCCGAATTATCATGAGCGATCAAGAAACTCCATCATGGCTTGGTCTTCCCGAAAATTGATTTCGGCCAGCTGTACCTCCTGCAGTTCAGGCGCCATGTCCGCTTTGCGGACATCGGCACGTTCCTTGTCAAAAAACTCTTTGATCTCGACCCGTGACTTTGGTTTGTTCGGCTGTTGATCGCCGACAAAGCTTTGAATCATTACTTCCAATTCCTGCCCACGGCGTTCAATCAACTCAACAGGGAAGGAATCGTTCATGTAGTCCTGGAAATAGCGATCCAGCTTCGTTTGTGGAAATTTGTCGCCAATTTTGTGGGCCAGCCGGTCGAATAACAACTGGCATCGGTATCGAGCTTTTTCTCCGCGAGCCATGTGTTCAGTTTTCTCAGCCTCAAGCCGTTCCTTGTCGGCAGCTTGTTGGGCCAAGCGTTGTCTATCTTCCTCACGGCGTGCAGACTCCAAACGCATACGTTCCTGTTTGTCCTCTTGCTCACGAGCCTTAATTGCTTCGTTGCGTTTATTTGCAGCTGCCTTGTCCGCCTGTGAAAGCGGAAACAAAATGATCCTTCCAAGCCATTCAGCGAACCCCATTTTCTCGTCGTCACCCACTACATGTTCCTCCAGATCCAACCTCGATGATCCATACACCAACAGACTGCTGCGCCTACAACGTAGGCAACGCCCCCCAAAACAAACGGCGTCGCTCCCTCTTGATTTTCGGGGGTCATCAAAAATGGCAACATCAATACGAGTCCAACCGTGATTTGCCCTGCAAACACAAACAAGCCCTTCATTTGCGAGTAAACCTATTCAAGAAGACCAATCAATTTTGTGGCGTCGATCAATAACCCAACAGATGCACCAACCAGCTGGCCAAGCGAACACAAGTATTCCCGGCAAAGCTGATAAAAAACTATCCCCTTTGGAATCCGGGGTTTGCATGGCTAACGCCATAAATGTTCCCATAACCAAAGCCCCGATGACGAAATTGCCAACGAATCGAAACAATGTTTTCAAAACCAATCCTCAACTATTTGCGAATTGCGGATAAATCAGGCAATATAAACCAGACATAACGTCCTTTATGGATGGCATTTTCTTTCCCCGAAACTGAATGGATTTTCAATCTCGCGAAATCACCACAGGGTTCATCACTCGTCAAGTTAGTGAATCGATCACGGTCGGTGCCATCGTCCCCGAACTGATCGAACAAGCTGGCGAGGACACAAAACGACGATTTGTCGAATTTTTCGCTGCTCACATCAGAAATCGAAATACTCGTGAAGCGTACCGCTGCATGATGACAGGATGCAAGCTGCTTGATGTTGTCGAAGCCGCACACATTAAGCCCTACCGGGGGCCGGATGACAATCATCCTGAAAATGGATTGTTGCTTCGTAGCGATATTCATACGCTGTTTGACTTGAATTTGATCGGGATCAATCCAGAAACTTGGAAAGTCGAATTGAACGAAAAGCTGTTGTCACACCAGGAATATCGGGGACTATCCGGTTGTCATCTGCGATTGCCGGATGGGTTTCGGCCATCCAAGGCTGCCGCACGGTCGCGATATAAAGAATTCAAGAAAAAGTGCTGTAAAAAGTAAGTGACATTTGGGCGAATCGAAGCTGATTTTGTCAGGCTGGTACCTACTTCAATTCCCGATGTCATTCGGCCGAATCAACCGGGCACCATGCAATACGCGCAATACGAGAATGTCACCTTCGGTCAATTCGTAGAAAACCAGGAACCGTTTCTTCACAATTATTCGGCGTGTGTTGGGGCGCAATTTTTCGACTGACTCGCCCATCATCGGTTGTGTGACGAGCAAACGAAACCGACTGTCAAACTCATCGATCAATTGGTCGGCAGCAATGAGACTGTGGTTTTCAACTGCAATGTAGTCCCAGATTTCGTCGAGATCTCGATTCGCCGATTCAGTAAGAATGATTCGCGGCATCAGGACTGTTCTTTTTGCCCGAATCGTTCATGGCCGCGACGTTTAATTTCTTCCGGACTCCATTCTCCTGTTCGTCCCGCCGCAATATCGGCATCGGCGTCGGCAAGGCTTTCGCGAACACGCCCATCAACCAATTCCTGCAAGTTCGCAATGTCATCCAGACGTACCAGATAAACAGGCGGAGTACCGGACTCCCCTTCCAATCGAATTGGGCCGGTCGGGTGTTGTTCAAGTGCCGACAAAATTTCAGGAGTGATTTTTGGATTCATAACCTGATTCTACCACTTAACGGGAAAATTGACCAGCAAAAAAGCCCTGCGAGAAACTCGCAAGGCTCGGGGCTGACCCGATTGAATCAGACACCGTAGTGACAACGGCCATGTTCTTCATTCTCCACCCAGATTCCGTTTCGCCGTAAGGGCAATTGAGCGGGCCACGGAATCGGCTGTAGACCGGTTGACCGAGTCATGATCAAACTCGAAAAGCAATCGGGCGGATTGCAAGCCGACAGTGACTCTCGGTGGAAAGGCGATGATACATTCACCAGCCTTGGCGTCACCATTCATCGGCGTTACTTCGATGACGACGAGAAAAAATGGAAAACTGCAAAAGGCTTTCGAGACAGCGATTTGCTTACCTTGGCCTTCGCGGCCCAGGAACTCTATCGCCAACTCGCCGCAGAAAAGCAAAAATGAAACCTATGCTGGGAAGGATTCCAAGCCCAGTTCAATTTGAATTGGGTTTTTTTGCATCCACGGATAATCGTACCCAGCCAGTCAAGCTCTGTTAATTGCCAATTGTGTCGCAAAGATCTCATTCTTCAATTTCTCAAGCTTCAGCTCAATTTCCCGCTTGCGCTCATCAATCCATGTAACAAGTCCCTCTCTTACATACACTGGGCACCTAGCCGAATGCGATTCCAACGCGGCGTCCACCATCCAGAAAGCCGCGCCTGCAATGACCCGATCAGTCCTTTTCCCATGTGTAGGTAAACCTCTTTCCAAGGATTTCCGCGCTTTTGACCGGGAGATCCATAACTCCCTTCCAATTATTTCCGAATCCAGCTTTCGAGAACCTAAGAATCAAGTTGCCGCTCAGATTTTCGGATCTCAATGTCATCGTCTTGGGACCTTGGGCGTCCTGTGTTCTAACCTTTGGCCCATCTTTACCATCAACAACGAGAAGTATCTCTTTCCACCAGGTGAGTTTGCCTGCAAGGGCAATGACGATTTCAGCTTGGTCCTTTGTCTCGATGTGTTCAATTTTGAAAACCACCCGCCCTTCACCATTTTCAAAAAGGACTCCTTCAACCGGTGGTGCTGGTGCTGGTGGTGGTGGAGGTGGAGGTGGAGGTGGAGGTGGCTCGCCGCCTGTGATTGGAATATGTTGCTCAAAACCTCCATCAGTTGAAAAAACTAACCATTGATCGTTCCATCGAAATTCAATACCCGGCGTATCAAGTTTGATGTGTAAAAGATAGCGAGATTGAACCTGCATCGCCTCAGCTGGAAAGGAGCGGATATTCTTGTCTTTATCTACGACCCAAAGCTTCAAATTGAGTTTCTCTCCCTTCGGACGCTCAAAACCCCACCCATGAACCTCAATGACAGCGTCTTTGGTGGTTTCCTGCACCAAACGAACTTCGTTTGGAATAAAATAAATCGTGTCGCGACGGGGGCATGGAAGATTTTCCACTCAGCGAGTTTATCAAGAGCTATGCTTAGCGCTCCCTTGTCTCCTTTTTTCTGAGCATTTTCAATCTCCTCTCGAGCGGTCCTAATTGCCGACCTAAAAGCTTTGAGATTGTCCTTTGCCTTAGTCTCCAGAAAATCGGTAAACTCTTTCGCAGCCGTGGAAGCGTCAGTTGAGACCGCAGCCGATAAGTCTCGGAGGTCATTTGAAATCAATTCGCTTGTGCTGCTATCCAATTGTTCTATCAACTTGGGCAGCTGTTTCCGCCACTCGCTACTTTCCAAGTTCAACTGATCGAATGCAGCAATTAGTTTATCGACGCGTGCCAGTGCATCATCAAAGCCAGAAATCTCGTGTTTCATGCACCCTAAAGTGACCAGCAAAGAAACAGCGAGAGAACCCAAGCCCAAATTACGAATTGAGAGCATTTGCATAGATTCACCCCCGAGGTAAAAATGAGTCCCACCAGAGAAGTATCCCAGACCGAAGCGTAAATTCAACAGGGGTGTCCGCAAAATGGCAGCAG
Organism: Pirellulaceae bacterium; assembly: GCA_041739975.1. Lineage (GTDB taxonomy): Bacteria > Planctomycetota > Planctomycetia > Pirellulales > Pirellulaceae > BJ22. The sequence goes on from JBGSMY010000372.1 coordinate 5,586, forward strand.
GGCATTGGATGCCTACCAGACGTGCATTAGGGAACGGGGGCAACTTGTCCCACCGGTCATACCGAGGACGGAAGAACGTGGAAAAATTCGAATGAAATGCTGCGACACCCGCATCGTTAGACTTGCCCGAGAGCGGTACTCGCGATGAGATGTGGGGCCGCGTCGCCAGCGAGTAGGGTGGCTCCAGCTTGAGAGATGGGGTGCGGCGGGGTGTCGAGGCTGAGCGACCGAAGGGGTGCGAGAGGCCG
>JBGSMY010000009.1:0-6793 GCA_041739975.1 Pirellulaceae bacterium
CTCAATCGACCGTGAAGATACTTGGCGTTTAAAGTCTTCGGCGGAAATACCGTACGACTCTGGATTGAGTTCGCGGTTGCCAGGCCGCGCAATTCCCAGAGGATCAATCTGGGCTTCCAAGTGACCGCGCACGCGATAACCGCGAATCATTTGATCAACACGATCCTGCAAAATCGCAACTTCTAATGAGGCTTTCGTAGGCGTCGCCGCCATGGTCGACGTCGCTTTGCCGGCACTCAAGTTGTTGTTGCCATCATCTACTGGTTTGCTATAAGTGGGACTATTAGCACCGGGCGACGCAGTAGTTACTGAATTTGTTGCCGACGACTGGCTACCATTGACTCGAGTTATTTGGTCGCGCGGAAAGGACTTAAAATTGTGAAAATAATGGCGCCATTCTTCGGGGACACTTTGAGGATCGCGTTGGTAATCGGCAAACAATTCGTCGATATACGACTGACTTGAAACGTTCATGGAATTGAAAACTTTGAATTGTCGGAGCGATTCACTCGCCGAGTCGCGACAATATCGACTCGCCGAGAGCTTCGAGGCCGTGACTCCATCGTTCGCGGCGAACGTCCACACCCCGTGCCTATAATCTATCGATTACTCGGTATTTTTTCCATTGGAAGTTAAATGTTCAACTCCAAGGATTAGGCAATTTTTGATTTTCAACCAAGCTGCAACGATTGTGTCGAATGCTAGGCCATTGCTCGTGCTTTGCGGGCGTCAACAAAGGACTTAACCGATAATACGACATAAACGAAACAGATTACAGTCATCGCCACAATGAACCACATGGCCCGGGAGTTCACACTGGGATCACCGCTAATCCACGCACCAGCTTTGGACGCCAACCTGCCGCCAGCCCCCAAAAAGCCTAAAAGAGCCACGCCGGCGGCCAAATGCATTGCATGTTTTCGCAAATTCTCCTGAAGGCCCACCAGACCGCATAACAATAGCGGTAGGCCAACAAAAGCCGGGATCAAGGCTGTCACCGAGCCGCTTTTCTTTTCTTCCGAGCTCCCAGCGGCCGGTGTCGTATTGGCCGGTGTGGAATTGGCCGGTGTATTCGCTGCCGGTGCCGCAGTATTGTTTGCGGCGTCCGCCGCGTTGTCTGCACCAGCAGGGGTGGGCGATCCGCCCATCCATCCCGCTACCCCCAGTCCACACAATGCCAAACCAAAAATGATCGCCCACTTTGCCATTCGTAAGTTCCTTTAATTAACTGCGGAAGCCATTTTGACGTTGGAGGCAAATTGCCTTTGCGGAATCATTGCGATTAATGCCGTCAAACAGCTGATATTTTTGCTGACTCTGACTTGATTCTACCCTTTAAACCGCGCTATGGTAATGTGGTTTTCACCCCATTCCAGCAGCACGTCGTAGTTTGTCGCGGATTGCCGCATTAATGCCAACGCCTGGCGGCAGGTCGACCAACAACATATCAAACTGCAGTTCATCAACGCGATGTAACCAGTCATACAACACTCGAGCGACTTCTTTTGCCTCCGATGGTAGTTGCCACCATGCAATCCCTGGATTGTCGCGCAGCTCGCAAACTCCCGACATATTCACATCAGGACATGGCGATTGGCTTATTACAACTACTTTTTGCCCCAATGCCGCTTTTTGTTGAGCAGTCGCCCATAGTTCTCCTGTATTCACGATTTGCGTGGCCACTTGCGGCGCATAATGCAGGCGATGTTGCCCGGGGCTGGCAGTCTGATGCTGATTGACGCTACTAAATGACATCCGTGCCGTTTTTTCTAGTTCCTCAATCGTTAGTCCGCCCAAACGCAAAACCGCGGCAGGCGTTTGGCTGAAATCGACAATTGTCGATTCGATTCCCACCTCGCAGGGTCCACCGTCGACAATGAGATCAACAGCGTCGCCTAAGTCGGCCCGCACGTGGGCCGCAGTCGTGGGACTGACCCGCGTGAATCGATTGGCCGATGGAGCTGCCAATCCGCCCCCAAATTGGCGCAAAATCTCAAGTGCGATCGGGTGTCGCGGAACTCGTAAACCTACGGTGTTCTGCCCCGCCGTCACCTCATCAATTACATGTGCCGCTCGCGGCAATATTAACGTCAGGGGACCGGGCCAATACTGCTGGGCCAGTCGATTCGCGGCGGTCGGAATTTCCGCGGCCCACTCCATCAATTGCTCCTGACAATGAAGATGAACGATTAACGGATGATTCGCCGGCCGGCCTTTTATCGAAAAAATGCGCCGAACGGCCACTGGATTTCGAGCGTCAGCCGCTAAACCATAGACCGTCTCCGTTGGGATCGCAACTACACCACCACGGCGCAAAATCGCCACAGCTTTTACTATGATGTCATTGGAATTCAATGCGTTCGGTCTCCCTCAACCGCCGTTACCCACCGCAAAAAAAAACGTTGCCGGACGCGAATAACGCGCCGGCAACGATTCACTTGTTTGCCGCTCAATACCGCCCAACATCATTGTCCAGGCGTGCGATCGGTTCCCGATTTGTAATCCTCAAGCAAACGTTGAGCGAAAAATTCAAACATTCGCTGCGTCACATACGGCTGATATTGTCCGAACCCATGTCGGGTGGCCGGCAAATACAACATATCAAAGTGTTTGTTGGCTTTGATCAATGCGTCCACCAAACGAAGTGTATTGGCGGGGTGAACATTGTTGTCCAATTCACCGTGAACCAAGAACAGATGGTGTTTCAAATTCGCCGCCAACTCAGCGTTGGTAGGAACGCGAATCTCAAACTTCGTCTTCTTTTCATCGGACTCGGTCTTTTTATCGCTGTCTTCTTTCTCGTCGTCCTGTTTTACCTCGTCCTGCTTACCGTCGACAACTTTTTCACCGTCTTTCTTTTCACCATCCTTGTTTTCACCGTCTTTCTTTTCACCGTCCTTGTTTTCGGTGTCTTGTTTTACGACGTCGACTTTTTCCTGTTGTCCGTCTTTTGACTTTTCGGACTGAGTGTCGGTCTTTTGTGTTTCTTGTTTGACTTCATCTTGCCATTCGTTGGCGGCAATCATGCCGGGAGTCCAACGATCCCAGAGACGCTGGTCAAATTCCCAAGCATCCTCGTCGTTGAACATTTCGAACTCATTGAAGAAGTCGTCTGAGCCGACCGGGAAACCATTGCGTTGAACAACTTGTTCGCCTTGGCCCTGTTGTTCGCGTTGCCCGGTTTGTTGACCACGGCCGCCGCCAGCGGCGCCTCGTTGTTGGTTCGTTTCGGTGACCGCGACTTCTTTTAAGCCGTGATAACGCTCGGACCAGGAATTGTTATAGATGTTGTTGTCGTGGTTTCCGGCGGTCGAAAAACCGGCCTTGAAAAAGTCGTTATAGGGCGGCAACATTAACGCCGCACCGGTCATAAACCCGCCACCACTGTGTCCATAGATGCCAACTCTTTCGACATCGATAAATGAGTAGCGTTGAGCCAATTGTTCAATCGCTGACTTTTTATCGGCCAGCCCATAATCCCGGAGGTTGTAATAGCCAAAACTTCCATAAGCTTTTGACCGCCCGGGTGACCCGCCGCGATGCCCGACTTGAATCACAATAAACCCAATTTGTGCCAGCTGTTGTTCGCCAGCGGTGGCGGTAAACGTATGACGTGTGCCCTCTTGTTGTGGGCCCGGATAAACGTAGGTGATGATTGGATATTGTTGGTTAGGATCAAAATCAAATGGCTTATACATATTGCCATAAAGATCCGTGACCCCATCGGCGGCTTTAACAACAAACGTTTCCGGCATTTGCCAACCAACTTGTTGCAAGCGACTCAAATCAGTCGTTTCCAATTCCATCACCAGCGAACCATCAGCCCGCCGCAGCACCGAAGCGGGAGCGAGATCGACGCGTGAATAACTGTCGACCAAATACTGTTTGGATGGCGACATTACCGAGGTGTGATTGGCATCACCTGGATCAAGCAATCGCAATCCGGTGCCGTCGAGGCGAACCGAGTAAGTGTGCTGGTAATACACGTTTTCATTAGGTTCACGTCCACTACCCGTGAAATACAACACACGGTTTTTCTCGTCGATATCGACAATGCGACTGGCCAGGAAATTTCCAGTTGTGATTTGGTTGATCAATTTACCATCGCGCGTGTACAGGTAAAAATGTCCCCACCCGCTGCGTTCAGACCACCAAATGACTTCGTCTCCACTTTCTAGATACCGCAGTCCTTGCGGTGCAATATGCGCCTGTTCGAATCCTTCTTCAAACAAACAAGATTCCGTGTTGTCGGCCAATTTCAAACTGCAAAACGCTACATTTCGCAGCAATCGATCGCGACGCAAGAACCGCAGTTCGTCTTGAGCTTCATTGAACTGGATATCGCTATACGATTCGTCCTTCCATTTTCGTTTGATTTGGTGCAATTTTTGGGAAGCCACCGTAAAATAGTACAACTGGCTTTTGCGAATGCTATCTTCGCCCGGCATGGGGTAAGGATATTTTTCCAAAGTGGGCCGTGGTTCGGCCAACGAATTGATTACCCAAAGTTCTTTAACGCCGCGCGAATCGCGACGCAGTGCATAAAACGATTGAGAATCTTTGGACCAATTGATATTGGGACGGGTTAACGTGGTTTCTGTAATGGTTGATTGCTCACCCGTTTGACCACCACCACCACCTCCGCCGCCGCGTCGGCCCCCCTGACCACCGCCGCCACCGACTCGGCCAGCAAAGCTATATTCTTCGGTGCCGTCCGTCGTCAGTGCAATCGCTTTTTCGTCCAGTTTAGGGTCAATTCGAGGAATCGGCAATTCCGCATTCTCGTCGCCAGCGGTTGTTGCGGATTCTTGAGCGTCTTTCGTTTGCTCCGTCTTTTGCTGCTCGTCTTGTTTCTCGACTTTCTTCTCGTCGACTTTCTTCTCGTCGACTTTCTTCTCGTCGACTTTCTTCTCGTCGACTACTTTCTCATCAGTTTTGTCGACTTGTTTTTCCTTTTCATCGACATCCTGTTTCTCTTCTTTTTTTGTTTCCTGTTTACCTTCTTGCTTCTGCTCTTCTTGCTTCTGCTCTTCTTGCTTTTGCTCTTCTTGCTTTTGCTCTTCTTGCTTTTTACCTTCTTGTTTTTCGGTCACATCTAGTTTTTGTTCTTGTTGATCTTGAGTACGGAAAAGGCTTGGCCATCCGCCTTCTTTTTTGTCAGTCGTTTGTTCGTTTTTTTCGCCTTCGGTCTTTTCACTTTCCTTTTTGTCGTTGTTGGCGTTGTCCGAACCTTTCTTCTCGACGGTTTCTTTTTCTTTTAATTCTTCGGTTTTGCCGGTTTCTGTTTTTTCTTTCTCGGTTTCAGTTTTCTCGGTCGATTGCTGGTTTGAGCCGGCGTTACTTCCGCGACCACGACCTCGTCGGCGGCCTTGACCTCGTTCGCCGCCTTGTTGTTGTTGTTCTCCGGTTACTGTCTCGGATTTTGTTTCCTCGGCGGCTTTATCTGCGTCAGTTTTTTCTTCTTCTTTTGGTTCGTCTTTGAGAATCGCTTCGGGGGGGACGGCTACATAAAACAGATTATGGCCGCGGGCAAAGACGTACGATTTTCGATCAGGAGCCCAAAAGCGGTGATTTCCGCGATCTGCACCTCGCCCACCGCGTCGGGCCGTTTCATCGTTTTGCTGATTCTCTTCGTCGCGCTGTTGCTCGTCCCGTTGTCGTTGTAATTGTCGCAACATTTCTTCGCGATCACCTCCTGCGCCGGGCGGTCCACCTTGGCCTACTGGGCCTCGAGGAGCTGGCCCTAATTCCTTAAGCGTTTCGGTCTTGCAGGAAAATTCATATTGTTTATCGCCAATCACAAACTTAATAGCATCAGCAACATCGTCGAGTTCAAGTCGGGACAACGACAATTGTGCGGACTCCACGGGTCGTTTGGTGAGTTCGGAAAGTTGAGCCGCCAGTTTGACTTGATCAAACAATGGTAGCTTGGTGCCTTTTTCCGGGTTCACGCGGTAGTAGTTGGTGCCTAACGAAGTTTTAAAGGAATACCAAAACTCATCGGATTTGCCGATCCAATTCGGACGCACCGCTGTATCGTAAACAAATTGGCGCAAATAGTTTGAATTGTAAAGTTCGGCTTGGCGAAAGTTCGGTTGAACAACGCGGTGATCGGGAACGCGTCGGGACCCGGGTTCAAAAGTTACGGGCTGACTCGGCGTAATGCCTTGCGCCAAGATCACATTCGCGGCCACCACCCAACTTATGGTCATCGCGCCGAGACGGCGAGCTGTCGCGACAAGGCCTATGTCGCCGATGAGCTTAGCGAGTTTCATGGATTCACCTTTCTGGTTTCAATGAGATTCCAGGCCGACCTGGAAACCGTTACTCCAACCCCGTATCCCCAACCCCAAGTTCATTGTAATCCGTAAAACCGCGCGGTGGAACCAATCCAATACCAAACCGGCTTAACGGAACACAGATCGACCAGAGTTATTCAGTTTGTGCGGATTGCGAGTGGGACTTAGGTCAAGGGCGGTATTGGAGATAAAGGATTTGATCGAAACCAGCTACAGATGACTTTGTACGCCCAGATTCCACAAGTCGGAACGCGTTTGTGCCACAGACTCGAACATGACGGCCCGAATGCCACAATCCAGGGCACCCTGCACATTTTCTGGCCGATCGTCCACGAAAAAAATCTGCTCGGGATCGACGCCAGCCAATTCAATCGCCCGTTGATAAATGCCGCCTTCCGGCTTCATAAGTCCTTCCTCAAAGCTCAAGATCCGTTTTGGGAAAAAAGTCTGTAGCCACGCAAAGCGAGGTTGTTGCAAAAATTCCCAATGAGGCA
>JBGSMY010000029.1:0-6832 GCA_041739975.1 Pirellulaceae bacterium
TTTTCTCTTGCCAGGCATTGGCCCATCCTTGCAAAAATGACAGGTTTCGTCCAAAAACCTATTGCGAGTGCGCAAATTCCGTGCCAAACCCGAATGCTTATAGCGATTTTTCTAAAGTAAGCAAAAAAAGTGGCATTGGGCTTACGCCGGCGGTTGGCGTTGCATGCCCCCACCAGAGTTTTCGCAGGCAGTTGGCAATAACTCCCGCATGGATTGTCCTGCAGTTCTTTCGGTTTTTCACTGCCAATGTTATTTCAATACCGGCAATTGAAATTTCGGCGGAGCACTCAGCGCTTTTTGCGCCAGCAAACTGCTAACTTGCCAAGCAATTTTTTCGAGGTAAGGTGCGACTTGGGGATCGTCAAAATTGGCAACCGTCTCACCTTGATCACCCCGTTCTCGCAATGAAATGTTGATAGGAATATCACCCAGAAAAGGCAACCCGGCGCGTTCGGCATAGTCGCGGGCACCGCCTTTGCCAAAAATGTCATAACGCTTGCCGTTGTCAGGGCAAATAAAACTGCTCATATTTTCAACGATTCCAAGTACTGGAATCTTGACTTGTTGAAACATCGCGACCGCTTTAATGGCATCGATCAAAGCAACTTCTTGAGGCGTGCAAACCACAACCGCACCGGTAATCGGTAGTAGCTGTGACAGTGTTAACGCGATATCCCCTGTACCCGGCGGCATATCAATGATCAAGTAATCGAGGTCGCCCCAAGCCACATCGCGGATGAATGTAGTTACGGCCGAGTGCAACATGGGGCCGCGCCAAATGACGGCTTGTTCCGGCGGGACCATAAATCCGATCGATATTAAAGGAATGCCTTCGTAAAATAGCGGCCCAATTTTGTTGTCTTGTTTTTCAACTCCACCACGCACGCCAGTCAGATGCGGTACGCTGGGGCCGTAAACATCGGCATCGACCAATCCGACGCGGCAACCGGCACGTTTCAGCGCCAGGGCCAAACACAGGGCCACTGTACTTTTGCCCACGCCGCCTTTTCCTGAACCGACGGCAATTACCGATTTGGCCGTCAGCCCGATTGTTCCTAACGGCAACGGCGGTCGATCAAAGTGGTCAATTTGCACGTCGAGAAAAGTCGACGAGGGGCAAAGGCTGGACAATCGCTCTAGAACTTGATTGCGAAAATCGGCCTTCAGCGGTGACGAGTGCGACGACAGGCCAATGCGAACTCCAACCCGGGCTGGTGTGACTTCCAATGCCAGGAGTTGCCCTGTCGACTGAATCGATCGACCTGTTTCCGGATCTTTAAGTTCGCTCAAGTGTTGTCGGATCTGTATTTGATCAATCATCGTTATTAGTTATTTCCGTAGTTCTTAGTCGCATTGATTTTGTAGTTGTCGCGCTATGTTGGAATATAGCAATTTCTGAGGTAACTGGGCGGAGAGGGAAAACTTACAGTGGGCTGGATTGAACCTGTCGGCCAAACGCCCAGGTGAGCGGTAACGGCTAAGATCTCGTAATTCGAAGAAACTAATTGGACCAAGGCAAAATGTTTTGAATGCGATCCTCTAAGGGTTTGTCGACTTTAGATAGCGTTTCGAAGTGCTTGCCAGCCAACTGCAATATTCGTGCGGCGGACAACGCGCCGGGCATTACGGCGGCAATTCCCAGTAATCTCAGCCACGCTGCATTGGCCACCATTTCCCGGCCACCCACAGAAAATACCAAGTATTTCTCACAGATGGTGGTCAATTGTTCCCAATCGGATGCACTCAATTTGGCTTGATATTCCCAGACTAAGATTGGCCGGCATTCGTCAGGTCGGAGTGTGAACCACTGGTCGAGACTTAGTAAGGGTCGGATACGGAGGCCCGGGTTCTCCGGATGATGGCGCAATCGGGCAACCCATACCCGTGCCGTTTCGCAGACCCAGATTTCACGTGGCTCGAGCTCGATTTGGGAAATCAGATTGGCATTATGGTTTGGTGTGACCATCACGTTCCTCAATTTCCTCTGGGACAAACTCAATGGGTTCGGCTGGGAACGCAATTTCCAATTGTTCGCAGCGCCGTAAAAATCTCGCGCGACTGATATTCAATAGCCGTGCAGCAGCAGCACGATTGAACTTGGATTGCTGGAGTGCGCGTTCCAATAACTGTCGTTCAATGCTTTCGAGATATTTGTCGAGATCAATTTCCGTATGTGCCGCGCGGCCTTGGCGTTTGGCTTGCACGGCGTATAACAACGACTTAGGCAAATGTGCCGAATCAATGAGAGGCTGGGGACAATTTTGGATGCATTCCTCGACGACTTGTTGTAGTTGTTCGGCATTGTTGGGCCAATCGTAGTCCAATAAATATTGAACTGCCGTTGGCGCGAATGCGTTGGCCGTTGTTTTTTCACTGCGGACCATCGATTCCAAATACGCTTGAGCGATGGCAGGTAAGTCATTTGGTCGTTCGGCCAGTCGACAGAGTTCGATTGTTTGGCAGTTGATGGTCATCTGAAGATCGAGTGGTAATTGCGACCAGGTCGAGTCCTTGTCGGTACTTGCGGCGGTCGCGATGGGAATAACCTTAATCGTGGGAATCGAGAACAAACCCAAAAGTTCTTGGGCAGCTTCCGATGAAATTTGATCGACTTCAATCAGCAACAAGTGTGGGGGCTCCGTTCCGGCAGTTCGCAAGACTTGCCGCCAAGTTTCTTGCACGAGTTCGGGGTCTGCGATGCGACAATGCAAAGGGACTAAGAGCGGTTGTTGCAATTGAAATCGTTGTTTACGTCGCGCGAAGATCGATTTGGCAATCAATTCGCGTCCCGACCCAGGTGGGCCGACAATCAACAACGGCATTTGAACTTGGCCGGCCAACTCAATTTGGCGACGCAAGCGTCTGGCAATTGCCGAAGGGCCAGCCGCAATGGGAACTGGTAAAACGTGGCGCTCCAAGAAACGCAAGCGGAGCATTTGTTTTTGGATAGCCACGGGCGACAAAGGATCGGACCATGGTTGTGGCTGGGTTCCTGATGGGGCCATGATTGCCGGCGGTTGGCTGCCGCTCTTTTCGGCCGCGCCCAAATCGATAGCGTTTAATTCGCCCGCGATCGATTCATCCGCGATTAGATCATCGGGCAACGGGGAGGTGTCCAACCAAACCAGCCAACCTCGCCGTTCATTTCGTTGCGGATTGGAAAAAGGAATGAACCACGCTTGAGCGCATTGTGGCGGTTCGGAACTCGAGAGATGTCGACAAACGGTGCCAAGTAGCGGCGAGATTCCATTGGCTTGGGGTGGGGGCGCTAAATCCGCCGGAAATTCGCGTGCGATATCGACGGCCGCACTGCCAAAGGTCATAGGAGTGTCGGGCAATTGACGGTCGCCCCAGTCCAACCATTGGTTCATTGCGGAATTGATAAACTGCAAACGCAATCGATCATCGAGCCAATAGATCGGCTGTGGGGACAGCTCGAGTGCCGTAGATAGCAATGATTTGCCGCTTCGCGATTTCGACATAACGCACTTTTAAGTCAATGGGTGCTGGGTCAGGCAAAGGTTCAGTTTAACAACTCGCCGTTCTTTTGGTATAACTTGCAACGAAGGATCGAGTAACTTCTCGAAAAAAGCAGTTTATTGCCTTTGGGAGCATTAAGGACTCAACGACGACATGGCGCGAGAAAAATTAATATCCAATGCTCCTGAACCGAGTGACGACGAGCCCAGATTGCGCCCGCTTGAAATCGACCAAATGGTTGGCCAAAAGGATGTGATTGAGCGATTGAGAATTGCGATTGACGCGGCCAAAGTTCGCGGCGAAACGTTGGGCCATATATTATTCGATGGCCCACCCGGTTTGGGCAAGACGACTTTTGCCTATTGCATCCCGCACGAATTGGGTGTGCATATCGATTTCTTGAGCGGACCGACTCTCAAGGCCCCAAAGGACTTAGTGCCCAACCTCACTAACTTGCAACCAAAACAAGTTTTGTTTATCGACGAAATCCATCGCATTCCGAAAATCGTCGAAGAATATTTGTACATGGCGATGGAGGACTATCGAATCGATCTGATTGTGGGTGAGGGTATCAACGCCCGATCGCACAATTTTCGGCTCAAACCGTTTACCTTGATTGGAGCGACTACTCGAGCCGGGATGCTATCGGCGCCTCTGCGGGATCGATTTCAAATTCGCGAACATCTCGACTTCTATAATTTGGCGGAGTTGACCGAAATTGTTCGCCGCAATGCGGTGAAACTCAATGTGACAATCGATGATGCCGCGGCGACGGAAATAGCTCGCCGCAGTCGGGGCACACCGCGTATTGCTAACAATCGATTGCGCTGGGTCCGAGACTTTGCGCAGTCCAAACATAATGGCCAAGTTAATTTGGCTATTGCTGACGCAGCGTTGAAAATGGTAGAGATCGATGTGTTGGGTCTAGACCGACAAGACCGTCGTTATTTGGAAACCATTGTCCGCGTTTGTCATGGAGGTCCCGTGGGAATTGAAACGATCGCCGCCACGATGAATACGTCTAGTGATACATTAGAAGACGAGGTCGAGCCGTTCTTGCTGCGAATGGAAATGATTTTGCGAACCTCTCGGGGCCGCGTTGCCACCAAAAAAGCCTTTGAGCATTTACACACGCCGATGCCAGCCGATAAAGATCGACCGCTTTTGCCACCGGAATAGCCAATTCAAACCGAACAATTGCAACCAGTTCACCGCCGTGTTACCTTCAAGACTCTGAAGGCGGGTTTGAATTTGCGTGAGATGAGCGCGAGGTTCGATCAATAACGGCAAGCCTGGGGCGTAATCGATGATCCGGGGATCGATTAGGTTTTGGATGGTGGGGTCAAGCAAAACGACCGTCCACTTTTCTGGGATGGAACTCATCAAGTGAAATAACCGCCAACTTCACACCGGGTTGCGAACCGGGCCGGATAGTATCTACACTTAAGCCACCAGATTTTCTGTCTATTAAGTAGGGGGAATACGTTGACAGCGATTGGATTTTTGTTTCCTGGCCAAGGTGCTCAAACAGTCGGCATGGGCCAAACCGTATACGAACAGATGCCGGCCTATCGGGTATGGTTTGATCGGGCTCGCGATGTATTGGGGTATGACCTGGCCGAAATCTGTTTCAACGGCCCAGTAGAAAAGTTGGATAGTACTGTTTACAGCCAACCGGCCTTGTTTGTATCGAGCCTTGCCGCCCTAGAAATATTAAAACAACAAAACCCAGCAATCTTGGATCAAGTCAAAGCGGCCGCTGGTTTAAGTCTGGGAGAATATTCGGCCATTGTATTTGCCGAAGGGATGAGTTTTGAGGACGGATTGCGAGTCGTGCAACGTCGTGGCCAAGCCATGCAAGCGGCTGCAGACGCGAATCCCAGCGGCATGGTAAGCATTTTGGGCTGGGAACCGGAGCGGGTTCAAGCTTTGGTCGATGAAATCCGGCAGCCAGGCGAGACCCTGTTGATCGCCAATTATCTTTGCCCGGGCAATATTGTTGTATCCGGCTCACGTGAGGCTTGCCAACGAATGGCAACTGCGGCCGAAGAAGCTGGTGCCATGAAAGCTATCCGACTGGCCGTGGCCGGGGCATTTCATTCACCGCTCATGCAATCGGCCGTTGAACAATTGTCAGAAGTATTACAGCAAGTCGAAATGCGTTCACCGCGAGTGCCGGTGTATTCGAATGTGGATGCGCAAACGCACTCCGATCCTGATGAGATTCGCGACCTGTTGATTCGTCAAGTTTGTTCGCCCGTGCTGTGGCATCGAAGTCTCGAGCAGATGTTGGCGGATGGTGTGATTGAATATTATGAAGTCGGACCTGGTCGCGTATTGCGCGGGCTGCTCAAACGGATCAACCGCAAAACGGCTTGCCATGGTACGATTGATCCTTAAGAAAACGAAGATTCTTTTCAATTGATAATAGGTTGGTTGGGAAAGGCAAATTAACTGATGAGTTTAGATTCATTAAAAGTCGATCTGTCGGGTCACGTCGCAATTGTGACTGGAGCCTCACAGGGGCTTGGTCGCAGCATGGCGGAGGCCCTAGGTCGAGCGGGCGCTAAAGTGGCCTGTGTAGCGCGAAATGCGGCCAAATTGGCGGATACTGTCGCTGCCATTCAAGCTGCGGGCGGACAAGCGATGACGCTCGAATGTGACGTCAACCGCCGCGAAAGTGTCGACGAGGTCGTCGATCGCGTCACCACCGAATGGGGCAAGCTCGATATTTTGGTCAATAATGCAGGCATAACTCGCGACACGTTGTTGCCGGCGATGTCGGACGAACAATGGGATGACGTGATCAATACCAATCTGCGGGGTGCGTTTTTGTTTTGCCGCGCGGCAAGCCGGCCGATGATGCGGCAACGCTATGGCCGGATCATCAACATTTCGAGCGTTTCGGGGCTGATCGGTAACGCAGGGCAAACGAATTATTCCGCCTCCAAAGCTGGGCTGATCGGGCTCACTCGGAGTCTGAGCAAAGAACTCGCGAAACGGAAAGTAACCGTCAATGCTGTGGCGCCAGGTTTTATTGAAAGCGATATGACCAAAGCGTTGGGGGACGCGATTTTAGGAGAAGTCACCAAACGAATTCCGGCCGCACGAATAGGCACGCCAGATGACGTTTCAGCCTGTGTCCTATTTCTTGCCAGCCCTGCTGCCAGTTATGTTACCGGGCAGACACTGACCGTCGATGGCGGCATGACAGGTTAAGTAAAAGGATTGCCAGGGTTCCAGCAACCTTTGGAATTTAGCAGCAAGCACCCTATTAGCCAACGTTTAATCGATGTTGTCCGTATTAAGAGTAACCAACGCTTTATTGAACCTAAAGCGGCGCAGACGGCCA
>JBGSMY010000087.1:0-46003 GCA_041739975.1 Pirellulaceae bacterium
TGGCTGACAATAACTGCAGCAATCCCACAACGGCGGGTGTACTCAAACTAATCTCCTTAATGGTAAACTACATTCCGTTAACTTCAGACAGCCATTATACGAATCAAATCCGCGCAGGTTCAATTAATGATTAGCCCTGCATTTGCTTCATCACGCATTGAGCAGGGGGGCCTATGCGGGTATAATGCGGAGTTTCCAATTCCAAGAGACGCCACCGGAGGGCAACCGCCGCAATGCCTGCTTCAGATATCGTCATCAAGGGTGCTCGCGAGCACAACTTGCGAAATATCGATTTGGTTTTGCCACGCAATCAACTGATTTGCCTTACTGGCGTTAGTGGTAGCGGCAAAAGCAGTTTGGCTTTCGATACATTGTTTGCCGAAGGTCAACGTCGTTACGTCGAAAGCCTATCCAGCTTTGCGCGGCATTTCTTGCAACAAATGCCCAAACCAGATGTCGATTTGATTTCTGGTTTAAGCCCATCGATTTCGATTTCACAAAAATCGTCTAGCAACAACCCACGCAGTACCGTTGGTACCATCACTGAAATTTATGACTTTCTCCGCGTCTTGTTTGCCCGCGCCGGCACAGGCTATTGCCCCAAATGCAATATCCCGATCTCGGCCCAATCGCGCGATCAAATTGTCGGACGGATTAGCCAAATTCCCGATGGCACTCCGTTTGCCATCTTAGCACCGCTCATCCGTGGTCAAAAAGGCGAACACCGCGATCTGTTCAACGACCTGTTAAAACAAGGCTTTATACGCGTTCGCGTCAATGGAAAGATTCAAGCGCTATCGGATACGATTCGCCTCGAACGCCAACAACGGCACTATATCGAAGTCGTAATCGATCGACTGGTTGCCAAACCAAATTTGCGGCCGCGAATTAGTGAAGCGGTCGAGCTGGCCATGAAGGTCGGCTCGGGCACGCTGATGGTGGCGATGGAAGAAGACTCTCCGGGTGACCGACCGCGTTCGAGTGATGAAGACATGGTGGCCGATGCGGGGCTAAGCTCCGAGATTGCTTCCGACAACGACTCGATGGCGAGTGGTCCCTCAAGTGCGACTCGCGAATTGACCTTTTCGGCCGATTACGCTTGCGGTCAATGCGGCACTAGTTTTTTGCCGCCGTCTCCCCAACTGTTTAGTTTCAACAGCCCTCAAGGCATGTGCCCAAATTGCACCGGTTTGGGTGAGATCTTTTCTTTTATCCCCGAACGGCTGATCCCCAATCCCGCGCTTTCGATCAAACAGGGCTGTGTCGAATTACTGGGCAAATGGTCGGACTTTGGTCGTTGGCGCCGCCATATTTACCAGGGCGTGGCGGATACCTTGGAACGAATCGAAGCCCTGCCCGAAGGATTCTTGCTTGAAACCGCGTGGGCAGAACTCGGCCCTCGTTGGCAACATGTTTGGCTGTTCGGCACAGACGATCTCCACGTCACCTACACCTGGCGCGGCGGTAACTCGCCGATGAAATACGGTGGGCAGTTTGCCGGAATTATTGCCGAGTTGATGGAACGCTATAAGAATTTGAAACTAGCTACCAAGCAAGCTCAATTTGAAGCTTACATGGATCAAATCCCCTGTGCATCGTGCCAAGGTCAGCGGCTGAATTCCGTGGCTCGCTTTTACCGATTGCACACCCAACACGGGACGTTCTCCGAACGGCCCGAGTTAAGCTTGCCCGAGGTCTGTGATCTCTCGATCGATCGCGCCAGTGAATTTTTCTCCGGGCTTCAACTCGACGACACGCGGCAATTGATCGCCGAGCAGCCTCTTAAAGAAGTGCGCCAACGTCTGGGGTTTCTTTTAAACGTAGGTCTGGAGTATTTATCGCTCGGTCGTACCGCCCCCACCTTGTCGGGTGGCGAAACGCAACGGATTCGGTTGGCGGGACAGATCGGCGCCGGGCTCGTGGGAGTACTCTACATCCTCGATGAGCCGTCGATTGGGCTGCACGCCCGCGACAACGATCGCCTGATCGAAACCTTACATCGCCTCCGCGATCTGGGAAATACGGTGGTTGTGGTCGAGCATGATGAAGACACGATGCGCGCTGCCGATCATATGATTGATTTTGGCCCCGGACCTGGTGTGCATGGCGGCAATGTGGTGGTCGAAGGTACTCCGCAAGATGTTATGGAATCCGAAACCAGTTTAACCGGAGCGTACCTCAGCGGCCGCAAACAGATTGCCGTTCCGCTTCACCGCCGTCCAGTCGATCCTCAGCGGATGTTGCGGATCGTCGGTGCACGGCAAAACAATTTAAAAAATATTACCGCCGAAATTCCAATCGGCCTCTTCGTTTGTATTACCGGCGTTAGCGGCAGCGGCAAAAGCTCGTTGGTCAACGACATTCTTATCGAAGCTCTGAATGTCCAGCTTAATCACGGCACCGGTGAACCAGGCGCTTTTGACCGCCTGGAAGGCGCTCAATTTTTGGACAAAATGATCGCCATCGATCAATCGCCGATTGGCCGCACGCCGCGGTCAAATCCAGGAACTTATGTCAAACTCTTCGATGAGATTCGCAAACTCTATTCGCAAATGCCCGAGTCGAAACGGCGCGGGTTTGCACCCGGTCGATTTAGCTTTAATGTTGCCGGCGGCCGCTGCGAAGCATGTGAAGGCAACGGTGCCAACAAACTGGAAATGGATTTTCTTGCCGACATCTGGGTAACTTGCCCCGTGTGTCAAGGTGCGAGATTCAGTCGTGAGACATTGCAAGTCAAATTCCGCGATCGCTCGATCTCAGAGGTTCTGGAGATGAGCGTCGAGGAGGCATTGAATTTTTTTGAAAATGTGCCCAAGATCCGCGAGAAACTGCAGACCTTGCACAGCGTGGGGCTCGATTACCTCAAGATTGGCCAACCCTCACCGACACTTTCCGGTGGCGAAGCACAACGGATCAAACTGGCGCGAGAACTGGTAAAACGCAGTACCGGACAAACTCTGTATTTGCTGGACGAACCCACCACTGGTCTGCATTTTGCCGACATCCATTTGCTACTCAAAGTACTTCACCAATTCGCCGATATGGGAAATACGGTAGTGGTGGTCGAACACAATTTGGACGTGATCAAAACGGCCGATTGGATCATTGATATTGGCCCTGAGGGCGGTCTCAACGGCGGCGAAGTCGTCGTTTCGGGGACCCCGGAAACCGTGGCCGCATGCGACCGCTCTTATACGGGACGTGCTCTCAAGAAAATTCTCTCGCCGACTTCCAACGTAGCGAAATCTGCTAAATCGTCAACCAAATCCAAAAAGAAACGGGTGATCGAACAAGCCAAAGAAATCGTGGTGCAAGGGGCTCAACAACACAATCTCAAAAACGTCGATATCACCGTTCCCCGCGACCAAATGAATGTCTTTTGTGGTCCTAGCGGTAGCGGCAAAAGCTCGATGGCGATGGATACAATTTATGCCGAGGGACAACGCCGCTATGTCGAGAGCCTGAGCTCTTACGCTCGCCAATTCGTCAACCAAATGGACAAACCAAAAGTCGACCATATTGATGGCTTGTCGCCCGCTATCGCCATCGAACAAAAGAACTTTGGATCCACTTCGCGAAGCACTGTTGGTACGATTACTGAAATTTACGATTACTTTCGCATTTTGATGGCGCGACTGGGACAACCTTATTGCCCCGATTGCGACGTACCCATTGGCACACAAACTTCCGATCAGATCGTCGAGAAAATCTTACAACGGCATGCCGACCAAAAAATCATCATCACGGCACCAATCGATCTCGAACCTAGCCAAGACATCGCTGAATTATGGGCCGAACTGCAAGGTCGCGGTTTTGTCCGCGTGCGAGTCGACGGAAAGATTTATAATTTGGCCGACGCCCCGACTTTGGCCCGGCGTGCGAAACACGAAGTGGAGATTGTCATCGACCGCTTGGATGTCAAATCGAGCATTCAATCGCGTCTGAGCGACAGTGTGGAGACGGCGTTGGCCACGGGCAAAGGCATTCTGGTAGTGCTCGTGGCCCTTGAAAAAACGGAGATGGAACATTGGCCGCAAACTCGCTACAGCCAGTTTTTAGCCTGCGATCAATGCGGCCGCGGCTTTGATGCCTTAACGCCCAATCATTTTTCTTTTAACAGTCAATTAGGTTGGTGCCCCGATTGCCAAGGACTGGGCACCCGCACCGGGACTAGCCCAGCACTGTTGTTTAAAAACATGGAAACCTCGCTTCGCGAAGGGGGTTTGCGGCTGTGGCCTAATCTCAACGATGAGTTCAGCCGACGGATGTTGGATACGTTATGCCAAGCGGTTGGGATCAATGCCGATAGCCCCATCAGCCAATTGGATTCTCGCCAACGTCGCCTGTTGTTTTACGGCACAGGCACTCGCTGGTTTGAAATCCGAGATGCACAAAATCGTTTGGAGTTCAGCTTTCAATTCAAGGGTTTGTACCCCGTACTGGAAGAAGCTTCGAATTTGTCGCCATCGCTGCGGATGAAATTGCACGCGTTGGTCGGCGAAGTTGAGTGTGGCAGTTGTGGCGGCAGTCGGTTGCGAGATCATGCGGCCGCAGTGCGACTCCGCAATATGACACTCGACGCCTATTGCCGATTGCCGCTGGGACTGTTGTTAGAAACCGTGAACGCGTGGAAGCTAAATCAACGCGATGCCAAAATTGCCGGTGAACTTGTCAAAGAAATTCGCAATCGCGTACAGTTCCTCAACGATGTCGGTTTGGAATATTTGAGCTTGTCCCGCGGATCCGCCACGTTGAGCAACGGTGAATCGCAACGAATTCGATTGGCCAGTCAATTGGGTAGCGGATTGGTGGGAGTCCTGTATGTACTCGACGAACCGACCATTGGTTTGCATCCTCGCGACAACCGGCGATTGTTGGGAGCGCTGCACCGTCTGCGCGATTTAGGAAATACGTTGATTGTCGTGGAGCATGATCGGGAAGTGATCGAAAACTGCGACCACGTTTTTGACTTTGGCCCCAAAGCGGGCGATGGTGGCGGACAAGTGGTTGCCGATTCGAAACCGAAAGACTTGGGCAAACAACGCGAATCGGTCACGGGGCCCTATATTACAGGCCGCAAAGCGATTCCGATCCCCATCAATCGCCGCCCTGGATTGTGGCCACGACCGGCAGAACTTGCCGACACCTTGGCTTCAGCCTTGCCACCCGCGACAACCAGCGGAAAGAAACCGACGAGCAAAAGCAAACGGAAAACCACGGAGGAAGCACCGCCAGTCGTTCAGGCGAACCAAGTCCTGGCAGTGTTTGGAGCCCGACACAACAATTTGCAAAATGTTGATATCGAAATTCCTTTGCAGACCTTAAGCGTTGTTACCGGCCCCAGTGGTTGCGGCAAAAGTTCACTGGTCAACGACGTGCTCTATAACAGTTTGGCTCGACGGCTGCACAACGCCAGCACAACGCCCGGCGCCCATCGCAAAATCACGGGACTTGAGCATATCAACAAAGTGATTCGCGTCGATCAGCAGGCCATTGGAACGACTCCAGCCAGTAACCCGGCGACTTACACAGGCGTATTTGATTTGATTCGGCAACTGTTCGCTGAGTTGCCTGACGCCAAAGTGCGAGGCTATACAGCACGGCGGTTTAGTTTCAACGTCGCCGGTGGTCGTTGCGAAGCGTGCCAAGGCAATGGGCAAATCTGTATCGAAATGCATTTCTTGCCCGATGTTTGGGTCGAGTGTCAATCGTGTCATGGCAAACGATATACCGAAGACACTTTGGCTGTTCGTTATCGGGGCCGCTCGATCAATGATGTACTCGAAATGACCTGCAGCGATGCGCTGAGTCTGTTTGACAATATCTCCAAGATCAAACGGATTTTACAGACGTTGTGCGACGTGGGCTTGGATTACGTCAAACTGGGCCAAAGTGCACCAACGCTCTCAGGAGGTGAAGCGCAGCGGGTGAAACTGGCGGCCGAGCTGGCGCGACCCGATACAGGCCGTACGCTTTATCTGCTCGATGAACCGACCACGGGTTTGCATTTTGACGATTTAGCCAAGTTACTCGTGGTCTTGCAGCGATTGGTGGATTTGGGCAATACGGTGCTGTTGATCGAACACAACTTGGACATTATTAAAGCGGCGGATTGGGTGATCGACATGGGGCCTGAGGCCGGTCATGGCGGTGGACGAGTAGTCACTGCGGGAACACCCGAACAAGTAGTGGCTTACGCAGCACTTGCACGTTCCGCCGCCTCAAAAAAATCGGATACCACATGGCCCCGCAGTTGGACGGGCGAAGCGCTCGAATCCGTATTGCAAGCCGGACCTTACGAGAAACGTTTGGATTATGTTCCGCCCAGCGAAACGGCGCCGTTAGAAGTCGAACTGGCCGAACTCAGTCAACAAGCCAAAATGCCTTGGGAAGAAAACGGGCGGCGTTGGCATACTCAAGACCGCGTAGCGCACGATGGGTCGACCGCGGAATGGGACGGCAAGATCTTGGCAGAGGTAATCGATCGGTTGGAACAACATGCTGGGTTTCATCCCACGTTGTGGACCAATCGCAGCATTGTGGAGGTCATGGGTGCACAACATACCAAGTCATCGGACAATTGGTTTTTACATGCGCTGACGGGTGAACGTTGGATGTTGCGGTTGAAGCTCCGCGTCCGTCGCGGGACGTTCAAGGCTCCCGATTTGTTACAGCAGATTCCACTGAAGACCGCGAATGAACTGGACGATTTGCCGGTCTATGGCAATCAGCCACGAATTAAAGTCACCCAACAACGTGGATTCCAAGAAGTGGAGATGCGACTGCATCGGTGGGCTGAGATCAATCACGATGGATTTTGGAAGTTTTTGGATCAAGCGATCACGGGATATTTTGGTCCGGCTAAACCGACGCAGCCTGTAAATTTAGAAGCTGAGTCTCCGTGGGCTAAACTGGGTAAGACTTGGCATCGATTGCCCAAGGGATTTCCGCCGAATCAACCGCCAGCTTGGCCCATCGCCATGGTGGATACCTGGGAACAGCTTTTGCAATCCTTGTCGTCCAGCATGCAATGGGATTGGCAGCAACCGCAATTCGCCAGTGCGACGTTGTCGGGACAATCGAATTGGTTATTTCAAGCGGAGACGAAACGACCGGAAGCCATGGTATTGCATTGTCGAATTTCGTCTTCGGCCGTGTCGCGAAAGTTGTTGGAATCGCTTAAAGTCGACTATCGCTGGGAAACGGACGAGTCAGAAACCGAGATATTGGTCATGCCGGTGGTTCGCAACGAGGTACTGAAATCCGCGGCCTGCCGCCAACTGTTTGAGTCCATCATTGCGGCCGCGCAAATGGAATAGGTTTCAGATTTCAGGTTTCATGGTCTTCTGTTATTTGAAGCCTTCTGATACATGAATCCTGAATCGTTTTTCAATCGATTTCGTAACTGGCGTCGCCGATATACAATCGCAAGATTTGGCTTTGCACTTTGATCGAACGGATTAGCACCCAAATTTGTTCGGGCGAGAACTTTTTGGGATCGGATTGAGCCAGGGACTCGAGTTCTTGAGTCATGGCACAATGTTGATCATTAGCGGCTTGGAGTCGCAGATTCACATCTTCGAGGACTTGTTGCAAGAGCTCTGGGTTCTCCAGTTCTTGCGGATCATCGACGGAATTGAGGATCAGCGTACTGAGTCGCGCGATTTCGACGGGTCGCGACGAGGGCGACAGGTGCTGGATTTTTTCAACCAGAACATTACAGGTCATGGGGGTCTCCGAACGAAAAGTGACCGTTGCAAAAAATTGGGCGATTTGCATTGGTCGTTGAATTGATAGGAAACAGTAGGACAAGAAATGCCAGTCGGTCAACTCAAAACTTGCAGACTTTTTGGTCTGGCCGTACGAAAAGTTGTGTCCGCCGAATGGGTTCCAAGGAGTATATCGACGATACCTATTATCGCAGTCTTGCGGCCGACTAATCGTTACGCTTGACACCGCGGTCGTTACCAACGCAATCGTTTAACGGCAAGCCGGAGCGAGATTTGCGACCGGTGACAATTTTTCTACAGGTATCAAGCGCAACGTTTAACGGCAAGCCAGAGCGAGATTTGCGGTCAAAGGCTTTACAACCTCCACAGACAACAAACGCGAATCTCGCGGCGGCGACGGCGTGATGACTGGTACACGCCATACCATGGTACACGCCTTACCATGCTACAGTGCTCGCAGTCATAGAGGACAATCTCTCTACAAGAGTCACGCGAAACGAATGCACTCATTCCCGCTTCCACAATCTTTTTTTGCTATAACTATAGGACAAACAATGCGGATGGATTCCAATTGTCAATGCAAATGGATCGTGATTGATGACTCCTATTCACAGGCCCAAGGGATATTTTTTAGAAATGTTTTTACTAACCACGCGTCAACTGCTTTTTACGCTGATTGGCATCGTCAGTACCCTGGTATTGGCGGCGACTGCCGGCGAGACACCCAGTTCCACTGCGAACATTACTCAAGACTGGCCCATGATGGGGCAATCGCCCAGTCGCCATGCCAATATTGAACTGCCAACGGCTAACTTTGATTTTGAACTCCGCAGTGGCAAAGGCGTGGCTTGGTCAGCCAAACTTGGTTCCCAAACTTATGGCAGCCCAATTGTCTCGCAAGGCAAAGTCCTGATCGGCACGAATAACGGAGGCGCTTATCGCGATAACCACAAAGGCGATCGCGGCGTGTTGTTGTGTTTTGATGAACAAACGGGACAATTCCAATGGCAACTGACTCGACAAAAACTAGAAGCGGGAAACCCCGTCGATTGGGCGGAACAAGGCATTGCTTCAAACCCCATCGTCGAGGGTGATCGCGTCTACTTGGTCACCAACCGCTGTGAACTAATGTGCCTTGACTTGAACGGTTTTCTCGACGATCAAAACGACGGCACGGTTACGGATGAAGTCGATCGCGAAAAACAAGATGCCGATATTGTTTGGTCCCTCGATATGATGGACCAACTCAAGGTTTATCCGCGCAACTTGGCGACAAGCTCACCGGTGATTCACGGCGACTTGGTGTTTGCCATCACCAGCAACGGCGTCGATGAAACGCAAACGGATTTGCCCAGCCCCGACGCGCCCAACTTTATCGCAGTCAATAAAAACACCGGCGAAATCGCTTGGCAAACCAATCGCCTGCAAGACCGCGTTTTGCACGGCCAATGGGCCAGCCCGGCGGTGGGGCAAGTGGCAGGTAAAGCACAAGTCATTTTCCCGGGAGGCGACGGCTGGGTTTATGCGTTTGAACCAGAAACTGGCAAAGAGATTTGGCGTTTTGATTGCAACCCCAAAGCCACTGTCTGGGAAATGGGCGGAGCAGGGGACCGAAATTATATCGTCGCCACTCCCGTCTTTTTCGAGGACTCCGTAATCATGGCCGTTGGCCAAGATCCCGAACACGGCGATGGAACCGGACACTTGTGGAGAATCGATGCCACCAAAACAGGAGACGTAAGCGCGGAGCTGGGTGAAAACGGTCAACCCGGAACTCCTAATCCAAACTCGGGCGCCATTTGGCACTACGGCGGACTCGATGACGACAAAGGTTCGATTACTGGCGAGGGCAATGAACCCATCATGCGGCGCACGATTGCCACCGCTGCCGTAGCAGACGGTTTAGTCTATATTCCAGACATTGCCGGATTTTTCCATTGCGTCGATTGGAAAACGGGCAAGCGGGTATGGACTCATGACTTGATGACCGGAGTCTGGGGTTCCGCCACCGTCGTGGCTGGACACGTCTTGATTGGCACGGAAGATGGAAAGCTCGTGATTGCCCGCGCGGGGCCAGAACTGGAAATCGTCAAAGAGTTGGATACCGCCAACTACTCGGCGATTTACTCAACTCCGACGATTGCCAATGGTCACTTGCTGTTGAGCGATCGCAGCAAATTGTATCGGATCAAACTCACTGAGTAAATTGCGAGCGTTGGTCTCATCCCATCCAACCCGCAAGTCGATTGTTCCCGAACGATTGTTCCCGAACGATTGTCCCCGAACGATTGTCCCCGAACGATTGTCCCCGAACGATTGTCCCCGAACGATTGTCCCCGAACGATTGTCCCCGAACGATTGTCCCCGAACGATTGTTCCATGCGTCAACGAAAACAGGGCCAGTTGCTGACAAACCGCAACTGACCCTGATTCAATTTCTGTAATCAACATTTGACGCAAAAGCGCTCGTGGAGCTTGTGCGGCGGTTGATTTAGTGATGCCATGGACCGCGAACGGGGTACACTCCAAATTGGCTAGTGCTGCTGGGCCAATAAGGAGCCGGCGCAAATCCACCAGCTGCACCGCCACCAATCATGCCTGCGCCATCGCGACCATATTGATGGTAAATCGGCAAACTGCGAGTTTGGCCAACGCCCCAATTGTATTCCGTTTGGAAACCGGCCGTTGGTGGTACGACAAGCGCCGTTGGTTGTCCATATTGCCAATACGAATGGTTTCCATGCCACGCATAAGTGTCCATTTGTTGGCGATTCCAGACATCAGTCCGCGCGGCGTCGATACCGTTTCGGCTGTAGGCATAGACCGGATGCGGACTGAAATGGTCTTGGTGTGCGTAACGCAATCGGCTGACCACACGCGGATAAGACCGATTACCTGCAGGACAATTTGGTGCGGTCATATCGCCAGCTGAGCCGGTGATTCCATAGCCGCCGTAAACCACACCACCCGAGCCGCCGCAAGTGCTGCACTGGGCATTGGCTTGACTGACAACGCAGAGCGTCGCAACCACAGCCAGACACATCATTGTTTGTTTCATGTTTCCCTCATTTCCCAGCAATCCCCAGTTCATGAGGCCTTGCTTTTCTTTCCTTGGAACTCGATTGACAGTCGGATCAAAAAACTTTGATTGAATTGGCTTGAGCGAATGACTACGACGATTCGCATCCTGCAAGATCGGTGACATCGGCCGAGCCAATCACAACGGATTTAGTAACCTCCGCAATTGCCATTCGCGCAATCGCCGATCACATGGCGATGGCCAAAATGTCCTTGCAAACGGCCACCGACACCACCGCCACCACAATTGCCATCGAGGCAATAGTAACGGCTGGCCAAATTATATTGTGCACGCGCAAATGGTTGCATTGAAAACGGCAATGGTCCCATGTGGTTGCAGCCCGACTGCCAAACAACCGTGGTCTTGTTCATCGCGCCACCGCCGACATTACCGCAGCCACCGCCTTGGCAAGGATCCCCGTAAAACGCACCCGGATTGCCGTAATAGTTGTAATAGTTGCGGGAGTGTTGCCACATCATTTCGTGAGGCAACAAGGGTTGATACGTATTGAAGCTATACCCAACGCGATAGGGCACCGGTCGAGGCGCTGGATACAATGCCGCCGTGGCTGAATTCGCAGCCCCCTGGGTATAGTATTGTTGCATCAAATTGGGGTCGTGCGTTCCGTTCCAATAGGCTCCTGCGTCTTGAGCCATGGCGGCTCCAACATTTGTGAAAATAGTCGCCAAGGTCGCGGCGACGATCCAACCTTTCATTTTCATCGAAATAGCTCCTCGGGACTTGTGTCAGCAATCGTTGGTTAAACCGATCCATCGGTGTATCCGGTTTCACAGCTATCTTTCGGCAATGGCGCAAAACCGTTATCAAACATTGCCGGCGAACATTAGGAAAATTCGGAATCACGAATGTCATAACCGGAAAAACCGGCTGTAACCGAATCCTCGCAAATGCTACAATCCTCCCAAACCGCGAGGTTTAACAAATCATTTATCGCGATTAACACGGATTTTCCCAGCTTTTCGAGTTGTCTCAGAAGGATCAGCAGCGTTGAGTAAGCGACGGCCCACAAATGGAAATGGCTCCCCCAAGAAAAAATCCAAAGGAACAAATCCTGGAAATGAAGTACCAAACGGCGAAGCGGAAGCCGATTTGTTCGATGGTCTCGATCGCATCTCACTGCGTTCGGCTGCCCAATCGCGCTATTTGAATTACTCGCTTTCGGTAATCACCAGTCGCGCGTTGCCGGACGTCCGCGATGGTCTCAAGCCCGTTCAACGCCGCATTTTGTACACGATGTATCAACAAGGGCTGGACCATACAGCCAAACATCGCAAAAGCGCTACGGTCGTCGGCGAAGTGATGGGTAAATATCACCCGCATGGTGGCGAAGCTATTTATGACGCCTTGGTTCGTATGTCTCAGCCGTTTGCCTTGCGGATGCCCCTGGTCGATGGCAGCGGCAACTTTGGTTCGATCGATGGCGACAACGCCGCCGCGATGCGTTACACCGAATGCCGATTGACCGCCATTGCTGGCGAAGTATTGGAAGACTTAAAAACCGATACGATTCCGTACAAGCCTAATTACGACGGCACCAAAGAGGAGCCGGTGGTATTGCCCAGTCGCATGCCCAATTTGTTGGTCAACGGCGCCACGGGAATTGCCGTCGGCATGGCCACTAACATTCCCCCCCACAATTTGGGCGAAGTCTGTCGCGCACTTCTAAAACTACTCAAAGACCCTGACATCAAGGACTACCAATTGGTGGCCAACGATGCCGTACAAGGCCCCGACTTCCCTACTGGCGGCCAAATAGTCAACAGCAAAGACGAGCTTCGCGACATCTACGCCACCGGGCAGGGTACTTTGAAAATTCGCGGCACCACAAAACCGGGTGGCGAAAATAAGAATCACAAGATTCTGCAAATCGTTTCAGTGCCTTACGGTGTCAATAAATCACAATTGGTCGAACGGATCGCCGAAATTGTGTTCACTGGCAAAATGCCGCTGATCCAAGATGTACGCGACGTCTCCACCGAAGATATCCGTATTGACTTGATGCTCAAAAAAGATGCCGACGAAGCCAAGGTTCTCGCTTATCTCTATAAAAATACTGCGCTGCAAACCACGTTTGGCGTGAACCTTACTTGTTTGGTCCCTAAAGAAGGCACTCACGTCGGCACCCCCAGTCGACTAGGGCTCAAAGAGATTCTTTGGTACTTCCTGCATTTCCGTTTAGAGGTCGTCACGCAGCGACTGGCCAATGAACTGGCGACGCTCGAAAAAAGGTTGCATATTCTTCAGGGCTTTGTGTTGATTTTCGATGCCCTCGACGAAATCATTCGCATCATTCGCAAGTCGGAAGGTAAAGCCGACGCAGCCGAAAAAATTATGCAGCGATTCCCTGCCGCCAAAGGCGGTCTGGATGCTGAACAAACCGACGCGATCCTCGAATTAAAACTGTATCGATTGGCCCGATTGGAGATCAACCTCATTCAGGACGAACTCAACCAAAAGGAAAAACGGGCCAAACAGATCCGTAAACTTTTGAAGGAAGATACCAGTGACACTAACGCCTCGGGCCGATGGCAAATCGTCCGCGAGGAAATTGAGAGCCTCCTCGATACTTATTGCAAACTGCCTAGCGGCAAGCGATTGACAGAAATCACCACGGCCGAAGATGAACCCGAGTACACAGCCGACGATTTTATCATTGCCGAAGACTGCGCGATCATGATTAGTGTCGACGGCTGGGTGAAGCGGCAGAAACAGATTACGGATCCGGGCAAGAGTCGACTGCGCGAGGGCGACCGAGTGCTGGGCTGTATCGCGGGATCAACGCGTTCCAGCGTTGCTTTCTTCTCGTCGCTCGGCGTTTGTTACTCAGCGCGGATGATCGACATTCCGGCTTCGACCGGTTATGGCGAACCGATTCAGAAATTATTCAAACTTCGCGACGGCGAAAAAATTGTAGCCATTTTATCGCTCGATCCGCGAGTGATCGGCGACATTGAGGAAAATCCGAAGAAGGCAAATTTATGCCCACCAGTGCACGGTTTTACGGCTGCCAGCAATGGTTTCGCCAGCCGATTTTGTTTGGCTCCATTCGCCGAACCGTCAACCCGTTCGGGGCGTCGATTTGCCCGCGTGGCCACGGGTGCCGAAATCGTCAACGTGTTTGCCGTGAGCGGTACGGAAACGGTTTTAGCCGTCACCGCCGATTGCCGAGCAATGGTCTGTCCTTTGGAAGAGATCAACTACTTGTCCGGGGCAGGCAAAGGCGTGATGTTAATTAAATTGGGCAAAGGTGATCGGCTATTAGGATTCAAACCTAGTACTGGTGATCGCGATTTGTTAGTGGTGATGACCAATCGCGGCGCGAAAAAAACCGTATCGACTGCTAAGTACCGAACGACATCGCGAGGCGGCAAGGGACTTGAGCTTCAGAAAAACGGCAAGATTGCTCAAGTTGTTTTGCCACCGCCCGATGCACCCGACGAATTGCCGCCAGATGATGAAGACGAATAAATGAAAGGGTCCGCCAAGCGATGGTAAATTCGCGCTCCACCGTTTCCCAAATGAATCCCCAAATGAATCACTGCGGTTCGTCTTCGGGACCACCGATCAAGTCACGGTAAAGTGTGAGACGGGCCGATTTCCAGCGACGGCGCAAGGTCCGTTCGGGGATTTCTAAAATTTCAGCGGCGGCAATCAAAGTTTGCCCTTGGTACCACAATACGTCGAACAACGCTCGATCGTCATCGGGTAATTGTTCCACATATTCATGAAACTCAGCCCATTCGGCTAGTCGAGTTGGATCAAACGTATCATCAACCTTGCCGTCAACGGGCGAAAGATACTCGGAATTGCCCGCATCGTGGGAATGCGCCATATTGGCCCCCAAGCCCAAAGCGCCAAAGTGGTGGCGCGATAGATCAATTAGTTCACGGCGAATAATGGCAGCCGCCAATCGAAAATAATCGCGCACTGTTTGCGGGTTATGACTTTGCAAAGCTCGCCACAAGCGCACCGTGGCATTTTGGAGGAGGTCGTCCGTTTCCTCCCATCGCCGAACACCCGGAATATCGGAGAATATTTTCTTGGCCAATTGCCGTAATCGAGCAATCGAACACTGTAATAATTCGTCGCGGGCGTTGGTCTCGCCGGCGCGCAAACGATCCAACAACGATTGAATTTGAATCGAACTGGCGGGCGGTTGATCATTCGGCATCATCGCGTGTCTCCATTCCCAATTGACGCATTTTGCGATAGAGATTGGAACGATGCAGACCCAGGCACCGGGCGGCCTCCGTCATATTGCCGCGGTTAACGTCAATTTGACGTTGAATGAATTGTTTCTGAAAATGATCCGTGGCGGCAGCCAGCGGCAGTTCTTGCCATTGTTCTGCCATCGACTCACGACGCGGCGCGATAATGAATTCGAGATCGGCCACGTCGATCGTGGCATCAGTCGACAAATAAACAAGTCGCTCCATCATATTTCGCAATTCGCGGATATTGCCTGGCCAATGATGGGCCATCAACCGATCTTCAGCGGCTCGAGTCAAAACCGGAGCCGGCCGTCTGACCAATGCTGAAAATTGCTGGATAAAATGATTCGCTAACTCGACCACATCAGTCCCGCGAGCACGTAACGGCGGTAGGGCCAAATTGACAACATTCAATCGAAAGAATAGATCTTCGCGAAATTTTTTCTCGCGGACTAAATCGACTAAGTTTTGGTTAGTTGCAGCGATAACCCGGGCCGAAGTTGGAATAGGTGTTGATCCACCAACGCGCACGACGACTTTCTCTTCCAAGACCCGCAATAATTTAGCTTGACCGGCCAAACTCATGTCGCCAATTTCATCTAAAAACAACGTGCCGCGATCGGCCAATTCAAATTTGCCGATTCGAGTTTGGTAGGCGTCCGTGAAAGCTCCCTTTTCATGGCCAAACAACTCGCTTTCTAGCAATGTTTCCGAGATAGCAGCACAATTCACGGCAACCAACATTTGGTCGCGTCGGGCACTGAGATAGTGCACCATTTGGGCGGCGATTTCTTTTCCGGTTCCATTTTCACCTGTGATCAACACAACCAATTCCGTATTGGCCACTCGTTCGATCGTTTGTTTAACTTTTTGAATTTCCGGCGAACGACCGATCCAGCGAACTTTTTCAGCAGCCATGTTGGCCGCTTGTTTGCGGGATTCTACAAGTTGCTGAATCTGTTGAGTATTGCCGATCGCCACGGCCGCATGAGCCGCCAGTTCTTCCAAATCGTTCTGGTCATCATCGGAAAAATTTCCCGCAATTTTATTGATCAATTCAAAAGCGCCGATAATTTTGCCTTGCGCGTTTCGCATCGGCACGCAGAGCAGACTGCGAGTTTGAAATTTGAGTTGCCGATCGAACTGGCGATCGACTAATGCTTGTTCGCTGGCAATATCGGCATCCACGCGCAGGGCTTGGCCAGATTCCACGACCTGTCCAACGACACCCGCGTTGCGTGGGACAATCAGTTCACCGGTTTCGATACCCAATGCCGGTCGGCCGACTAGAACTTGGCGAACGGGGTCCAACAAAAAAATCGTAGCGCGTTCCGATTGCAACCATTGGGTACTGGCTTCCGCGATTTGTTGCAACAGTTCGATGGTGGATTGATGTTGCTGCCAACCTACCGTGAGACTCAACAAATGTTGCCCGCGCGTAGCGCGACGCGTTTGCGTTTGGAGATTGCGGAGCATTCTCAAATAAAGTATCAAAGCAGCAGCCACGGAATCAAATTCGCCGAGCGAAAGATTGCCTTGGACTGCCAGAACCAGTCCGGGTTGCTCGGCCAACGGCAAGGCGGCGGCTTGCCAGGGAGAATTCTGTTGGGCCAATTCGCCATCGAGAACTTCGCTCAGCCAAGCCTCGGGGGGGGATTTTGGGCAAGCAAAACGGGAAAGAATTCGCCAGTTGCCCTTGGTGCCTTGCAATATTGCCATTGCCGTGAAACCCGTGTGGCGGGAGATCTGAGCCAACAAATTGTCATCGAATGGCTCGGTTCGGTTTTGGTCGGCGTTGTCGCTCAGAAGACGAGGCAATAAGAGAGTGCCCGATTTACCGCGGTTACATCGTTCGTAGAGTGTCAGGGCCATGCAGGCTCACGCCCCGCTGTATCAAAGGTTGCTTTTTGGTAAACTCGGCCTAAACAATCGGCCGTAGAACCCGGTACATTCTAACGTCAAATGTGCCGGCAATGGAATCGACGGCGCTGGGAAGTAAACCGGCAAAATGACCGCAATGGCGGACCAAGCCGAAACGTTAAATTGAAAAGTAGTGAAACAACAGGGTTGATAAGACATGGGGTTATTTTCTGGCAAAAAAGGGTTGATTTTAGGCGTTGCCAACGACCGCTCGATTGCGTGGGCGATTGCCCAATTCATCATGAGTGAAGGCGGAGAGTGCGGCTTTACACACTTGCCCGACCGTCCCGATGACGAAAAACAAAAAAGTCGACGCCGAGTGGAGAAGTGCACGGAAGGGCATGCCAACGCCAAATTTCTGGTGCCGCTGGACGTTCAAAACGACGATCAAATTCGGTCCGTGATGCAAACGGCTGCCCAACATTTTGGCAAAATCGACTTTTTACTGCATAGTATTGCTTTTGCTGACCGTATCGATCTGCAAAATGACACGATTGCCACATCTCGCGAAGGCTTTAAATTGGCGATGGACATTAGTGTTTACAGCCTAATTGCGGTCGCCAATGCCGCCAAAGACGTTTTGAATGATGGTGGGGCGATTGCCTGCATGACTTATTTTGGCGGGGAAAAATGCGTCCCAGGTTATAATGTCATGGGAATTTGCAAAGCGGCACTAGAGGCCTCCATGCGGTATTTGGCCTATGATCTGGGACCTCGCGGAATTCGCGTTAATGCCCTGAGTGCCGGTCCGCTAAAAACTTTGGCGGGAACTGCCGCTGGAGTCGGTGAAATGTTAGATTTATATGAACATATCGCACCGTTGGGACGTAATATTACTCACGATGAGGTAGGTCGAACCGGCGCCTTTCTGTTGTCGTCGATGTCCGACGGAATGACCGGGGAAACCTTGCATCTCGATGGCGGATACAACATCATGGGTTCACCCGGACGACTGACAAATCGCTTGAAGTCGACTTAAGACAGGTCGACTTAAGACAAGTCGAAAAGAACACAAGTCGGAAAAGCCGTAAGTCGGGAAGTAGATTTGAAAACACGCGTAAACCGGTTTGAGTTAACCGTTTGCAGACACTGTAATTTTTGATTTTTTTTTGATTGGGGGATTTGTCATGGCGGAAGGTAAAGGTGGGTCATCGCTGAGGTTGGTGATCTTATTAGTCATCATGGGATTGTTGGGTGGCGCGTTGGGCTACGATATGTACAACGAAGTCCCCTTCAAACAAATGGAATCAGACGTCGAAAAATTGCTCGCACTGGGCAGTAAAAACAAAGAAGGCGCTGCGACTCGCACCGACGTTGAAGCGGCATTGAACAAAAAAGCCGCAACGTCCTACAAAACGGAAACTGGCAAATACGAAGTTGTCCATTATAACTATTCTCGCACAATTCCGTTCATTCCCGGCGGCAAGGTCTATGTAGTTTACGACAACGCCGGAAAATACATCCGCACCGGATTGGTTACAAACAGCGAAAAAATCACCGAAAAAAGCTTGCAAGGGACGCTCGATTCCAAACAACTTGATCCCAACGCAATGCCGTCCATGTCTCTAGGTGGTCAAACATCGACCCCCATTATTCCGGACACTAAAAAAGACGAGAAGAAAGACGAAAACGCTGGCGACGCTAAAGAAGGCGATGCCAAAGAAGGCGACAAAAAAGAAGGCGATGCCAAAGAAGGCGATGCCAAAGAAGGCGATGCTAAAGAAGGCGACGCTAAAGAAGGCGACAAAAAAGAAGGTGGTGGACTCTAATTCTCTCCCCCCCCTTTTCACTGGGGATGACGATTGAATCCAAAAAAATTCACGGGGTGTGCCCACAAGGCACGCCCTTTTTTTTGGTCAGCCCATTTATGTTCTATAGGTTAACATTTCCGCCCAACTTTCGAACTCAAAACTCCTATTCGTTCTCAATAATTAACAGCAATTGGCTTAATTTCTTGTTAAGATAGATCCTTTGGAAATCCGCACTTCCCGATTTGCAAGAGTCTTGCCATTTAAAGGCAAGCGGAATAATTCATTCGGTTAATTTTTGGTTGGAGATGTACGATGTCAACAAATGGTAGCGGCTCTGGTTTTCGGTTGGGCGTTCTGTTAGTGATCATGGCATTGTTGGGCGGTGCGCTAGCCTACGACATGTACAACGAAGTTCCATTTCGGGAAATGGAACGCGATCTTGATCGCTTATTGGCATTAAATCGAAAAGACGGCATGGCTGCTGATCGTTCCGATGTTGAAGCAGCCTTGAAAAAAAGCGGCGGCGATTCTTACAAAACGAAAACCAATAAGTACGAAGTAGTTCACTACAACTATTACCGCACCGTTCCGTTCATTCCCGGTGGAAAAATCTATGTTGTTTACGACAACAACAATAAATACATTCGCACGGGAATTGTAACTAGCGCCGAAAAAATCACCGAAGAAACCCTGCAAGGCACTTTAGTCTCCAAAGAACTTGACCCCAACGCCATGCCGATGATGGGCCTCGGCGGCCAAGTCTCCACACCGCAACTACCCGATGCAGCCAAGAAAAAGAAGGAGTCGGACGAAGGCAAAACCGACGAAGGCAAAACCGACGAAGGCAAAACCGACGAAGGTAAAACCGACGAAGGTAAAACCGATGAAGGTAAAACCGATGAAGGTAAAACCGATGAAGGTAAAACCGACGAAGGTAAAACCGATGAAGGTAAAACCGACGAAGGTAAAACCGACGAAGGTAAAACTGGCGAAGGCAAAGCTGGCGAAGGCAAAATCTAAATCCGGAAGAAGTTAATGCAGATCGACGGTCCTCAATCGACCCTGGTTTAACTAACAAGGACGATCAACTTTTAGTTCGTCATTGCACGAACAACAACCGAAAAAATTCCACACAAAAACCGCGGTCGTTATGGCATAACCCCATAATGAAGCCGCGGTATTTTTTTGCTCTTTGATAAATCCCGGACAACTCAACTGCCATCCGAACTGTTGTTACTTGGTTAAAGTCCGTAAAAAAATTCTCCTGTCACCACCGATCAACCGTTCTTTTCGTTGATAAAAAACTCCATCAATTCGTGTCCGTGGGGAAAACAGCAATCGCTGGACTCGGCCACAGACTCGCCAAATTCCGGTGCGCCACCAGGCGAGAAGCCGGTACCGGCTATCACAAAGGGGACATTTCCGTGAGAGTGGGTTTTGGTCCGCAGCAATGTGGGGTGGTCGGGCGACACCAGAATGCGCCATTCAGGTCGATTGCGAAGCACTTCGACGATGGGGCCAATGATCTCGGCATCGATTTTTTCGATGGCAGTTATTTTGTCAGCGAGACTACCGGCATGGGACGCTTCGTCGGGCGCCTCGACATGGACGCACACTAGATCGTAATCGGACAATGCACGGCACGCCGTTTCCCCTTTACTGCGATAGTTGGTATCGAGGTATCCGGTTGCGCCTGGAGCGTCCAAACAATCCCAGCCGATAAGTTTCGCCAGCCCTCGCAGCAAATCGACAGCCGTGATCATAGCGCCGCGGCAATTGAAACGTTCGGCAAAATGGGGCAACTGCGGCGATTGGCCTGATCCCCACAGCCAGACATGGGTTGCTGGCAATTGAACTTGAGCGCGACGCTGTTGATTCACTGGATGATCGGCAAATAACTCGCCGCTGATTCGCATGATTTCACTTAAGAGGGAACTGCCGGGGCCCCGGGGAAATTGTTCCGCCACACTTTTTCCAATCCAATCGTGTGGGGCTTGGGTTCGCGTATCGAGAGAAAAGGGAGGCGCAGTCGCTGTTGGGCAACGCTTTAATAAAAGATTGCGGTAGGATACGCCGGGAATAAATTCCCAACCGTCGCCTAGAAACTCGATGTGCTTTTGCAATTCGGTTTGCAGGTCTCTCAATAGAATTGCGGATTCCGCGTTGGAAATATGCCCTGCCGTGAAATCTTGCATGGTTTGATCGATGATCGTCACCAAATTACAGCGTACGACCCAATCGTGTGGCCCGAGTTTTAGATTTTGCGCAGCCGCCTCGATCGGCGCTCGGCCAGAGAAAAAACGTTGCGGGTCATAGCCCAGCAGACTCAAATTGGCGACATCGGAGCCGGCTGGCAAGTGGGATGGCGTATGATTGGCCCAACCCAAGACACCCGTTTGTGCCAGTCGATCAAAATTCGGAGTCCGCGCGGCTTCTAAAGGCGTTCGCCCAAACAATTCGGCTTGCGGTTCATCGGCACATCCATCTGGAATTACGATAACGTACTTCATGCGTCTATCCTATTTTCAAGCCTAAACGATCACTCGCGGCTTTTTAACTTTAATCCAAAACTTTCAACCGCTCGGCAACAGCGGCAACAAACGGCAACTTGCTAATTTCAGATACCGCAGCCATTAGACTCGCCTCGCGTGTTTCTCGTGTCATGATCACCAGCGAAACCTTGGCATCGTGAGGTTGGGTAACATCGTGCAAATTAACTGAGGCCACTGAGATATGATGATGGCCGAGAATTTCTGCTATCTGTGCTAATACGTCGGGTTGTTCGTGAACAACCAACCGCAAATAATACCGCCCTGGTAGCTTGCCAACATCGGATACTTTCACTGGCGATTCGCGATCCGACCACAATTTAAGGTTGTGAAACGTGATCTTGGTCCGTCCCAATGCGGTATCGATCATATCGGCGACAACTGCAGAAGCCGTAGGCATCGCTCCCGCACCTTGCCCATGAAAAAATACTGGGCCCACGGCGTCACCAACAACGCGGATTGCATTGTAATTTTCGCGTACTTCTGCCAGTGGCGTTCCAATCTTCACCAGCATGGGTGAAACCATCAGTTGCAGCCCAAAATCCAACAGTTTCGCATAGGCAATCAATTTGATGCGATAGCCCAAAGCTTGCGTGAGTCGGAAATCTTCCAAGTTCAGATTTTGAATGCCACGGCGCGGAATGTCTTGCCAGCGAATTGTAACCCCGAAAGCCAAGTGAGCTAAGATGGCCAGTTTCTGTGCGGCGTCGGTGCCATCGATATCCAGCGTTGGGTCTTCCTCGGCAAATCCCCGTTGTTGAGCGGTCTCTAAAGATTGTTGGTAGGTTCCAGCGCCTTCATCCATTTGTGTGACCACAAAATTACTGGTCCCATTCAGGATACCTTCAAGGGACAAGATTTTATTGGCGGCCAGACATTGTGCGATATTGGCAATGATCGGAATGCCACCGGCAACAGCCGCTTCGAATGCGATCGTCCGTCCTAAATGCCGCGCTCGATCAAATAACTCCGGACCATGTTCTGCCAATAAGGCTTTATTGGCAGTCACGACATCTTTGCCATTTTCCAACAAGGCCAACATGATCGAGCGAGCCGGCTCAATGCCACCAACTAAATGGGCGACGAGTGTTACTTGCGGATCATGCAGAATTCGTTCAAGTTGATCGGTGATCACGCCTTGCGGTAAATCGGCCTGACGTCGTTTGCTGACATCGCGCACGGCGATATGATTGATCCATAAGCTGCGGCCAGCATAGCGAGCGGTCCGATCGCCCAGGTCAAGCAATAGTTGGGCCACGCCTGTGCCGACGGTGCCCATGCCGACGAGCGCCACATACGTTGTTTCCATGACCGATTGGCGAATCCTCAAATTGTCAAAAAAGCGTGGAAAACCCAAGCCTGTCTTTTACCACAAGGAGTAAATTCAGCAAGGTGTCAACGGCGTTTGGAATCGCGCGTTTTGAAGGCTAGTTGGGAGAGCGGACAGTTAATTTAGATTGCCGACAATAGCAAGCGGGGGCTAAATTGCCCTCAAGGGGCGTACAGGGGAAATGGTTGGGCGATTGGCCAACGAATTGTATGCCCAAAATCGAAACGGCGCGACTCGGCCTACTCGCGCATGGTATCGTCAAACTCGCGAGTAATTCCCACGCCTTCACTGTCGGTATCTGTTGTCGCTTGGCATTTGAGGATTTTGGAGATGGGGCGTGGACGGCCGTAAAGGTAACCTTGCCCCAATTTGAATCCCATATCACACAAGATTTGGTGAGACTCTTCGGTTTCAACACCTTCGGCCAAAGTTTGGATTCCCAAATCATTGACCATTTTGGCGAACAGCGCCACAACTTCTTTCCGTTTATTCGAAGCGTCGTGGATGTTTTGCGTTAGCTTCATGTCGAATTTCAAGTAGTCCGGTCGAATCTCAGCAAGCTCTACGAGTCGAGCGCGTCCCACACCAAAATCGTCGAAGGCCAATTGGATATTGAGATCCGCCAATACGGCGCACAAATCTCGCATCATTTCTAAATCGGTAGTCGCTGCTTCGTGGATTTCCAATGTAACCGGGCGGTCCTTGGAAATTTTTCGAATTTGCCTTAGCGATTCGTACAACCGATCATTGCCAAGTTCCTTGGGGTGCGTGTTCACAAAAATATTAATGTTTGGTGCAAAAGTATCCCCCACTTCGACACCGCGATTGCGGAACATTTCGCTCAATTCCGCTTCTAAGTTCAACTGAGATGCTGCGTGAAACATTTCGTGTGGCATTTGCAGGCCAAACAGTCGACTTCGACCTAATGATTCATAGCCAATTACAGCGCGATCACTTAACTGAACAATTGGTTGATAATATGGAAATACATTGCCGTCATTGATTAAGCGATCAAATTGCATCATCGCCAGGGCGCGGTCGCCCGTTTCTTCGTGAATCGTTTGTG
This sequence comes from Pirellulaceae bacterium, assembly GCA_041739975.1. GTDB lineage: Bacteria > Planctomycetota > Planctomycetia > Pirellulales > Pirellulaceae > BJ22. The sequence continues at coordinate 23,658 of JBGSMY010000087.1, forward strand.
ATTCGGAGTAATCGCGCGCCCGATCGAGGCGAAATACCAGAGTCGCGAATTGTATTAAATCGCCCTCAAATACTTCAATTTCGCCTTTAAGTTGTTTGCCGTTGACATAGGTCCCGTTAGTACTGCCCAAATCGCGCAGAAATAACTGTGACTCGCGCTGCTCCAATTCCGCATGACAACCGGAAACGCTGTTTACAGGCAAGCACAACGAGTTATTAGTACGCCGGCCGACGGTAAAGACCCGAGAATTGATCGTGAATTGCCTCAACGGATCCTGATCCGAAAGCTGCCCGGATAGAAACCAATTGTCGCTTTTGGTCGCCGGTTTGGTCGCTTGGTTTTGGTTCATGGCAATATTAATATTCGATCAAACAGTGGATGGACACCAAAGATGTATAGACACCAAGCATTGAGGGTCCGTTGTAACGGCTGGCATCAATGCTCACAGAAGTCTAGGTCACTATTTGTGGAGTCAAACAGAATTACGCAAATTGCAGCGGCTTTGCGTCGGTTTACAACGGATATACGAATGGTGGGGATCATTCGGCCTGTGGAAGCTGTGCCTTTTCCGAAATATTTGCAGACGGTTGCAGAAACCGTTCTACATTTAGGAGATGTGTTCTCGGTACAACTTGGTGCAGCCACTTTCGAAGTAGGCTGCGCTACTTTGGTACTGCGAACGCAAATTGTACCATATCATTAGGACATCTCCATGCAAACTACCAGCGCCAGCCTCAACAGCAATTTGTTGGCTGCTATCTTGTCGGACGAAGTATTTCGTCCGGCCGAGCCAACTTCATTGGCAGACATGGGCCTTCCCGCCAGTCTGGTCGAATCGTTACTTGTTAAACGCTTGGCAATTGTAGGCGAGAGTAGCGGCCGCCAATTGGCTAATGACTTGTGTATTCCGTTTCCAATCATGGAGGAGGTCTATCGCATCCTCCGCGCTCGGCAAGTTATGACCCACAAAGGTGCCGCACCGCTAAACGACTATTTCTACGCACTGACCGAAGCAGGCCGAGATCGTGCACAAGTCTACGCCTCCGCATGTTCCTATGCTGGCCCTGCTCCCGTACCCCTCATGGAGTATGTTCTCTCGGTTGAGGCACAAACAATCCGAGCAGAAAACCCTAAGGCCGCACAGCTCAAAAAAGCCTTTCGCGACATTTCGGTACCGCCCAGCTTATTTGAGAGCCTGGGTCCCGCTGTCAATTCGGGTGCCGGACTATTCCTTTACGGCGATCCCGGCAATGGTAAATCAACTCTCGCCCGCCGCATCACTCAATGTTTTGGCAATGCGATTTGGATTCCCCAGTGCATTTACGAAGACGGCCAAATCATCAAACTATATGACGCAGCTTATCATCACATTCTCGATGAAGACAATGAGCAGGGCGAAGGTTGGAATAGTCATGATCGACGTTGGTTGCGGGTGCGACGGCCCACGGCAGTTGTCGGTGGCGAACTGACCATGGACTCGCTCGATATCCGATTTGACCCAAACAGCAAAGTTAGTGAAGCCTCCCTGCAGATGAAAAGCAACTGCGGCTGTTTGTTGATTGACGACTTTGGTCGGCAACGAATCGAACCTCGCGAATTGCTCAATCGTTGGATCGTGCCGCTAGAGAGCCGTATTGACTTTCTGACATTATCGACGGGCAAGAAAATCCAAGTTCCTTTTGAACAGTTAATTATCTTTTCCACCAATTTAGAACCCGCGGATTTAGTCGATGAGGCTTTTCTGCGCCGAATCCCCTATAAGATCGAAATCGACGATCCCTCGCTTGAGGAATACCATCGATTGTTCCAGATTTATTGCGAGCAAATGGAGTTCGAGTATCGCCCTGAAGTGGTCAATTATTTGCTGAAAACACATTATATCGATTGTCGGCGACCCTTGCGGCGCTGCCATCCTCGCGATTTGTTAAATCAAATTCGAAACTTCTGCGTTTACAACGACGTCCCGCTGGAAATTCGTACCGAATACTTCGATCGCGTGGTGAAAAGTTATTTCACCACGGTATTAGGCCAAAAACAGGGCGCTGCCTTTAATGGCTAGAACTCAGTTGGCCGAGCGCAGCTACTAGTTCTTTGTTTCAGAGAATTCGTTCATATCGGAATTGTTCATGATCAACGCAAGCAACATCCAAAAAGAAACGATTTTTGGCTACCGGGTCAAGGAGCGGATTGGTTCCGGTGGCTATGGCGAAGTTTGGAGCGCTGAGGCACCTGGCGGATTGATGAAAGCCATCAAGATACTTTATGGCTATCACGATGAACAACGCGCACAGAATGAACTCAAATCGTTAGAGCGGATCAAGCAGCTACGACACCCGTATTTATTGTCCCTCGAACGAATCGATATTCTCGATGGGCAAATGATCGTAATCACGGAACTGGCCGATCGTAGTCTTTCCGACCTTTATGATGAATATCAGCAACAGGGCAATGTGGGTATCCCTCGCGCCGAGCTGTTGACTTATATGAGTCAGGCAGCAGAAGTACTCGATTTTATTTCGACGGAACATACGCTTCAGCATTTAGATATCAAGCCGGAAAATCTGCTGTTAGTCGGCAAACATATTAAATTGGCAGACTTCGGGTTGGTCAAAGATTTGCGCGATAACAGCCAGTCGTTGATGGGAGGACTAACGCCCGCTTATGCCGCTCCGGAACTTTTTGATGGCCGCCCCACAACTACCAGCGACCAATACAGTCTGGCCATTGTGTATTGCGAATTATTGACTGGCCAACGGCCGTTTAACGGCACAACCCCCGCACAGCTTGCGGCTCAGCATATTCATGGACAGCCCGATCTGCAAATTCTTCCCAAACAAGAACAAGATATCATCGCCAAAGCACTGTCCAAGAATCCAGAATTTCGTTTTCGTTCCTGCAAACAGATGATTGACTCGATCATCAATGTGCGCATGTTGGCCAACGCGACCAAACGGTCAAACATACGCGCCAGAAATTCGGTGGATACTAAACCGCACGAGGTAAAGATCCGCAACTCGATTATGGGGACGTCGACTCACCAATTGACTGACGGCGAACTAACTACCAAAAAAGAATCGGTGAAAATTGTCGCTGCACCAGAACTGGACGCCTCTAGCGCTAAATTGTCACCGCATTTGATTATTGGAATTGGGAAAACCGGAACGGATATTCTGCAACATCTTAAGCAACGACTAGCCGCTAACTTTGGCGATGCGCATCACTGGCCCGCCATTCGTTTGTTAGCAATTGATACCGATCGTTCATCGCTGCACGACGGTACCGCAGGCGTTTCCCACAGCGGGCTGTCGACCGGAGAAACTTTAGCATTGCCCCTACGCAAACCCGAGCACTATCGCACTCGCGCCAAGGTTCACGCTTCTTGGTTGAATCGGCGCTGGATCTACAACGTACCCAAGAGTCTGCAAACCGAAGGACTGCGCCCCATTGGCCGACTCGCTCTGGCCGACAATTTTGAATCGCTTTGTCAAGCGTTAGAGTCACACTTAGAAGTCTTTAAGGACCCCGCCAAACTCGATAAGACCGCAGAGCATCTGCAATTGCCGGTCGGCGATCATTCGCCCCAAGTCTATATCGTAGGAGCTATTACCGGTGGATTGGCCAGCGGTACAATTTTGGATGTGGCGTATGTGGTTAAATCACTGAGCAGCGAGTATGGATTCGAAGCCGACCAAATCCATGGTTTGTTAATTGATGCCAACGACTCACGACAACGAGATCCTGGCTTGTCCACTGCCAACGCCTTTGCGTTTTTAACGGAGTTACGGCATCTGACACAACAAGGTTATCCCGGTGACTCAGCCATGGGGATACCAAGCTCCAATGATCAAGTCCCGATTGATTTTCCGTATTGGTTGAAACTGGGCGACAACTGCTCGCCGGAACGCTGGCGAACTCAATTGTCGAATGTTGCCGAATACTTGTTCATGAACATGTGTTGCCCTAGCCAAACGTTCTTCCGCGCTTGTCGTGACTTAGAAAACGAGCAAGACTCTTTCACCTTGCGTTCGTTTGGGCTCTACGCCGCCGAATCGTGCCAAATTGTGACGCTTACCAACCTGACAGACTATTGCTGCGATCAATTTGTCAAAAAGTTATCACAAGGCGACGATCCACAGGTAATTGATTCCAGTGCGGTCGAGACGATGGACTTGCAAACTCAAACGGTCCTCAATCGAATCGCTCCTGATAACGATTGGGTAAAACTATTGGCTCCGAGTCAATTACAGGAGTTAGTCAATAGCGGAACCGGAATCAATACGGCCGGTTCTTTGCCCAACTTGGCGACCCTAGATACACAAGCTAATGAAATATTTGGTGGGATTGGCAATTTGAATGACTTGCAATTTGCGCCGGATACTGCATTGCCCAGTTTTGCCAAGCCGATTCAGGCTGCTGTACAGGAACTCAATGAAGTCTACACGGCACAGATTCACGCGATGTTCCGGGGACCTGTACTATGTTTTCGGCGCATCGAGAATACGCTCAAGTCCATTGTTCAAAACTTGGATACGAAGCGTCTGGCCTTGAAAGAACGAATGACAGGATTTGTTGAGGACCTGCGGCATTTGCAACACGCCTGGAACGCAATTTCAAACATCGCCGTTGCGGCGCCCAGCAAACTAAATCCTCAAGATGCTCATCAGTGTTTTGATCGCTATCTAAAATTGCGAAACGCAATTTTGGCCACACGCGTCCAAGCCAGTGTTTGGGGTCGGGCCAAAGGATTATTAGAACAACTCAGTAACGAAGTGAAGTTGCGGAAAGACCATTTGCATAGTAGCGTTCGTTTTGTTGATGCACCGCACGCTAGTGTTCAGCGTCCGTCGACCCAAAATCCGGTACAGAACCAGATAATTCAAGACATTTTGCTCAAAGGCGATGACTTCTTGGCCCGCGCCAATGCGACCGTTTTTATGAATGTCATTCACAAACAGCCAGGCGGGTACTGGCAGCTCTTGCTGGATTCCAATTTTTTGAAGAGTTGTTTTTCGCCCGCCATCGTCAACGCCGTGCGTCAAGAATTGGCTGACTATTTGAAGCATGTTAGTTGGGATCAATTGCTTGAACGAGTAAGAGATAACGAAGAAATTGGGCCGATGGTCAATCGTTGGGTCGAACAATCTGCTGCCTGGATTCACGAATATGGTGGCACGGGTCGCGTACTCGTATCGACGCCCAAATATCAGACTTGCCCAAAGACGTTAGCCCAAGTCAAACAACAAATTTCCGCGCCAACTTCGGATTCTGCGGAGACGCTGGGGGCCATCACCATTGTCACCGAGGCCGATCAAATCCAATTGGCAGACGTCGCTTTTAAACTTGTCGAAGCTCGAGCAGATTGTATGGAGTTGGCGTCAAGACTTTTGACTCGCAGCGATGTGAGTTGGAAATCTCTCGCCGATTTGCTATAGCATTTCCGGCTCGCGGCAGAATCGCGGGGATTTCATTTAGCCCTGTTGAGTGCGCTTGAATGATTCTGATTGAAACAAAGCGTCTCTAGTGCAGAGATAATGTGATTTGTTTTGTTTTTCCCACCTAGCCGCTGGACGGTTGAGGTTCAATCGCTGATTTGCTGTGCTGGATGACTACTCTGGATGACTACTCAGAATTGCGGCTCAGAATTGCGGCTCAGAATCTATCACTGAATTTCACCAATAGATTGCTTGCTAATCGACGATTACGGCACCTTTTCAAACCGTCGGATTTTGAGCATAATAAGGCTTCCTGTGGAGGGTAAGCGAATGGCTAGCAGGCTGATTCGAAATCAGTTGCCGTGAATAACGGTTGCGGGTTCGAGCCCCGTGCCCTCCGTTCTTTTTATTTACTTGCTGACGACTTTCGACCCGTCCGCGGATTGATTTTCGCGGACTCGTTTTTTGTAAATGATGTGTGATGGTGATTGCTGAATAGTTGTTTTTTTGGTGGTGTGTTTGTCTTTTAATTTCAAGTCACGCACAGTCGTTTAACAGCAAGCCAGAACGAATTTTGTCGGAAAAAAATTGTCCGCTTAAGACGAATTGTTCTGCAAAATTTGTGGCGGCGACGGCGCCACTCGGAGACTCGCGCGCAATAAGCTCAGACTGATTGAGGACGATCGAGCTAAATTACGTCAACAGTCGACGGATGTAATCAAAAAAATCTACCATTTCTGCCGGGGGACTGGGGCCAATGATCAATGGCCCCTGTTGGGGCGGCGGACGCAAGCCATGACTACCACGGACAAGTTCCGGTTGCAATGGAATGACGTCCATTCGATACCGAAACCCAAGCTTTTTCTGCAACAAACGCAGGCCCGCGCGCCACCGCGAACTCAAAAACAATTCGCACGGATCATAACCAGGCTTGCGATGTATATCTACAGTCCTGGCAAAGTCAGGTGCCCGGCGATCATCCAACCAATAATAATAATGAAACCACGAATCCGGCTCCGCTAAAGCGATTAGATCTCCACTGCGAAAATGATCCATTTGCAATTCGCCCGGTTCGACAACTGCTGAGACTCCCGGCAGTTGTTCCACTAACCGTTTAACTCGCTGCAACTCCGCCGGTCGCCGAACATACAAATGGGCCACTTGGTGATCCACCACTGCAAACGCATCGCTATCCATCGGCTGCAGCATTTCTCCAAATGGGCCCAAGCGAACTTGCAACAATCCCTCCGAGCGCAATAGCCGATTGATTGCCACCGGACGCTCTACGGGCACCAAGCCATATTCAGAAACTACCACAACCTGTGCGTCGATCTGTCGAGCCGACTCAATTACCATCCCCGCGCATCGATCGACTTCCGCCACTCGCTCGGCAATCGGAGGCCGGCTTCGCTGAAAGTCATAGTCGAGGTGAGGCAAGTAAACCAGTGTGATTTCCGGGCGGTTCTTAACCAGAACGCGAGCAGCCGCTGCGGCAATCCATTGCGAGCAGGGCAAGCCGGCATGAGGTCCCCAGAAGCTAAAAAAAGGGAAACTCCCAATTTCCGTTTCGAGTTGGCATTCGGTTTGATCGATAATTCCAAATTGTTTGGAACCATCACAACCATAATGTGGTTTGGGTGTCGCAAACCAGCGAACCGGCGCCCCCTGATTAAACCACCAAAAGAGTTTAGCCGTTTCATGCCCTTCATAAAATTTAGCCCCTTGGACCAATCGATTTGATTGTTGCCAAAATCGAACCTCGCCAGAGTCGCGGTCGTACCACCCATTTCCGATGATGCCATGCTCGCGCGGTAGTTTTCCAGTTAACAGCGTGGCTTGGGCAGTGCACGTGACCGCTGGATAAGGGCAATCCCAAGGTTGCGATTGGCCGACGCTGGCTAGATTCGGCGCGTTTGGCAAAAGTTCAGGTGTCAACCCGACTACATTCAGAATGCACACCCGACGCTTCATAGAACCATTTCAAAAGTTATCGTGCCGCAAAAAAATCAAAACCCGCTGCCTACTCGTTGGACCCTCAATCATCGCATCTAATAGTCTACCAACGGTAACGGCGAGATGAGAATGCCGTTTCCATCGCGATTGGTTTGCGATATCTTTACAAGTGGCCTCCCAATCGCGAAATCTGAGTCGCCAAGGAGGGATCGATTTATTTTTTGGTCGAATTGGTTCATTATCACGCGCGACGCTCGGGAGTAAATTTAATGTCGGCAAATTCGGAGACTGCCAGTTGGGAATCCGTCGAAGCAGTGATTGCTAAACTACAACAAAGCCAATCGTTATGGGCCGCCGATGACCTCGTATCGCTTTGCCAAGTGCCTTCGCCACAACACCTTGCCGATACCATCGGGTTGTTTCGCCAGTTGATGTTTCCTCGCTATTCGCCCTTGTCGGCTTTATTGAGCCCCTCAGACCGATTGCTAGAAATTGCGTCCGCGTTTCGTGTTAAATTGATGGAGTTGGTTTGTTGGGCAATCGAACAATTTCCACAAGTGGTCCACGAAAAATTTCCTGGTGAAACGATCGGCCCCCAACTGGCCTATCGATTGGTCCAACACTTGATCGAAGTTGTACCGGAAATCAATCGTCAATTGCGAACGGATGTCGAAGCGGCGGTCGCAGGTGATCCGGCTTGCCAAGGCCCCGAGGAGGTCATCATTTGTTATCCCGGGTTTCAAGCGACGATCGTTCATCGTTTATCGCACGCGCTCTATCGATTAAATGTACCGCTTATCCCCCGAATGTTATCGGAGTGGGTTCACAGCACAACCGGAATTGATATTCATCCAGGCGCTGTGATCGGCGATTACTTTTTTGTCGATCACGGGACCGGAGTCGTGATCGGTCAAACTTGCCAGGTGGGAAGTCACGTTCGAATTTATCAAGGCGTTACTCTGGGGGCATTGAGTTTCGCGAAAGACGACCAAGGCAATTTGGTTCGTGATCAAAAACGACACCCCACCCTGGAAGACTATGTGATCGTTTATGCCAACTCGACGATCTTAGGCGGGCAAACGATCGTTGGTCATCACAGTGTCATTGGCTCCAGTGTTTGGTTGACCGAGAGCGTCCAGCCTTTTACGACGGTGGTCATGGAAAAACCTAAGCTCAAATTTCGACACCAACAGGCGACGGCCTTCGACGCGAACGTTGACTATATAATATGAGACTCGCGAGTGTCTCGTGAGTGTCTCGTGAATATCTCCTGGATAACTCCTGGATGCAGAGCGAAAAAATATGCGAACCGTTGAGCAAATCGATTTAGTACTCCAGCAAGCGGCGGAAAATGGCTATTCGATTCGATATGAAGATCTCGAGGGTCGCGGCACGGCGACCTGTTTGATTCGTGGCCAAAAGTGGCTGTTTATCGATCTGTCTCAATCGCCTAGTGATCGCTGGGAACAACTTCAACAAACACTTCAACACGAAGTATGGTTTCAGGCAATGCGTCTAGGGTAAGCTAATCGATTCACGGTCCTCTTCTACTGCACGGCGCCGCGTCGGAGCGTGAAAAATAATTGTTGCCGCCGAATTATTTAGAACTTGCGGAACATGGTTATTTCTTAATGGGTTCCCACAATTCCAACCGCGAAAATTCCGCCGTATCGTCAAATGACCCGACACCAACGCGCCCCATGTCAAACGTGCGATCGTCCGCGGTGAAAATCGGTTTCGCGAAATCATCAAAGTAGACTTGGATCGATCCAGTTTCTGCGATACGCTCAATCCGCACTTGGTGGAAGTCTTGGCCCCAATCCACTCCAGGCGATTCATGACTACTAATTTTAATGCGGTCCGCTTTATTCACCAAGAAAACTTGATGGGCATGATCATCGGTTTGCTGCGCTAGATGAACGTAGTAAAACCGGTCGGGTCCTTGATAGCCAAAATAGAAACAAACATCGCGGTGGCCATAAGGTTCGTGTGTACTACGGGCCGTAACATCCAACCGAAACGACCCGACTTCTGGCGTTTTTAATAACGCCAAATGACCGGGACTGCGATGGGGCGGTCGATGGTCACTGGCTTTTTTGACAATTCGCAAAACCTGGGGCTGGTCCTCGGTCACAAACTCCCAACCGCCGCCAATCAATTCCCAATTCTCTGCCGCTTGTTTCGACTTAAACTCAACAACTTGGGTTGAACGCCACTCGACTTTGGCTCCCAACTCTTGACCAAGCGATTGTTCGGCCATCGAACTCGCGAGCAGAATTAACGCCAGGCAGCACCAACCTGTTTGAATGGTCAAGCCAACCCCTAAAGATAACGAATCTCCACAAGGCAACCGAATTCCAGTTCGCATCATCGACTCATGCCCTTCATTTCGAATGCTTGTTTGGCTGTTTGCAAAAATTTACGGTTGCCGTTTTCCCATTTTTTGGCAGGGACGGTAGCGAAAACAGCCCGCTAAATGATCATTGACCATACCGACGGCCTGCATATGGGCGTACATAATCGTACTGCCCACAAATTTAAAGCCACGTTGTTTGAGGTCTTTGCTCAATGCATCGGATTGCGCGGAGGTCGCTGGCACATCGCTCGATTTTTGCCAAGCATTTTGAATTGGGCGACCGTCAACAAATTGCCACAAGTAGTTATTAAATCCCGAATACTCTTGTTGCACTTCGAGAAATAATCGAGCGTTGTTAATCGCTGCATTGATCTTTAACCGGTTGCGGATGATGCCAGGATTTTCCATCAGTTTGGCAATTCGTTTGTCCGTAAAACGCGCAACTTTTTCAGGTACGAAATCCGCAAATGCTTTCCGATAATGTTCGCGCCGACTGAGAATTGTCCACCAGCTCAGTCCGGCCTGAGCGCCCTCCAATATCAAAAACTCGAATTGTTTTTGGTCGTCGAAAACGGGGACACCCCATTCACGATCGTGATAGGCAATATAATCGGCGTGTTTGTTGCCAGCCCAATGGCAGCGCGAAACTGCAGAGGTGGTCATGGACAATGGCTTTCAGGAAAAGGTGGGGCCGACTCTTTGACCAATTGGCTGATCGCTCGAAAATTCGGGTTCGTCGAGTCAACACACCATTCGAACAAGGCCGCCTCTGTCGTGGTCAATGTGGCCCCTAGACTGGCCATTCGCTGAAGAGCAATTCGGTGGTCGAGCGATTGCCGCGCTCCGACGGCGTCAACGATGACTTGAACCGCAAAGCCTTGCGCCAATAAATCGAGACAGGATTGCTGGACACAGACATGTGTTTCGATTCCCACCAATACCAAATGTTCAATCCCCAATTCTTGCCAAGCTGAAAATTGCTGTACTAATTGTCGGCAGCTAAACATCGACTTTTCCGTACAGCCAGTCACAAGCTCCCGAACTTGGAGGATCGTTGGACCTAGGCCTTGTGGATATTGTTCGGTCAACAGCGTTTGGACCTGAAGCAGTTTTGCGCCTCGCAATAGTCGATTGATATTGTGCACAATACCGGCATGGTTGGCGACTAACGGTATCAATTTCTGTTGAACGTCAATTACCACTAAGGCGGTTCGTTGGGGATCCATCAAATGCAAACTGCGAGCGACCAAGTCGGTTTGAAATGCAGGAGACACCGATGGCTTGATCGGCTGGTTGACAGGATCGGTGGACATGGTCGGTAATCCTAAGATTCAAATTTTTACCACCGGAAAATGCAGCCACCCCATGTCAGTCCGGCCCCAAATCCGGCCAGCAACACATTACTGCCGGGCTTGATTCGTCCTTGTTCGACGGCTTCATGAAGTGAAATTGGAATACTGGCCGCCGAGGTGTTACCATACCGATCCAAGTTGACAAACACACGGTCGGGAGAACACCCGATCGTTTCGACGGCGGCATCAATAATCCGCCGATTGGCTTGATGAAAAATAAATAGATCAATATCTTCCAAATTTAATTGTGATTGATCTAGCAGCAACTGGACGACATCGGGGATGACGCGCACGGCCCATTTGAATACCGTGCGTCCTTCCATCTTTAAAAATTGATCGCGTCGTTGCAGGACTTCTTGAGAAACTGGCATGCGCGAACCGCACGCGGGAACGATCAGCGTTCCGCCCAATTCACCTTCGGAAGCCAGTTTAAAGCCGAGCAGCCCACCGGCGGCTGAACCGGTGCGGGAATCGGAAGTGATCAAGATTGCCCCTGCACCGTCGCCAAACAATGGAAAGGTTTTGGGGTCTTGATTATCGACCACCATCGACATTTTCTCAGCGCCGACCACCAAGATTTTTTGATAACAGCCGGTCTTGATAAATTGACTGGCAACAACCAACGCATACATAAATCCCGAACAAGCGGCATTCATGTCAAACGCCGGACAGCGAGCTCCCAATCGAGCTTGTAAAATACAGGACGTCGAGGGCGTAAAATGATCAGGGGTCATCGTTGCCACGATGATCAAGTCTAATTCCGTTGCCGAAACTCCCGCCTTAAGCAAACAACGCTCTGCCGCTTCTCCGGCCAAGTCACTGGCGGACTGGTTCTCACTGGCGTGGAATCTCGATAATATGCCCGTCCGCTGCACAATCCATTCGGAGTCGCATCCTGGAATATTGAGGTCATCGTTTCCCACAGAATGCTGGGGAACGCCCAATCCCGTGGCAACAATCTTGATACCTAAGATTTGTGTTTTTAGTTTTTGCTCGTTCACTGACGGCCGCTCTTCGGTTACAACCATGGATCGCCATCCGTTTGAGGATCAGACGTAAGCGGCGGCCTGAACATCAACCCGCCGACAATCAATTACGAGCTACCGGAATCGTACCTTTGCCTTGCGGCACACACCCGATGAGTCCGTATGTTTGAAATTAGCTTTTTACTGCTGACTCAAATATAACGGAAAGCCCCCAATTAGAACAAGCAATCAGCGAGCAGATGTCGCAGTTTATTAGGCCGGGCATGCGAGCCCGCTATCAATCTAATTGCGGCAGCTTGCCTGCCACTCGGACGCTGTACTGGCAAATCGCGATGCGTAAAGAGCACATCACTTCGAAATCCGCACAGCCGCCCAGGTCGCCAGTTGTTCGCGAAAGATTTTGGCGTTGTGACGAATATCAACAGGCAATTGCCGCATTAGGAAAAAATGAGGGATCGACTGGGTCAATTCATGTTTGCTGGCAAGTTCCCGAATTTCTGCCAGCAAGCGTTCGCGTCGAGCGCGAGTTTGTGGCCAATGATCGGGCCAAGGTTCAGCAACAATCACAGGAATTTGCTGGCCAGGTTCGCCTACTCCAGCTAATCCACAACGATATATCGCCGGATGCTGGTTAATGATTGCTTCGCAGGGAATTGTAAACAGGGTGCTTTGGGGCGTTTGTACCCGATGACTCTTGCGACCGCAAAACCAAAATCGATCTTGGTCATCAAAGTATCCCACATCACCCATTCGATGCCAAATGGACTGGCCGTCTTGGATTTTGTGCCAAGCATTCGCTTCCGGGCGAGTCACATAGCGATCCGTTACCACAGGGCCTCGCACAATGAGCTCACCCAATTCGCCCCGCGGCAGCGGAGTAACCTCCGCGATATCAGTCAAGTTTTTATCCGATATTTGAATCACTTGCCAATCCATTTGAGGCCAATGATTCCCAACGCAGGTTCCATGACCTTCGGCCGTTCGAATTGCAGTCTCTTGTAAAACAACACGCGACTCAATGCAGGCTACCGGAAGGGCTTCGGTCGCGCCGTAAGGCGTATAAACGGAGCCTTCCGGGTGGATCATTTTCCGAACTCGCGCCAAGACATGCGCCGGCACCGGGGCTCCGGCAGTCAATACGCGTTTCAGTGTGGGCAACTTTTTGTTTTCGCGTTCGCAGTAAGTGGCTACGGCATTCCACAAAGCTGGGGAACCGAATGACTGGTTGGCTTGGAAATGTTCGACCGCGTCGAGCACATAAGGCGGCCAAACGCGGGCTGGTCGCGTTGCATCCATCAACGGGAACACCGTGGATGTTCCCATGCCGGCATTGAACAATGCAAAGAGCGGAAACCCAGAGACATCGACGCCGCCTGGCTCAATTTGAAAGTACTGGCGCAATTGAACATTCTGCGCGATGAAATGACGGTGTCGATACAAAACACCTTGGGGCGGTCCGGTACTGCCGGTTGTGAAAATGATTGCTGCGGGGTCATCGCCGTTTTGGAGTTCGTCAGGCAATGGCGACATCACGGCTTGGTTCCATTTTCGCGTCACATGACATCCGGGAAAAAAACCTGCCCCCACCAAAAAGTGGAATTTGGATTGTGGGAACCGCTTGCGAAACACCCAGCGGGCCACGTGTGCCAAGGCAATGCCGGCCATTCCATCGGGGTTGGATTCCGCCAAACAGCGGATCATGTTTTTGCGTCCCATTCCCGGATCGATCAGTACAGCAACCACTCCGGCCTTGAGCAATCCGAACACCCAGGCCACAAACTCAATACCCGGCGGAACCATCAAACTAATTCTGGCTCCGCGCGGTACACCGGCTTGGCGAACTCCCCGAGCAATTTGCTCGCTGCGTTGATTAAGCGTGGCGAAATCGATGGACCGATACCGCAGGGGCAATCGCTGCCATCGCGATAGGGGCTCGGCAACCGCAATTTGAGTGGGCCGCAACACGGCCATTCGGGATAGACTATGAGCAATATTTGTAAGATTTTCCAATGAATCAGCCATGCTCATCCGCTAACCAGTTTAAAAACTCGGCTCAATCCCTTAGATTGAACGTCTCTTTGCAATTCAGAACTCGATCGGTCGAAGCCTGTCGGTTTCTCAAGCAACCAGAAAACCCAAGATAGGTTTATTATATGGAACTGGACGTTTATCAGCAGTGCCCCTGTCATACCGACAAAAAAATCAAATTTTGTTGCGGCAAAGATGTCGTTGGCGACCTAAATCGCGTGCTCGAGTTACATCGATCCAATCAAACTCAGGCTGCCCTCGACACGTTGGAACGAGCCATTCAGAAACATGGCGAGCAAGATTGTTTATTGACGACCAAAGTGCAATTGCTTGGCAGCCTCCGACTCTACGACGAGGCGATGGCTACCAACGAAAAGTTCTTGAGCAAGAACCCGCAACATTATTTGGGGCTGGAACAACGGGCCAATTTAGAAGCGATTCGTGGGAACGTCTTGGCAGCGTTTACGGCGTTGCAAGACGCCATGGATCATTTGCCTTCGGCGGAAATCCCGGTTTCATTTGCGACTGCATTTCGCTTAGTCGCGATGGCTCTGTTATCCTCAGGCCATAATTTAGCCGCTCGTGCTCACGCCCACATTGCCTTGCAATTGCGAGATCATAAAGACGATATGGCAGCTCAGATCGTTGGGCGATCGTTTGGCAGCAGTACGATGGTTCCGGCTCTCTATCAAGAGATTACCATACCCTTGTTACCAGAGGGTGAATTTCCCTGGCGCAAGCGATACGAAAATGTATTGCGCGCCACACGCCGTGGCCAATTCCGTAAAGGGTTCGAAATTGCCACACGCGCTTTAGAGGCTGCGCCCGATGATTTGTGGCTAGTGCGTTTAGTCGCATTGGCAAGTGTTAACGTAGCTGATCCTGAAAATTCTCGATTGGCTTGGCGCCGTTACGCGCGACACCCGCAATTAGGAATGATGGAACAAATCTATGCGGAAATGATGTTCCAGTCAATGAGCTTTGCGGAAGCACCCGCTTACCAATTCACGTCGGAGTTCCAACTCGAAAATCTCGAAGGCGTCGTCGAATCACTCTTAG
Source organism: Pirellulaceae bacterium (assembly GCA_041739975.1). Taxonomy (GTDB): domain Bacteria; phylum Planctomycetota; class Planctomycetia; order Pirellulales; family Pirellulaceae; genus BJ22. The sequence continues at coordinate 38,824 of JBGSMY010000087.1, forward strand.
CAGATCCGCGAGCGAGAGCTTTATCCGGCAACGTATTGTCAAATTTTTCTAGAAATGGTATCCAGCCGCGGAATGTCTTTATCCTCGGCTCGGGGCCGATTGTCGCCTACGATGAAACCAAACCACTTTCGGAACTGACGTATAGCGAGGGCTTAATTGTATTATTCGGTCGTCAGACCGATTCCCCGCCGCGGGTTTCACTGATAATGAATCAAGAACCGGAAACGCATCCGATTTTTGAACAATTGAAAGCAATCGATCCGACCTTGACCTTGGTCCCTGGCAATTCCGGCCGCAATCCACTGGATAAACTGTTGTGGTCGGTCGACTTACCTTACGATTTTGAGCCCAATCCAACACATCCGCAAATGTTCAGTCTGGGTAAACGCCACAAAACGGAATTCTTTACCGGTGCGTTTTTGGACCGCACTTGGGCCGGACTGGAGGGAGCCACAATCCGTGAATGCATGGCCGATCCTCAATCCATCGCTCGGGGCCACGCCCTGATCATGCGAGCATTGATGGCTATCGATTCCAGAGAACTATTGGTTGAAATCGCTAATAAGTTGAGCGGGATATTTAATACGCAAATTCCACCAAATTTGGAAGATTCCGAAATCCCCGATGTCTTGCACGTCCCGTTTCTCATCAATTTCATCAATCTCGAAGCACTCAGCGACGAACGGCTGCACCAGTGTCTGATGGCGACGATGAATACGAATTCCCACTACATGATCGGACGAGTACTCGACGAAATGAAACGCCGAGATTACTCCAGCGAAGTCCTGCCGCGCTGGGCAATCTTCCAAATGCTTGGCGAAATTGCCGAAGACAATCAAGTCGCACTTGATCACTTTGCCCAATCCAGATCACTCGCGCGAGCCGCCGGCGAATCGATCGGATTGATTCTGGTCAGTGAGTTGCGACAACGGTTGATTCGTGGAATCACGTCGGGTACCCAACGCTTGATGTCGGAGTTGACGTCACGTTTTCAGGATGATGAGGAAACCCAAACGGCTTTGCACCGAGTGCTCTACGAACTTGGGATGTTAACGCCAGACGGACGTATGGTCGCACCGGAAGAGGCTGTCGAAGATGCATCGCCCACGGGCATTTGGGTCCCAGGGAATAGTTTAGATTCTGAAGGATCGGAGGTGGGCGAGCCAGAACCATCGAAATTGTGGTTGCCGGGACAGTGACGTACCGGGGCCCTAGTCGGCCCAATGAAATAAACTTCTTCCATTGGATATCCGTCTCAAAGAATTTCGACTATGGCAAAGTACGTCGTACGTTACGGTTGCATGCGGCATCTCGGCGTGGTAAATACCCGCGGCGATGATACGTTTCGTCGAGGCCACGACGTGGTCGTTCGAACCATTCGCGGACTAGAAATTGGACAAGTCCTCTGTGAAGCGACCGATGACGCTTTAGCGCAAATGGATCAACCGGCCAATGGAACCATCATGCGGTTGGTGACGCCAGAAGACTCCGTGCAGATGAACCGAATTTTGGATGGTAAAGCAGCCAAAATAGCCGCTTTTTTGCGCGAAGTAAAACAACTTGGGTTGCAACTAAAACTGGTTGATATGGAGCAATTGTTAGGTGGCGAACGGCTAATCATTTATTATGTCGCCGAAGATCGCGTTGACTTTCGGGAGCTTGTAAAACGCTTGGCGGCCGAATTTCAAACTCGAATTGAAATGAACCAAATCGGTGTTCGCGACGAAGCGAAATTGTTGGCCGATTATGGCGATTGCGGCAAACCCGTTTGCTGCAACACGCACCTGTCCGTGATGCCGCCTGTTTCGATGAAGATGGCTAAGTTGCAGAAAGCAACGCTGGACCCGACGAAAATTTCTGGGCGGTGTGGTCGTTTGAAATGTTGTTTGCGATACGAGTTCGACACTTATGAAGCCATCTACAATGATTTGCCGTCGATAGGGTCGAGTGTGATTACCGCTCAAGGACGCTGCCGGATTATCGGACATGAAATTTTGTCCGAGCAATTATTGGTGGAAACTGAAGATCACCGACGCCTGTTGATCGCTGCGTCAGAGGTCCTGTCTCGGGTCAAAAAAAGCGGCGAGGGGACGATTCCAAAAAAAGTTGATCAGGCTGAATCTGTTAACCCCGTCGAAAAAACAGACCACCCGGAATGAAAAAAGGGGGCAGGAGCGAATGGCACTGTCGTCTTTAAATGGCCGCGCAGAATGAGCTTGGGCTGAAGTAACAAATTTTGTAAAATCCGGTTAGCCAAGGTGATCTTTCGAGTTTTCGCCAACCTTTATTGATTTGAACTGAAGTGCGGTTCGTTCTGGACACCAAATCAGCCGATGACTCAAAGGAAGCAAACAGCCAAATGCAATTCGAATTGCTGAAGCGGGACATTATCGAACTGGTCGACGGTGTGCTTGGACGGTCTGAGGCCCCCGGCGAACATTTGTTTGGTTTGCCATATCGCACAGTCATCGCACTGATTTTTAGTTGCGGGTTTCTTTGTGGCTGTGTTCTGGTTCAGATGGTAGGTGTTGGATGGTGTCCCGTCATTGCTCATCAGGCCACCGGCCAAGCTGATGTGGTGTTTACATTGAGCCGAATCGGGTTCATCGTTGTTTTTATCGGTGCGGCGATAATCGCGGCAATCGCGTTTCTGGGAAATTTCGCAGAAACGTGGCAAAAATTGGGAGTTTTGGCAATAGCCGCAGGGTTCTTATTTTGGGGATTTTGGATCATCGCCATTCACCGCATCGAGCTCCATCCGGACCGTTTTGTTGTTCGCGGGCCAATAATTCCGATTGCAATTTCCTACACATTGACTGACGGTAATTCGATCGTGAGTCGGTTCCAGACAAGGAAAACTCAAAATCGGTTCCGCGGGACAACCCATTACAATACCTATTCTATTCACTACATCAGAACGGATGGCTCTGAGACGGTATTGCACAACGGCAACTGGGGTCCCAACACTTGGGCGCAAGCCGCCGTTCAGATTATTCGAGAAGACATCGGGCCCGCCGGGCTATGGCAGTAGGTATCACATTCGGGGGAAAAAACGAAAAACCTTGGGGTCAGACCCGGTTTAAGGGTTTTCGTATTGGCCAAGCGATGACGAGGAGTATCCGCGACGCGCTGAACTATACGGCTTGTCTCATCCAGAAACGTCGACAACCTAACTCATCGCGAAGTGAAAACCTTGGCAAAATCCCGAACACTTTCGGCTGACCAGAGGTTATCGTACAAAGCGTCAAAACCCGAAAACAGGGTCTGACCCGAATGGCACTGTCGTCTTTGAATGGGCGCGCAGATTGAGCTTGGGCTGAAGTGACAAATTTTGTAAAATCACTTCGGCCAAGGTGATCTTTCGAGTTTAAGCCAACCTTGGTATAGAATTGACGCCCTCCTTGGTTCACTAGCCCGTGAAAAGCCAAGGAGGGTTTTTTCATGTCTGAATTAATACTAAATTCCCCTCGCCGTGACAGTCGCAGTTTTCAAAAAATTGTCGACGCGTTTCTTGGTGGCGAAGGCCTTCCGTTTGCCGGAGTTCTTGCGTCCGAACGCATCGCACGTGTCTTTCGAAAGCATGGCTGCTGGTTTGGTCTGCATGGGGTGTACACCACTGCGATCACGGTGTGGTCTTTTCTCTCGCAGGTTCTACGAGATGGCAAAGAAGCCTCTTGCCAAGCTGCCGTGGCGCGCGTGGTAAGTTATTGCCAGCTGCAAGGACTTCAGACTCCAACGGAAGATACCGGAGACTATTGTCGAGCACGTGCGAAGCTGTCTTCGGCTGCTCTGCATGACTTGAGTTGCGAAATAGCCCAAGAAGTAGAACGAACGGCTGAACCTAAATGGCTATGGAAAGGCAAGCATCACGCCAAGCTTGTTGATGGATTTACTTTCACCATGCCAGACACGCCCAAGAACCAAGCGATGTACCCACAAATGAAGGAGCAGGATCCAGGTGTCGGTCTGCCGATTGCCCGCGCTGCAGCCATCCTCTCATTGGCAACCGCATGCATCATGGATCTCGCAATCGGACCCTATCAAGGAAAAGAAACGGGTGAATCTGCTTTGCTCCGATCGATGCTCAGTTCGCTTTCCCGCGACGACATCGCAGTCATGGATTGATACTACTGCTCATTCATGTTGATCGCTCTTCTGCTTGGCCAAGGCACGCATACTTGCGCACGCAAACATCATCTCAGGCACAGTGACTTCCGTCGAGGACGAAGACTTGGCAAGTATGATCACTTGATTGTGTGGACTCGACCAAAACGCCCAACATGGATGGATGAGGAGACTTACCAGAAGATTCCTGAGACACTGGTGTTGCGAGAAATTCGCTTCAACATTGTCGAGCCGGGCCGTCGTACCAAGTCGATCGACGTCATTACGACGCTTGTCGATGCGAATGAATATACCAGGGAAGACATCGCTGAGCTCTATGGCTTTCGTTGGAATTCAGAATTAGATATAAGAAGCATCAAATCGAATTTGAATCTTGCTTACGTCCGCTGCAAATCTCCTGCGATGGTTCACAGTGAAGTGTGGACTACTGTGTTGGCGTACAATCTCATCCGCACCACCGCAGCCGGTGCCGCGCTGCTTCACGGTAAACAGCCACGTCAGATAAGCTTCACGAGCACCTGCCAATATGTTCTCGCATCATGGATGCTCTTGTCTACCGGAACATTCAGCCATATCTCCTTGGAAAGCTCTCTATTGACTCTATTTAAGCAGATCGCAGGATGTGACGTCGCAAACCGCCCAGGCCGCTTAGAACCGCGCGTCTTGAAAAGACGCCGGCAAGGATACAAACTGAAGATGAGATCTCAAAACCAACCGCGCCGTGAACTACCTAAACACTGTACGTGAGGCCACCTGCGACTCGACAGTGCCAATCGTTCCTGACACCTTTTTCCATCCAGTTAATAGAACCCGCTCAAAACCCACCCTGACAGGTAGTTTTACCGATGTTTTTGCGATGCCCGAAAGTACTTTTGTTCAACCTGAACGATCGCAACCAGTCCGAACTGGACTTGTGGGTAGTAAAATGCTACCATTGAATTGGAGGATAAAGATATGGGTCAGCCGGTCAAACTTTCAGACGAATTGGTCGATGATGCGCGTGCAGTTGTACCTTTTTCGCAGCGAAGTATCGCGGGGCAAATCGAATTCTGGGCTGGGCTCGGAAAGTCGATCGAGCCACTGCTTCGGGGCGATCGGGCTCTTTCACTGCAGATGGCCGTGGGAGAGCGGCCGTTGTCGCTGCTCTTGGCGGAAGTTGACACAGCTAAAGGTCGCAAACGTCTGGAAGCTACTCTAAATAAGCGTCCCTATCCGCACTTCAAGCCAGTAGTTGGCCACCCCGACTTGATCTGCCGCATCGAGAAAGATGGGAGAGAAACAGTCGGTCGATTCGTTGGTCGTGAGTTTATTGCGGTCGAGGTTGACCGTTGAGCCTTCCCTATGCATTCCTGGACGAGCGTTCGATCGTCATCGCGTTGGCCGGTTCGAACGGCGCTGGCAAGTCGACTTTCTATGAATGCTACCTGGCCGACGCAGGTTTACGCTTCATCAACGCAGATGTAATGTCGGCTTCGTTAGGTGTGTCGGCGTACGAAGCAGCAGAACTGGCAACGTCAATCCGCAGGGAGCTAGTGAACCAGCGTGAGAGTTTCATCTTCGAAACCGTTCTGTCAGATCCTGTTGGCGAAAAGGTAGAACAACTCGCCGCCTACTCAGCGACTGGCTACACCGTGGTTCTCATATTTATCCGAATCGAGAGCGCTGAAGAGTCGAGCAGGAGGGTTTCGATGCGTGCTTGCCAGGGCGGGCACGACGTTTCCGACGAAAAGCTTCGAGCCAGGTTCGATCGAACTCAAGCCAATTTACAGCGAGCGATTCAGAGACTGCCTCACGTTATCATTTTTAATAATCAAGACCTAAGTAAACCCTATCAGCTGGTCGCATTGTATGAGAATGGGCAAATGATTGATCGGAGAGACGATACTTGGCTCGGTAAAACTCGCTAGTCGGGTGAAAAGGTGTCGGGAACGAATGGCACTGTCGAATCGTAAGTGGCCTCAGGTACAGTGTTTACGTAGTTCACGGCGCAGTTGGTTTCGAGATTTCATCATCAGTTTGTATCCATGCCGACGTCTTTTCTAGACACGAGGCTCTAAGCGGCCTGGGCGGTTGGCGACTTCACATCGTGCGATCTGCTCGAGCATGGTCAATAGATAGGCTTCCTTGCAGGTGGGTTCTAATCTTACGTTAGACAAGAGCATCCATGATGCGAGAACATATTGGCAGGTGCTCGTGAAGCTTATCTAACGTGGCTGTTTACCGTGAAGCAGCGCGGCACCGGCCGCGGTGGTGCGGATGAGATTGAACGCCAACACAGTAGTCTTCACTTCACTGTGAACCATCGCCGGAGATTTGCATCGGACGTGAGCAAGATTCAAATTCGATTTGATGCTTCTTATATCCAACGCTGAATTCCCACGAAAGCCATAGAGCTCAGCGATGTCTTCTCGGGTGTATTCATTCGCATCGACAAGCGTCGTAATGACGTTGATCGACTTGGTGCGACGGCCCGGCTCGACAATGCTAAAGCGAATTTCTCGCAACACCAGTGTCTCAGGAATCTTCTGGTAAGTCTCCTCATCCCATGCAAACCAAACAAGCAGCCATGCTTTCGAAAGACACGTTCGATGCGTTCGGACGCAAGAACTCCCGCAAACGGAAGGCCTTCGCCACCAAGAAACGCGTCGACAATTTTTTGAAAACTGCGACTGTCACGGCGAGGGGAATTTGGTATGAATTCAGCCATGAAAAAACCCTCCTTGGCTATTCACCAGCAAGTGAACCAAGGAGGGCCTCAATTCTATACCAAGGTTGGCGAAAACTCGAAAGATCAACTTGGCTGGCGTGATTTTACAAAATTTGTCACTTCAGCCCAAGCTCAATCTGCGCGCCCATTTAAAGACGACAGTGCCATTCGTTCCTGACACCTTTTCTCATATTTCATTCCTAACCTCTGTGAGGTGGCCCACGGTTGACGGGCGCGCCAACCTCTAAGATTGTATGCTTAGAAGCCGAACCTTAGGAGTGCCACGATGGCCAAAAAGCAGCGCAAGCCAGTCAGACAAGATCGCCGTACGTTTACTCAAGAATTTAA
>JBGSMY010000237.1:0-47120 GCA_041739975.1 Pirellulaceae bacterium
CTTGTCCCAAATCTTCTTGTCCCAAATCTTCTTGTCCCAAATCTTCTTGTCCCAAATCTTCTTGTCCCAAATCTTCTTGTCCCAAATCTTCTTGTCCCAAATCTTCTTGTCCCAAATCTTCTTGTCCCAAATTCCGGTTAATAAGGAATTCTTGTGGCGGGCGGTGGACAATACGGTTGCAATAAACCAGGATGCCTGTTTCTCTCGGGATTTATTTTGCAACCCACTTGGATCGCAGGGCTTCACCCTGCTCAAAATGTTTGGCCACGGTAGCAGAAGCTCCCCCAATCCGTTTTGAGTGACTCTCGCGAACGTGAGTATTGCGTTTAATTGATCCTTGCCCGCAATTCCCGGCAACCGACCTGTTGCGCCCCTATCCCGTCGTTCGTGCTGTTCGTGTTTTTCTTGGTTAAGTCGTTTTGACCTCTAAATTCCCGGAAGTGCCATTATTGCTAAGCAGTCGCCAAATATTTGCTGCGGTTGCCAGTCTTTCCAGTCTTTACGGTGTAACGCCTGAACGGTACACCAAGCGACCCTCAAGTGTTCCGGGCCGAATGCTTGCGTCCTCTCTAGCTCACCGATGGAAATCGCTACCCTCGGCGATCTGGCCAAACCATTCGGCTGGGGCACATCCAGACAACGCCAGCAACTGGACTCATCGCGACGTGAAAGCCCTGGCTAACGCACAAACACCACAGGCTGACCGGACGATGATTTAACATGCCTCAACACCTGAAATCAGGGGCTGACCCAAACGAAGAACTGAATACCTGAAAACAGGGTCTGACCCCAACGATCATCCTTTCATTTTTTCGACGACTTCGATTAGCTCGGTAAGCGCGGTGTGATACTGCTTAATCATCGTCACAACACTGCTCTTAAAATGCAAATCTGAGTCGTAATCCTTCAATTTGCGATTGGCAAAGATTTCTTGCATCGTTTGTTCGCAAATCGGAATTCCGAATGCCTTCACATCGTTCAATTGTGTTTTAACGCCTGGGTGTATTTTGGGCATTTGTTTTCACTCCAATTTTTAGGTTTGCAGGTTTCGAGAGACCGATACCAATCACATGACCAATCTTAAAGCGACAAAAAAATGGTCATGGGGTTAAGCGTCACTTACATAACCTAAGTTCAATGCGTAATCCGATACGTGATCTACCCAAAAAAATTAAAAAACCATCAACACGGATCGCGGAACCGCTGCTCACCGATCACCAATACACCAAATATTCCTTGCCAAATTCGATTATCAATTCAGGCTGCCGCTAGGTTTGCTTGACGGTAGATAATTCTGCTCTCGAATTTGTCGACGAGCCCAAGATCCCGGCCGCAGACATTGCTCAGGGCGTAGTTCAGGGCGTATTTAGGGACTAGAGAAACGAAGTTTTGAGGCGAGTTGCGTTGACTTGAAGGTTGCCCTGACCCAAATGGCGGCAGGGTGCCCAAATGGCGGAAGGGTGAGAAAGACCCCACACGATTAAGTATCGCGGTAAAGCCCCTGCAGAATCCGCTCGAATACCTCATCTGGCGTGCCGATGCCATCGACCGTTAGCAATAAATTTCGCTCGGTATAATATTTTCGCAACGGCTGCGTGATGTCTTCAAAAAGTTTCAATCTCTTTTCAATCGCTTCCGGTTGGTCTTCCGGGCGAGGGTCCTTCAACTGATGAAATCGGCCAATTAACCGTCGTCTCAGTTCATCGTATGGCACATGCAGTTCAATTACCGCATTTAGCTTGTGCCGACGGCTTTCGAGTAACTTGTCAAACTCAGATGCCTGTGGAATCGAACGCGGAAATCCATCAAGCATATAACCTTTTTCGCAATCGCATTGCGAGGTTCGTTCGCGAACGACTTCGACCATCAACTCGTCACTGACGAGTCCGCCCGAATCCATAATCGGACCAACGATTTTTCCTAACTCGGTGCCATCCGTTTTGGCTTTGCGCAAGATGTCCCCGGTACTTAGGTGGGGAATAGAAAAGCGCTGGCACAGTCGTAGCGACTGTGTTCCTTTTCCTGCACCGGGTGGGCCAATAAAAATGAGCAGCATAGAGATCCCCTGAAGCCGAAACAAATCCAAAGCGGGTTACAACCGACGCTGCTCGGCATCATTTCATGGCTCGTATTCGCAGTTATTAACTACTCCAACAAACCCTTGTAATCTCTCATCACCAAATGGCTATCGATCTTTTGAACCAAGTCGAAGGCCACGCTGACCGCAATCAGCAATCCTGTACCACCATAAAAACTTGCGACCATATAATCGACGTTTAATAGCTGCGAGACGATGGTAGGAACAATCGCAACCAAAGCCAAGAATCCGGCGCCAACGAAGGTAATTCGCTCGATTACGTTTTCCAAGTACTCGGCCGTCCGACGACCTGGCCGGTATCCCGGAATAAACGTGCCGCTGTCTTTCAAGTTCTGCGAGATTTCTTGAGGATTAAATGTAATCGCGGTCCAGAAATAACAGAAGAAATAGATCATGCCGACATACAGGATAATATGCAGCATTGCCAATGGATCTTGCAGCGTCTGGCCCGTGTTGGCCAAGAAATTGCCAAACCAGTTGTCGCCAATCGCATTACCCAGCCAATTGAACAGCATCGGCGGAATCATCAACAAGCTGCTGGCAAAGATAATCGGCATCACGCCGGATTGATTAATACGCAGCGGCATATATTGGCGAGTGCCGCCATAGACGCGACGGCCGCGAACATGTTTGGCACTTTGCGTTGGAATACGACGTTGTGCTTGGGTAATAAACACGACGCCCGCGACAACTGCAATGAACAAGGCCACCAAAACAATTAGTTTTTCTAGACCAACTTCTCCCGAGGACAAACTGGCCAATTCTGGTTTGAATCCGGCAAGCAGTTTGTAAAGTGCACCGGGCATCGCCGCGACAATACCGGCCATAATCAACAAGCTGATTCCATTGCCAATTCCGAACTCATCAATTTGCTCACCGAGCCACATCAAAAACACGCTGCCGGTGGTCATGATCAAAATAGCTGTTAACTGCCAACCCCAGGTCAATTTCCCGTTAGATTCAAATGCGGCTGCGGTTAAGTTTTGCGCACCGGTCCCCGAAGGGTCGTTCATCACCACCAGCCACAAGAATCCAGCGCTTTGCATAACGCATAAAAACACCGTCAAATACCGCGTATACTCATTGATCTTTTTCCGACCCGCTTCACCTTCTTTGCGAAGATCTTCTAGCGGTTTATAGACCGTTCCAAGCAGTTGCAAAATGATCGAGGCAGAAATATAAGGCATGATTCCCAAGCCGAAAATGGTAACTTGGGTTAATTGACTGGCACTAAAAACAGAGACTTTTTGCAAAAACTCGCCAACACCACCCTGCATGCTTTCGGCGAATTGAGATACCTGACTGTGATCGACAATGGGCAATGGAATTTGCCAACCAACGCGATAAACGGCCAACAAAAACAACGTCAAGAGAATCTTGCGTCGCAACTCGGGAATTGTGAAAACTACCCGCAGTTTTTCCAACATGTGTTCGTCCTTCCAATCCGCTTTTTCAGCCCACTTAGGGCTTTTGAATACGCTGGGGGCCTTTGATTACGCTGGGGGCCTTCAAATACGCAGGCGTAACAACTCTATAAGTCTGTCCGAGGCCGCGTTTCGATGCAAGCCCAGTTGGCTGTGTCAAATGTACTTGAGTTCAAATGTACCTGGGGGCAATTGTACTTGAGGTCAAATGTACTCAAAGTCAAACCTAACCCCGAGTCGCACTCTACCACTCATCCCAAAAAAAACGATAAATGCCGATGTCAAAAGTGACAACGAAAATAACCGACGATTTTGGGCGTAAAACAAAATCGACGGACAGGCTTCCGATAGAGAAGCATCGTCCGTCATTTAATGTTCAATTGAACCAATAAACCGAGTAACAACCGACCAATAGTTCCGATCGGTTATGAGCCAACTATTTTTTAGCACCTTTAACGGACTTATCTTTGGCTTGTTTTTCTTTTGCTTTGTTTGTGTTTTTGATAACCGGGGCCGCAACCGGCAACTCAATAATAGTGCCACCGATAGCTTCAATTTTTTGCCGAGCCGAGGCGCTAAACCGATGGGCCGAAATCTTTAGCTTCTTGGTCAATTCGCCGATTCCCAGCACTTTCAAGACATCGTAACGATACTTTGCCAAGTCTTTGGCACGCAGTGACTCGGGCGTAACTTCTTCGCCCACCTCAAAACGCTCCTCTAAGTCCCGCAAATTTACTTCGCCAACTTTGAGCGCAAATTTGTTGTTGAAGCCGCGTTTGGCAATACGTCGGTACAATGGCATGGAGCCGCCTTGGAACACAAAGCTTTGTGAAGTTCCCGCGCAAGCGAACTCACCTTTGTGACCGCGACCGGAGGTCTTGCCTTGGCCGCTACCGGTACCGCGACCTAACCGTTTGGTTGGGCGATAACCGTGAATATCGGAATTGACGACATCTAAACTCATAATTGGACCCCACGCAATCGTTGGACATCTTCTTTGGTTCGCACGCCTTCCAGCGCTCGAATGGTGGCTTTGACCAACGTTACAGGGTTGGTACTGCCAAAACTTTTGGTCAGAATATTTTTGATTCCGGCCGCTTCGCAAACAGCACGAACTGCCGAACCGGCAATAACGCCGGTACCCGGACCGGCGGGCATTAAAAGAACTTGAGATGCACCGCAGCGCCCCATCACTGCATGGGGAATCGATTCGTCAACGAGGGTTACGTTTACCAGAGTCCGCATCGCTTGTTTTGTGGCTTTATCGACACAAGGCGGCACTTCATTTGCTTTTCCATAACCCCAGCCCACTTTGCCGCGTCCGTCGCCGGCGACAACCATCGCGGCGAAGCTAAAGCGACGTCCACCTTTAACCACGGTGGCGCAACGCTTGACTTTGACTGTTCGTTCAACGGTCTGATTTTGTGATTCGCTTGACACTGCACTTCATTCCTAAAAAAACTAAAACGACAGTCCGGCTTCGCGAGCGGCGTTAGCTAGTTCCGCGACGCGACCATGATACTGGCATGAACCTCGATCAAAGCAAACTTGGCTGATCCCAACGGCTTTCGCTCGCTCGGCAATGGCTTGGCCAATGATTTTAGCGGCGTCGCAATTTCCGCCGTTTTGAATTTGATCGCGAAGTGTTTTGTCGCGTGTGCTGGCGGAAGCCAAGGTTTTACCCGCTTCATCGTCAACGACTTGGCAATACAAATGTGCATTGCTGCGAAAAACCGTCAATCGCGGTCGCTCAGCGGATCCGCTCAGCTTTTTTCGAACGCGATTCTGACGTCGCCATCGCTGTAGACTGAGTGCTTTTTGCTTTTTCATAACTTTCGTTTCTCAACTATTTTTCATCGAGCCGAATGAGACCACCGTCGAATCGTACGACTGTGTTTTGCCTCAATTCTTAGCGACTCCATGATACCGTCAATAGGATCTCAATTGTATTACTAAAATTATCCACCGCTGCGTTAGGTGGCAGATTTGCCCGGCTTGATCTTGACAACTTCGCCGACGTAACGAATGCCTTTGCCCTTGTAGGGTTCTGGCTTGCGTAACGAGCGAATTTGCGCGGCAAATTGGCCGACCAATTGTTTATCGCAACCTTTGATATTGATATGCGTTTGATCGGGGCAGGTCACCACCAAACCAGCTGGCACTTCTCGTTTTAGTTCATTGGCGAAACCAACCCGCAAAGTCAACTTGTTGCCTTGCAAACTGCAGACATAACCGACGCCTTGCAGTTCAAGTTTCTTTTCGTATCCGTTTTTAACGCCAAACACCATGTTATTAATGACCGCTCGGGTCAAACCGTGCAAGGCTTTGATTTGGCGTCCAGCGGCAACGGCGACTACATCAACCGACTTTCCGCTTTCGGCAATCTTGACATCAATACCTGACGGAATGGAAAACGACAATTTGCCTTGTGGGCCTTCAGTCTGAACCGCGCGATTTGCGACCGAGACTTTAACGCCATCCAAAACGGCTACCGGAATCTTACCAATACGGGACATGACTAATACTCAATTCGATTTGTGATTCAATTCGATTCGTTGTTTGCAACTGACAGTCAATGGGATCCAAATAAACGGAGTGGCCGATTTCGAAACGGTTCGCCGATTACCAAATCTCGCACAAAACCTCGCCGCCCACTTTTTTGGTCCGCGCTTCACGATCGCTCATGACACCCTGACTTGTGCTCAATATGGAAATACCCAAACCATTAAGCACGGGTCGCAAATCTCGAGCACCGCGATAAATGCGACAACCCGGTTTGCTAACACGTTTAATATGCCGGATGACTTTTTCGCCACTAGGGCCATATTTTAGCTCGATCCGCAATTGATCCACTGGCTCACTCGCGACTTCGACCCAATCCCAAATGTAGCCTTCGCGTTTTAACACATCCGCAACACCCTGTTTTACTTTAGAACTTGGGATATCCACATGCGGGCGCTCAACACAAACCGCATTTCGGATGCGAGTTAGCATATCAGCAATTGGGTCAGTCATCATAATCGTACGGTTCCTCTGTTTGCGTCACTCCGGAGCACTACCACAATCTCAGGATCACACCTGATCGATCGTGGGAAATCTCCTTACGCGTTCACCTAAAATCAACTAGCACAGTTACCAACTTGCTTTACGAACACCAGGAATTAAGCCTTGATCTGCAAGCTTGCGAAAACAGATTCGGCAGATACCAAACTTGCGGTATACAGCTCGAGGGCGTCCGCACATTTTGCAGCGATGTTCTTGACGTGACGAAAACTTCGGCACGCGGTTGGCCTTGGCTATTTTTGATGTCTTTGCCACAAACTTACCTAAAATCTAAGGGGAAAAATCAAGCGTTTTTTAGTTCTTGGAATCGTTGAACGGCATACCAAACAACCGCAACAACTCGCGGCCTTCGGCATCGCTATTCGTCGATGTCACAAACACAATATTCATACCTTGCGATCGCGTAAACTTGTCTGGATTGAGTTCTGGGAACACCAAGTATTCCGTCAAACCCAAGCTATAGTTTCCGTGACCATCGAAGGCTTTGGCGCTGACGCCGCGAAAGTCGCGAACGCGAGGCAACACCAAGGTCAACAAACGGTCCATGAATTCATACATCCGATTGCCGCGAAGCGTAACTTTGCAACCAATCGCCACACCTTCTCGCAATCGAAATCCGGCAATCGCTTTCCGCGCTTTGGTAATGACCGACTTTTGGCCGGCAATCAATGTCAACGCTTCGGCCGCATCGTCCAAATGCTTCTTGTCGGCGGTTGCCGAACCAACACCCATGTTGATGACAATCTTGGTCAATTTCGGCAACGAATTGACGTTTTCACGACCCAGCTTTTCGATCAACGCCGGGCGAATCTTATCCAAATAATCTTGTTGTAAACGTGCTCTCATGGCTAATTCGCCTGCTCCCAAATTTTTGCTATTGGCTCGTAACCTACCGCGGCTATTAAATTACTTCACTGGCCAAACTGACAATCTTCATAAAATTGTTGTCGCGCAGTTCACGGGCGACGGCGCCGAAGATCCGAGTTCCGCGCGGGTTGTTGTCTTTGTCAATAATTACCGCAGCGTTTTTATCAAATCGAATATAGCTGCCGTCAATCCGTCTGGCCGGTTGACGCGTTCGGACCACTACCGCCCGAACAATGCTTTTCTTTTTGACTTCGCTGCCCGGAATTACGCTTTTCACGCTACAGATGATCACATCACCCAATCGCGCGAAGCGTCGTTTCGAGCCGCCTAAAACCTTGATGCACATTAACTCACGTGCACCCGTGTTATCTGCAACTTCCAACCGTGTTTCTTGCTGAATCATCTTCTCACCACACCCACGTCCAAAGTTATTTCTTGTCGCTCGTCAGGTTCGTGACCAATGCTGACTTGGCTGACGGACAAGTCCCTGTTTTCTATGTCGCTAACTTACTGTCGCTAACTGACCGCCGTCATTCCACCGATGTTTGTTCTTATACGCGATTCCGGCAATCCGGTCTATTCTCTGGTCCCATCTCTAGTCCCAGAAATCCCAACCTTTGCTGTCACCGATCATTGCTGTCAACCTTGGGTCGACTACTAAGACCGCTGAATTCGGGACCCTTGAACTCCACAACGTGTGAAGACCACAACGTCTGCAGTCAACCACGTCCGCAGTCAACCACGTCCGCAGTCAACAACGCCTTAGGTCGCTGACTCCGATTGTCGTTGAGCCTTCAGTGCTGCCAAATCAACTTCTGTCGATTTAGCTACCACTTCAACCAACGTCCAACGTTTGGTTCGCGACAATGGGCGCGACTCCACAATGCGAACCGTATCACCCACCGCCGATTGGTTTTCTTCATCGTGCACGCGGCAAACTGTGCGCGAACGAATGAACTTACCGTACTTCGGATGCCGAACTTTGCGTGGAATTTCTACCACACGAGTTTTTTGCATCTTGTCGCTGGTGACTTTACCAACTAATTCACGCTTTGCCATCGTTCACTCTCAATTGCCAATGCCATGTTTCTTAAGTTCAGTGATCAAACGTTCGGTTTGAATCGTCTTGATCCGTGCGACCAACCGACGGTTGCGTTTCAACTCCGACGGAACATCCAAACGATCGGTTTGCGCTTGGATCCGCAAGCGAAACAACTTATGATTGGCATCCTGCATTACTGCTTGCAGTTGCTCATCATTCATGTCTCGCAGCGAGGCGGCCTTGTCTTCTTGGCTTTTCATTTGACTTCACACTTCAATTTACAGTCGTCAATTTACAGTCGTCTCGGATGTAGCTTTCGGACCGCTATTACGCCTCATCCGATCGCACCGCTTTCGATATTTGTTCGATATTTGCTTGTCTGAACCTTTTTTTGAGTCAACCGTTGCATTTGCAACCAGTTGTTCGGGCGGCGTGTTCGATGCCGCCCGCGGAACTCACCGGATTGAACTAGTGAGCTCGACGTTTAACCATCCGCACTTTGACTGGCATCTTGTGGGCCAAACGTGCAAAGCACAGTTTCGCTTGAGCCTCGGTCACACCGGACAATTCATACATCACCGTTCCCGGTCGCACAACTGCTACCCAGAACTCAGGTTCGCCTTTACCTTTACCCATCCGAGTTTCCAGCGGACGGGACGTAATTGACTTGTTAGGGAAAATTCGAATAAACAAACGACCTTCACCGCGGACGTATTGCTGTGCAGCAATACGGCCGGCTTCGATCGTCTGAGCTTTGATCCAGCCCGCATCCAATGACTGCAGGCCAAAGTCGCCGAACACTACTCGATTACCTCGAGTGGCATTACCTTTTAAACGACCTCTTTGGACCTTTCGATGTTTGACCCGCTTGGGCATCAGCGCCATCGGACTCGTCTCCGTAATTACCTTGATTAATCCAAACTTGAATGCCAATATGCCCTTGAGCAGTCATGGCTTCCGCCAAGCCGTAATCGATTTTCGCTCGCAAGGTGCTGAGCGGCATCGAGCCGGCAATTTGTTTTTCACGGCGTGCCATTTCAGCACCGCCCAATCGTCCTGCCAATTGAATTTTGATGCCTTTGGCACCAGCTTCCATGGTTTCTTCCGTCGCTCGTTTCATTGTGCGTCGGAAACTAGCTCGTTTGGACAATTGTTCGCCAATCTTTTCTGCTACCAATTGTGCTTGGATGGCAGGTCGACTGATTTCTTCGATTTTCAAATTAATGCGGCGTCCGGTCAGTCGTTGCAATTCTTCCTGCAGGACCTCGACCTCTTTGCCTTTTTGGCCGATGATCAGACCAGGTCGTGCCACAAATAATATGACTTTAACTTCGTCGCGGGTGCGTTCGATCTCAATTCGATCGATACCGGCCGCGGCGTAATTTTGCCGGGGGTGTTTCTTGACAAACTCGCGAATCTTTTTGTCTTCCAACAATAACGTCGAAAACTCTTCTTTCGGAGCATACCAACGGCTTTTCCAGCCGGTCATCACACCGGTGCGATAGCTAACTGGATTGACTTTTTGACCCATGCCGGTTTTCCCTATCTAACCTACTGCTGGTTTGAGCTAAGCCGTTCGTTTATTTCGAACTGCGACAGCAGCAAACCTGGATTCCGAAACGTTTTTAATGCAAAAATGAACAACTGAAAATTGGTTTTAGTATTGACCGATCCTCATTCACCAACCGCGCGACTAATCGTCGTCTTCTGAGACGCCGACGTCGGCCCGCACGTTTTGGATGGACCCCAGTTCCACAGTGATATGTGCCATGCGTTTTTTGATCATGAACGCCATACCACGGGCGCGGGGTTGCATCCGCTTGAACATAGGGCCACCGTCAACTTTGGCGATTCGCAGATATAAATCTGTGATTTCGCGTATTTGACCTTTGTTTTGATCTGGATCTTGAGCATTTGCCGCTGCGCTGCGAATTGTCTTTTCCAACATTCGTGCGCCGCGATGCGGCTGGAATTGCAAAATGTTCAAGGCCTCATCGACGAACTTGCCGCGCACTAGATCCGCCAAAGGACGGACTTTGCGAGCACTAATTCGAGCGAACCGATACTTCGCGTACATAGATTACTAAGCCTCTTTCTTGGTCCCTGAGTGACCGCGGAAAGTCCGCGTGGGTGCAAATTCACCCAACTTATGTCCCACCATGTCCTCAGTAATGAAGACTTTCAAGTGCTGCTTGCCGTTGTGTACCATAAAGGTATGGCCAATAAACTCGGGCACCACCGTACAACGACGGGCCCAGGTCTTGACCGGTTCCTTTTTGCCGGCAGAGTCCAATTTTCCAACCTTTTGCATTAGACTTTCGTCGACAAAAGGACCTTTTTTTTGCGATCTACTCATATTGCCAATACCTTTGTTCCAGCCCCAGATGTACCACGCCCCAGATAAACCACGGGGAACATTTCCAGGACTATCTCAACGGACAATTTCCTCGGACTATCTTATTCCTCGGACTATCTTAATTTCAACTGACCATAACGACGCGATCGACGACGGCGAACAATCGCGGAGTTTGATGGTTTGCCGCGTTTACGGGTACCGCCACCTTTTGCTGGTTTGCCCGTCGGACTTACCGGATGACGACCACCCTTGGTTCGACCTTCACCACCACCGTGCGGGTGATCAATCGGGTTCATGGCTGTACCGCGAACATGCGGCCGACGTCCCATCCAGCGCTTGCGACCAGCTTTGCCCAATTCCACATTCATGTGATCAGGGTTGCTGACCTTGCCAATCGTAGCTCGACAAGCCGATGGAATTCGGCGAATTTCACCGCTGGGCAGAGCGATCTGCGCCCAATCGGCTTCACGTGCCATCAATACCGCATTGACGCCAGCGCTACGACAAAGCTCACCGCCTTGCCCCGGCCGCATTTCAATATTGTGAATGTCCGAAGACAAAGGAATGTTTCGCAGTGGCATGGCATTCCCGACGACCGGTGGTGCGTCAGGGCCATTCATCAACTTTGTTCCTTCTTTCAGCCCGTCCGGAGCCAACACGTAACGTTTGTCTCCATCGACGTATTTCAACAGGGCAATGCGTGCACTGCGATTTGGATCGTATTGAATTGAATCGACAACCGCCACAACTCCGTCTTTATCGCGACGGAAATCGATTTGGCGATACATTCGCTTGTGCCCGCCGCCCCGATGTCGCGACGTGATAAAGCCTTGATTGTTGCGGCCGGCATGTTTTTTGGCCGGAGTCAACAACGACTTCTCTGGCTTGGCGCCTGGTGTCAGCTCAGCAAAATCGGAAACACTGGCGTGTCGCCGTCCGGGTGATGTCGGATTGTATTTGCGAATTCCCATTATTGTCTTTCTGAATCGAACGTTATCAGTCAGTCTTTTTGGCGGCCGGTCGAATTGATCGTTTTGCAATTAATCCCGTGGAGTTCGCCACGCAGATCATTTCGCCAAAAGTCTCGTCCACATTGGGGGCCGCAACATTTACGCTGAGTCCCGTTAATTGCCGACGATTTCGCTACCTAAAAAACTTTCCTAATGTTCCGAATTAACCTTCACCAACGTGGTCTTTTAATTGTTTTGTTTTGAACGTCGCAAAACTCGTTCGCTCGACGTTCAAAGCCCGACTAGAAGAAATCAATCTTGTTATCACCCTTCAAAGTGACCAAGGCTTTTTTCCAGTCCTTGGTTCGTCCCAACTTGTAACGGTAACGACGTGTTTTGCCGCTACGAATTTGAGTCGAGACTTTGGCAACTTTGACGGAGAATAATTTTTCGACTGCTTCTTTGATCTGAGTCTTGGTCGCTTGGAAATGTACTTCGAACGAGTACTTGTTACCCGATTCCGATTGGTACATGCCTTTTTCGGTGACCAGCGGACGAATCAGGACTTGATGAGGTTGCAGTGTCAACCCACCTGATCCCAACACTTCGCCAATCATGGCTTCGATATCTTCCAAGCTTTTCATTTACTCACACCTCGTATTTCGCACAAACGCCCATAGCCATGGGGCACGAACGTTCGCAGAAATTGATGAACCTGATTTTTGAATTCTTCGAACTAAAACAAACACAATGGCGGCCTTTGATCCGCAATCAACCAACGAGCTATTCGCTCTTCTCACTTTTCGCTTGGGATTGCAACAAATCCAAAGCGGCCTTTGTGAATACGACTCGCTTGGGTGCCAGCACTGCCAAAGCGTTTAATTCCGCAACGGGAGCAATAGTGACGCGATCGATGTTGCGGGCACTGCACACAACATTGCGGTCATAAGCTTCCGTCGAGATAAGTGTCGACTGGCCTTGAAAGCCAACGGCTTTCAAAAAATTGGCAATGTCTTTCGTCTTGGGAGCGGTCATACTCAATTGATCCACTACCACGACTTTTTGATCTTGTATTTTTCCAGCAATTGCCATTCGGGTGGCCAATCGCACTGCCTTTTTGGGCAAACGGTACGAGAAATCGCGAGGCCGCAGGGCAAACGCGTGCCCACCACCACGACGGATCGGGCTACGTTTGGAACCGGCACGAGCGTTACCCGTGCCTTTTTGGCGATACATTTTCTTAGTTGAACCGGATACGTCGGCACGCGATTTGGTTTTGCGAGAACCTTGCCGCATGTTGGCTTGGTACATCACAACGACGTCGTGCAACAATTGCTTGTTGATCGATTTCGCGATGACTGACGGGTCGATTTCGTACTTACCGACTTCAGCGCCCGATTGATTGTAAATTGGTAGGCTAACCATGACCTAACACCTATCTCTAAAATTAACGCTTCACGTTTGTTTCGCGAATGATCAACCAGCTTCCCTTGGCTCCAGGTACAGCGCCGCGGACGAGCAACAGATTGTCTTCAGCATCGATGCGGACGAGTTTCAAGTTACGCGAGGTAACTTGAGTATTTCCGTATTGCCCAGGCATCTTCTTGCCTTTTTTCATACGACCACCACCCCGCCATGCCGCCAACGAGCCGGTGCCACCCAAATGTCGGTGCACTTTCTTAACGCCGTGGGTCGCACGTTGGCCGCTAAAATTGTGGCGTTTCATAACGCCCGCATAACCGCGACCGCGTGTGATGCCAACCACATCGACGGCCTTGATTCCCTCAAGTGCATCGACTTTGACTTGTTGACCTACTTCGTATCCTGTAGTGTCGCCGCGCAACTCGCGAATAAAACGCTGTGGTTCACAGTCGGCTTTGGGCGCCAGTGTCTGACCGGCTTCTTGAAGTTTTACGGCTCGCTTGCTTTTGATATTTGCCACATGGCCGCGTTCGGAACGACTGGCTTGGCTGGACCGCGAGCGAGTTTCTTTGGTAGGGCGTTTTTTATCGATAAATCCCAACTGAACAGCGGAGTAACCGTCTTTTTCGACCGTTTTGATCTGCAGCACCGGACATGGGCCTGCTTGGATTACCGTAACAGGGGTAACTGCACCGGTCTCTAGATCAAATACCTGGGTCATCCCGACCTTACGGCCAAGTATGCCTTTACTCATTGCAAAACTCACTATGTTCGTTGAGACTCGTTTCCAGGAAGATCACCGTTGAAACCATCGATACTCGATTGGTTCATTGCAGCGAAACCGCACCAGTGGCTTATCCTCGAAACTTCCGTTCCATAATTTAATCTACTTGATCAACGCAAACGGTAACTTGGTAACAATCGATTCACTACGGCCACTTGAGAGGATCTCGACATCCATCCAGTGGTGACCAACTCGATCGTAAAAAATGTTTGCCATTGACACCGTTTAAGCCTAGGCAAACCAAACCGACGAATTATTTTCGCGGCTGCCAAAATTCTCCCGATTTGAAACGCGTCGGTCCGAAGACCAATCGATTCAAATCGATTTCGAGTTATCGAGAAGTGGCTTTGATTTTGATTTCAACACCGGCTGGAACATTGAGCTTATTTAAAGCTTCAATGGTCTTTGCGGTTGCTTGCACAATATCAATCAATCGCTTGTGCGTGCGAATCTCAAACTGCTGACGAGCCTTCTTATCAATAAATGGGCTCGACAAAACAGTAAACCGTTCCACTCGCGTTGGCAATGGGATCGGCCCATGCACTTCCGAGTGAGTACGTTTCACGGTATCCACGATTTCCTTGGCGCTCAAATCGAGCACGGCACTGTCATAGGCTTCCATTCGAATACGAATGACCTCTTGTATCGGTCCGGACACAGGAAAAACCTCCAAGGAAACTGTAAAAAGCCCAGTTTTTTGGGCCTTTGGGAGCAGTCACTATCAATAGATTGTCATTCCCAGAACTCTGGGACGAATCGACCAAGATAGGCGGTGCCAGTATTTTCGTCAACGGCTGATGCCTAGGTTTTGTAAAAATTATTTTGTTTTCAGCGGTAGTCTGTAACGGTACGGTACTGCTCTTGGCAATAGCGATGTTTTCACAGTCCAAAATCAACCAATTGTTGGCGTTTCAAATTCCATAAGCTCAATTTCATACCCCGGAAAGGTAATCCGAAATGCCATACGTTTTTCTATTTAGTGCAAATTTTGCGTTGGCAACACACGCGATTTGGGCGGTTTAGCCGGATAACGGGCTTTTTGACCCCCAGTTTCCTGCAGAGTCTTTATTTCTTTTCGACTTCGATATAAAACCGGTCAGTGGTGACCTCACACGACTCAATTCCGTCCGGGCAAGCGATGGTCTGCCACTGGTTCGTCGGGTTTAATCGCTGCGATTTTCCGGAAATCGCGACCTCAATCGGCATTTCAAAGCCTTCCACAGCCGCTTGCCATCGATAGCGGATTTGTCCTGACCCGGCAGCGGTTTCTAGCTCCAGCACCGGTAATTTGGCGTGTTTGAGATATTGATCGAAAATTGGAGTCATATCGCGTCCAAAATGCCCGTTCATCGTTTCGATTATGGATTCGGTTAGAACATTTTGGTGTTTAAATTTGTCGTAAACCTCGCGTAAGACTTGCCACCATTTCGCGTCGTCATTCATTACACTTCGCAAGGTGTGCAAAAACAAAGCGCCCTTGAAGTACATGTCTTGGCCAGGTTCGTTATGTTGACCGCGCGTCGTCAGGATGGGGCGACGATTTTGTACTTTTTCCTTGTAACCGTTAATATACCGCAGCGCATCGTCGGCCCCAAAAACTTGCTCGACATACATCGCTTCCAGATAAGTTGTCCAGCCTTCTTGGATCCACATGTCGGCCACATCGGCGGCCGACACCGCATTGCCAAACCATTCGTGTCCCGTCTCGTGAATGATGATAAAGTCAAACTTCATGCTCACTCCCACTCCGGTCCAATCGCGATTGCCGTAACCATTGGTAAAACCATTTCCATAGGTCACCGCACTTTGATGTTCCATGCCGGTATAAGGAACTTGAATTAGTTTGTAGCCGTCGCGCTCATAAGGGTACTCACCAAAATAATGAATGAACGCCTCCATCATCGGACGGACTTGTTGAAATTGTTGTTTGGCTTTTTCTAAATCTTCCGGCAAGACAAAATAGTCCATGGTGAGTTCGCCCAGTTTTTCGCCGAAATGTTCGTACTTTCCAACGTTAATCGAGACGTTATAAGAATTGATTGGATAGTGAACGCGATAGTCCCATCGCGTATAACCATCACCCAAGTCGGTCTTTCCCAAAAAGCGTCCGTTGGAAACGTTTGTCAATTCGTTTGGAACGGCCACACTGATGTCCATACCTTCGGGCTCATCACGCCATTGGTCCTTGCTTGGCCACCAAATACTCGACCCCTCTCCCTCACATGCGGTATTGATCCAAGGGCGACCAGCTGGGTCTTCTCGAAACGCGATACCGCCAAAGCGACCGCGTGCTCTCGGTTGTCCAGAATAATAGAACACGATTTCGTGAGTTTGACCGCCGGCTAAGACTTCCGGGAAATCGACAAAAACTGCGTTCAATTCTCGCTCGTAGAGCAATTCGCGATCGCGCCATATGATCTTGTCAACCTGTAGATTTTCGTAAAGGTCGATTTGAATTCGCGAACCGGCCTCCAACATTTTGAAACGAATCGTATTCTGGCCGGAAACCTTTTTGTCCACGGGGTCGATGCGGATGTTCAGGTGATAATGCAACAAATCGTTGTTGGCGCGATGCGGCCCATAAGCACCGCGCAAGATTTGCGTTCGCGTCGGTTCTTGTTGCAAGCAACTCAACAGGCAAAAAACTACGGTGCCAAACCAAGTCATGATCGACTCCTCGGGGTTTTGTTCGTCTACCGGTGCGTCTGAGATTGAATGAGTTTGAATTGAACAATGTAGCAGATGCCCGCTTAATTTTGGGATCGGTTCCTTAACAAGTTCGGTTCTTAATCGCGCAGAACACGATACTCAAATCTAGTCCCCGGAATTCTTTGAGATATGCGCGCAGACGTTGGCCCAAAATAGAGTCGTGGTCGCAATAGGAAACAACTGATCGTCGATTCGTTAGCTCGCGAGTTACAATTAAGCGAAAACAAGTCGCAAAATTCAACTAAGGGCAAGGCTGTCTACGGCTACTTTACAAACGCGCTTGGCGCATGTTATCCGGCACGCGGTTTCTCGAGTTATCGTTACTTGGCGCAGATTTTCTACCGGAAATTTTAAAAATCAAACCCTTCTTGAGGTAAGCCCAATGCAGGCTTAGGCCGCTGATTAAAACAGCGATTCGAGTTCGGTCAGCAAATGCCGTTCATTCGACGATACTTTGCCGAAACCAAATAGTCCGCCGGCTGAATTTGCGACTTGTTGAGCCCGGTTCAAGATGGTGTTTTTCATTTGCATCCGAGCGGTGCTGTCCAGACTTCCGCGCATCGACTGCACGTAAGATTTCCATGTCTCCAGCAAATCCGGTCCGGGCTGGGCGTGCAACCAACTGGACAGCAGCTCAAAACTGGCCGAACCGCGCGTCACGCCGCTTTCGGCTGCCGCTGCTAATACCGCGTCGCGTTCGGCAAGTTCCAATCGTCCGTCGGCCCAAGCAATTGCGATTAAAGGAATTAAACTAAGGCACAACAAAGTTTCCGCTTGGATGCCATGGGCCTGCAACGTGTCAAGGACAGCATCGTCGGTCACGCCGGAAATGTTTGAAAGCGCTTGACGCTGTTCGGCCGCCGAAACTTCACTTCGCAATTTTTCTAACAACTGACGGTCTTTTTCGCGAAAGAACTGATCTTCAATCGCTTTACCGCGTTGGTGAATTCCGTCATCGCTCATCCAGTGGCTCCACTAAATTTACAATCGAGAATAGTTTAACTGTCGAGAGCTAAATGCAACGCCAAGAACTGGTTGACGCATTACGAATTGGCGACAGACCAGTCAACCATTCAACAAATCCGCTCAACAAATAGTCCGCTGAACTAATCCGCCGAACTAATCCGCTGAACTAATCCGCTGTGAGCGGTGTTGACACAAAGTGGTCTTTGTCGACTCCGTTGGCCTAATGGACTGAACAGTCTAGCCCACTACTTGCTAGCCCACCACTTGGTCAAGTAAGTTGGACTAGCGAGTCTACCGCTTAAGCTGGTTAGTCCCCAGGCTTGAACCGGCAAATCTTAGCCTGGAACTAGCAAGCCCGAGTCTCGAGCTGACTGCCCGAGTCTCGAATTAGTTAGTCTGTGCCATTTTTGGTGGATCGACAATCCGGCTCATGTAGAAGCCACAGCGCGGGCAAACCACATGGGTCGGTACTGCCGCGCTGCAATTTGAGCAAATAGTCGTGTTGACCGGCTTCAAACGGTCATGCGAACGGCGTTTGCCGGTGCGGGAATTCGAATGTTTTCTCTTGGGTACTGCCATGGATCGAACTCAAAAGTCGGTGTCGGAATTAGCTGATTTCGAACCCGGAGTGTAGCATTTTTTCCGGGAATCACAACGGGATAGTATCGACGGCCCTTGGAACCAACGCTAGTCCAAATCGCTATTTTTACCAGTTTTATTGGTGGATAGTTCTCGTGATATTCAGGAATTTCACACTTAAAGAATTCACCCGGCCCTAGGTGGTTTCCCTAGGTGGCTGCCGCCATTCTGGCGGCAGTCGATTACGTGGCTGCCGCCATTCTGGCGGCAGATGATTACGTGGCTGCCGCCATTCTGGCGGCAGTTGGTCATGTGGCTGCCTCCATTCTGGCGGCAGTTGGTCATGTGGCTGCCGCCATCTTGTCGTCAGATCCTTCTAGTGGCCACCGTTTCGGCGGCAGTCCATATCCATTTCCCTTCCTACCTACCGATCTACCCTAAACTCCACCCCCTCCACTCTCCCGAAAATTTCTCTCAAAAGTTTGCCAGATCCTCGAAAGATCCCATCAAAACCCTGTTCGTTCATCCGTGTGATAGCATTCGAAAAACGCCCTCTCGAAATAATTTGTGAATTTGTAACGATTTGGCAAAGTTTGACGATTGGGGTGACGATACTCGCTATGACGGACTATCGCAGAGTTTCAGTTTTAGCTGGCGCTTCGCGGTGTTTGTCGGGGGGATTTTTGATTTGCCAGCGTCGCATTTTGGGCGCTGACCGTAGACCGAAGCTGGTTCGCTGCGAGCCAGCCGGCTATTTGTTCGTTGGCAGGATATGGAAATCCCATGAAACGAAGACCCCCACATTCGCTGGTTTGGCTATTGATATTGACCATTACGGCGACCGGCTGTTTTCCCACACAACCCATGTATCTCCGCGATCGCGGTGATATGTCTTATTACGTCGAGAAGGCCACGGCTATTGAATACCCGGATTTGGCGACGGCCTCGCTGGACGAAGTAACTCAGGCGCAGCCTCCGATCACAGTGATCGATACTGATTTCAATCAGTTTTACGATCTATCACTCGAAGAATGCGTTTCGATGGCTTTGCAGAATACCAAAGTCATTCGAGGATTCGGCACGCCGACTCTGCAAGGTACGCGAGTTTCGCCCGGACTCGACAACCTAACGAATAGTCCACGAAGTCCCGGCACGCTTTACAACATCGCGATCCGGGAAACGGAACCCGGCTTCATCGGTACACCGGGTCAAATTTCGCCGCCCGGTTCCATCAATACCAACACCGGACTCGATAGCAACATTGGTGTCGAAGCCGCCTTGGCCGATTTTGATGCTCAGTGGACCACCAATATGTTTTGGACTCGGTCGGATGAACCTCGCAACACGGTCGCACCGTTCGATCAACTCACTTTCCGCCAAGACCAAGTTCAATTCCAATCAGAAATCGCCAAGAAAACGGCCAGTGGAACGCAGTTGTTTGTTCGCAACGTCGATGTCTACACTAACAACAACATTCCTTTGGCCAGCGACCCTGTTAATCCGGGTTTTCAACTGTTGCCCAGTTGGTGGCGAGCGGCGATGGAATTTGAAGTTCGCCAACCTTTGCTGCGCGGGCGGGGCGAATTCATCCAACGAATGCCGATCGTCATTAGCCGCATTGGAACGGATCAAGAAATTGCCAACTTAGAAGCCCAGTTGCAAAACATGGTGGCGAACGTCGAGATCCGCTACTGGGATCTACAAGCCGCTTATCGCAATCTGGATGCCGCCAAAGATGGCCGCAATGCCGCATTGGAAACTTGGCGAATCGTAAAAGACAAATACGATGAAAAAACCGATGTCAACATACAACAAGTGGCCCAGGCTGGCGAACAATACCACTTTTTCGACGAACAAGTTATCGACGCTTACAATACGTTGCTAACCGCGGAAAGTTCTTTGCGATTCTTGTTGGGTATCGCTTCGACCGATGGCCAAATCATTCGTCCGATCGACGAAGCCATTGCGGCTCCGATTGAGTTCGACTGGTGCGATTCGTTGGAAGAAGCATTGGTTCATCGACCTGAATTACGTCAACAACGCTGGGAAGTCAAAAAGAAACAATTGGCTGCCGCTTATTCTAAGAACAGCTTGTTGCCTGAGTTAAACGTATCAGCACTTTACCGTTGGCTGGGCTTAGGCGACAACCTCGTCAGTTATGACGACAACACGCCTAATTTTCCCAATCCGGGTAGTGGCGCTTACAACGATTTGTTCGGCGGTAATTTCCAAGAATTTCAAGTCACCGGCGAGTTCCGGATGCCGGTCGGATTCCGCCGCGAGTTGGCTAATGTTCGCAACGCCCAAGTCAAATTGGCAAAAGAAATTGCCGTACTGGAAGATTTGGAACTCGATACAACTCGGGAACTTGCCGATGCGATTCGCGCCCTTGCTGCAAACTTGCGAATCATGCAAACTTCGTTCAATCGCTGGTGCAACACCAAAATTGAAGAAGAGCATTTCCGAAACTTGGCCGATGCAGGCGTCGAAACTCTTGATGTCGCACTGGACGCTCAACGACGTCGCGCTCAAGCCGAAGTTGCTTTTTACACGGCACTTTCGGAATACAACAAAGTCATCGCCTTGATCCATCGCCGTAAAGGCACGATTTTGGCCTACAACGGTATTGGTTTCGACGAGGGGCAATGGACCAATAAAGCCTACCATGACGCTCAAGAACAAGGTCGGAAACGAGGCGCCAGCCGTAAAGTAAATTATGGATGGACTCGCCCAGGTGTTATCAGCCAAGGACCGATCTCGGCTCCGGGTCAAACGCTGTCCTCTGAACCTACGCCTTACTATACGGAACATGAAGGTGAAATTCTCTCGGCACCGCTCCAAGAGCCTTTGATGAACGCACCGGGTTCCGGCGCATACGAAGTGATTGACCCGCCTACTCAAGCACAGCCACAAGACCGCACGTTACCGCCTCCGCAAAATGACCAAAGCCGACGTTTTGATTCATCGGCTTCAAGTGTTGCTTTGGTAGGTTTTGAATCGTCGGATCGATCACACTCGGTTGCCAGTCCCAACAACACCCATGAATCGGCATTGCAGGCCTCGATCGATAAAATGTCCAACCGCATAACTATGCCTTCACGCGATGAATTTACAGCGCCCATGCCCGAGTCAAACCAATCGAGCTTGCGAACTACTGAACGGTCCGCCGCGATCGGCCAGCCAATCGGTAGCCAAGCTCCCCAGAACGTCCAATGGGAACGATTTGGTTTCTCCCGACCCGATCATCGTGAGGGCAACATCAAGGCGGTGATTCGATCGGAATCGACCGATCGCCAATAATGTACCACGCGATTTTGAAATTGATTGGCAATTAAACGAACACACGAATTCTCATCGATTTCGTAACCAGAACAAGGATTTACCGTCATCATGAAAGCCAAGCCTGATCGGTCACCATCGAAACATTTGTTGTCGCGAGTTGCCGCCGTGGCCTTGGGTGCCAGCGCCTTGACCGGGTGTGCCATGTGTTGTGGACCCTTTGACTACCACTACCCAACACATGGCGGACGTGTGCAGCGGGCCGATCCAGAATACGGTCGCGTGGGTTCTATTTTCTCGGACCCTTATACGGCCGGATCAGGGCCGACGGCCGATTCAAATGTAGTTCCACCAAAATTGAGCAGTCCTAATAATACGACAGCCACAGAGACCGAAACTTGGTCGGCTGACCTGGAATCGGCGCCCCACAATCAAGCAGAACAACCGATGCAGCGCAAAAGCTTGGACGAATGGCGCAACCGTTCGACGCCGACAAATTGGCGTTAATTCTCGAGTCTATCGGCCGTCGCTGACCGCTTTATAAGTGGGCTGGATGGCCAATCACCGGCGTCTCCGTAATCTCGCGAGCGCGGTTGTCGCCGTCAACAAATACAACGCGGGCAGAGTGGCGTTCGATTTCAGCCGGCGTCAATTCGACATAACTGCAGATGATGACTAGATCGTCAGCTTGTACTAACCTCGCTGCCGCACCGTTTACACAGATCTCACCCGTTCCTCGCTGTCCGGCAATTACATAGGTTGCAAATCGTTGGCCATTATTGATGTCATAGATTTCCACTTTTTCATAAGGCAACCACTGCGCGGCCTCGATCAAATCGGGATCGATGGCAATACTGCCTTCGTAGTTCAAGTCAGCTCGAGTGACGCGAGCGCGGTGGACTTTGGTTTGTAGAAATGTTCTCAACATGCGGCCGCTTTGCTTTCTCCAAATCATGCCATTGGCAGTTAACTGCCAGTTAAAATTGTTCTCGGCTAATTTGTAGCCGCTAATTACGGTTTCTATTGTTTCCCGATCAAGTCAAATTGGCAACGGCTAACCGTAAAGAATCTCTTGTTTTGGCTTGGGGGTTTTGTCTGGATCTAAGTGATACAGGCCGGTGGCTTGCAGGCCAAGTAACCATACGTAGTATGGATTCAACAGTAAATACCTGTGCCACAACCGTCTTGGTTCCATCATTAATCGATAAAACCACTCTAAACCCCAACGCTGCATCCAAGCTGGAGCTTGAGAAAGTTCACCGGCATGAAAATTAAATGCCGCTCCCACTGCTAATACCGGCATTTGCAGCTGGTCTTTAAATTCATAAGCCCAAACTTCTTGACGAGGACATCCCAGTCCGACCATAACCATGCCGGCCCCGCTAGACTTTATGGTTGCAATCAAGGGCCCTTTTTCACTGGGCTGCAAACGGCGGAACTGCGATGGGATTGCCGCAGCAATTTGCAATCGTGGAAACTTTTCAATGAGCTTTTGCTGTAGCCGTGACAGTAATTCCGCCTTGCCTCCATACAATGCAATTGAAATTCCATGCTGCTCTGCAGCGGCACACGTTGCTAACATCAAATTCGGGCCGTAAACCCGATCTGCTAAACGCACTCGGTACAGCCAATTCAATCCCCACCTCACGGGTTGGCCATCTGGCAGAACTAATTCTAGTTGATTGAGGCGATGGCGGTGTTCTGGATCCAATACCCCCGTCATAACGCCATGGACGGCCAGAGCCGATACGCCCAGAGGTTGCCGCTGTTGGGCCGCGCGGACAATCATGGCGACGGCGCCATCATAGTCAGTCGCAGTCACGCGTACCCCTAATAAGCTGTATTTCGGTGGCGGATGCAATTTGTCAATTGATGTTAGGGCGGTCATAGTTATTCAAGAAGTGTCAGTTCAATTTCGATGGCTAATCTATCTTGAACCAAACGCAGTGTCTTGCAAGTTGTGTTGGCTGAATTTCAGCAATCGGTGACAAATGACTGCCGCGCAATCATTCGTTCGATAGTTGGGTCATACCAAAGACACCAATGTTGCCGAATAGACCGTTAGATCATTGGAAACGGAGTTTTGCCGTACATCGTCTACCGCCAAATGTTTGATGGTGGGTCCGCATCGTTATACGGCCGCCACGGTTTCCGTCCATCGTTGCACATTGTGCTCGTAAATTTCTTGCAGAATATCGGTAACATTTTTCTGCAATTTCCAGTGCGGATAGTGATTTTCAAACTTGGTCAAGTCGCTGACGTACCAAATATGATCGCCGGTTCGATTCTGTTCACGATAAGTCCATTCCAGTTTTCGTTCGGCAATTTGTTCGCAGATCGCAATCGCCTCGAGCATCGAACAGTGGCTGAATCGTCCACCTCCAATGTTATAAACTTCTGCACTTCGTGGAGCGCGAAAGTAATGATCAAAAGCATTGATCAAATCTGCACTGTGAATATTGTCACGGACTTGTTTGCCGTTATACCCAAAAACCTGATAAGGCGTACCGGTCACGGTACATTTCATCAAGTAAGCCAAAAAGCCGTGCAATTGAGTGCCGCTGTGATTGGGGCCCGTCAAACAGCCACCACGAAAAACTCCAGTTTTCATGTCAAAGTATCGCCCGTACTCTTGGACTAAAATATCGGCGGCAACCTTGCTGGCACCAAACAAACTGTGGAGACATTGATCGATCGACATATGTTCGTCGATCCCCCGGTGATAAGCGTGCTTGGAATCAATCTCCCAACGAGTCTCAATTTCTTGCAAAGGCAATTGATTGGGTCGATCACCGTAAACTTTGTTGGTGGATGTAAATATAAACACTGCGTCCGGACAATGCAGCCGAGTCGCTTCCAACAGGTTTAGTGTGCCGTTGGCGTTGACGGTAAAATCCGTGTGTGGTTCCTTAGCTGCCCAATCGTGTGAAGGTTGGGCCGCAGTGTGCACGACGAGCACAATCTCGCGGCCATACTTGGCAAACACTTTTTGCACTGCGTCATTGTCGCGAATATCGATGGACTGATGCGTGTACTTACCCCCCAATTCACTTTGCAGTTGTTGCAATTGCCATTGCGTCGAAGCTTCCGCGCCAAAGAATCGTTGACGCATGTCGTTATCGATGCCAACGACGTTTAACCCTTCGGAGGCAAAATGGCGAACGGCTTCCGAACCAATTAATCCGGCCGAACCGGTTACAAGTGCAATCGACATGTCAAAACCTGTTAGTAGAATTGGGCCTAGCGAATTTAGTCGAGTTTCGATGGTGTTTGGCGAACTCGAAGCGGTTAACGCCGATCGAGATTTTCGCCAGCTTGCGGCGAAACTCGAACGAATTGAACGACAGCGTCCGCCCATCCTATCCCGAGAGGCGAATTTTTGTCAACGCAGACCTTGGATAGAGACTTGCCAAGCCCGGAGTTTGGTTAAACTTTTACAGATTTCCCCAGTTTTGCCGCACGATAGGCAGCCAGCGTTAGCGCCACGCTGCGGCGCCCTTCATGGCCGTCGACGGCTGGCGTTTGATCTCGCCGCACAGCCGCGACAAAATCTCGGTATTGGGCTAAATGGCCCGCGTGACTGATTGCCGCAGGATCAGCAGCCCCGCCAGCGACTGATTTTTCCCCTTGCATCAGAGCCAAAATTTGGCGATCGGCCGCGATTGGTTTGGCAAAATCCCAGCGCACGATGCGGTCCTCTTCAATGCTGACCGACCCCTGTGACCCATGAATTTCGATTTTTTTGTGGTAACCAGGAAAAGCGGCCGTGGTGGCCTCGATGGTTCCTAAAGCACCCGATTCAAATTGAACACTGGCCGTCAAAACATCCTCAACTTCAATTCGCTCGTGGGCAACGGTAGCACTGTGAGCTGCGATTCGGGATACGGGACCCATCAGCCACAACAACAAATCGACGGTGTGAATGGCCTGATTCATCAATGCCCCACCACCGTCAAGTTGCCAAGTCCCTCGCCAGGCACCTTGATCATAATATTGCTGGGTCCGATACCATTTGACGTAGGCATCGCCCAGCGATAGATGGCCAAATCGACCTTGATCGATGGCACGTTTCAAATGTTGCCAACAGGGCGCGAATCGCGATTGAAAGATGGTGGCCAGTTTCACGCCGGCTTGGTCGCACGCTTTGATGATCGCATCGCAGCGAGCTAAGGTGATCTCGAGTGGCTTTTCCACCACCACATGCCGTCCGGCCTTCGCGGCAACCACGGCTGGATCACGATGTGCGCCACTTGCAGTGCAGATAACAACCGCGCCAACCGCATCGTCTCGCAACATCGATGCCAGATCGCGATAACTCTGACAACGATGTTTCGCAGAAAACTGGTCAGCCGACTCCACTCGGCGACTCGTACAACCAATCAACTTGGCGCCATTTGTTTCGGCAATAGCCCGCGCATGAAAATCGGCAATCATGCCACAGCCAATAATTCCAAACCCCAACGCCATTACTGTCCTCCCGCTACCCACACCGACAGACTTAACCAAAACATCGTGTAGCCATTAAAAGCCATATGTACCAAGACACAAGGCCACAGGGAGCGAGTTTGTCGAAATAATACACCCAAAAACAACCCCAACAAAGTCAGCGGGATCGACGCCATTCCTTGTCCCCAATGGGCCATCCCAAAAAATGCGGCGCTAATCAAAACCGGACCCCAATACACAATCTGCCAACCCCAGTTCGGCAAGTTCGGATGGCTGCCCAGCAAACCGATGGTCTCCGGGCGCAGTACCAATTGCGATGCCATCGGAGAATAAGTTGGAGATAAACTGGGGTCGACAAACCAGTTTCCTAACATGACGCGTTCAAAGTTGCTCCAACTGGCCAAAATGGCGTGAGTCATCCAGTGAATCAACAGTCCGCGAAATAAAAACTCTTCAAACAACGGCGCCGCAACCACGGCTCCTAACCAACTGGCCAACAAAATGCCGCTTTCCATTGACGTGCGAATCGTATCAATGGTTGGATGGCGATACGGTACCAATTGAGTAATTAATGCGTGCAAAACTACGACAGGGGGCAATATCATCAACCAACTTTGACAACTGAATGCCAAAACTTTTGCCCATTGCCGTCGAGTTACATAAATCCACTCTGACACCGCCCGACGATAACGAATGCTCAACCAGCCCAATCCTAAAAATACAACACCGATCTTTCCTCCACTGTTAAGCAATTGTCTCGAAACTGAGAATTGCAAAGCCTGTGGATTCTCATTGGTATCAGGCTGAGATTGAGTTTGTGGCTGAGCTTGTGGATGTGACCGTGACTGGGGCGAAGTCTCAGGGTGTTCGGTGGTTGGCAAGTTCGCAATGGTCGAATTCGCTGCACTGGCGTTTGGACTGAGCGGCAGTTGGACGGCCATTTGAATCGTTGAGGCCATAAACAATAAGACCAACAAATCAAAAATTCCCAGCGGAATTAAGAAGCAACGGTTCGTCGAAAATGAATAGGGGATTGTCGCGGCAGTCTCAATGGTTTGGCTTGATTCGTTTGCCGTCAAGTCGTTTTCTGAGGTCAACGATTCGTCTTGCCACAAGTTGGCCCGACCAGTGGCGATTCGCCACCAAAGCCACAAGCAACCAGCGCTCAAAATACCTAGCACGCCCATTGGAATCAATTGAATCATGGGATGGTGCCCGGAATACGCCTAAAGATTGACATTGGCCCAAAAGCCTTGAATTGCTACGATGCCGCCGCTCGATGGCCATCTACAGATGGTCTAATTTTGAGCCATGAGAGTAAAACCTGCAAGTGATACGACGGGTAAGACCTCCATTGGGGATTTGGAATACAAGGAATTTCTAATGACGAAACGAACTTTCGTGCGGATATTTCTAATTGGTAGCGGACTTGTGCTAAGTTGCGACCATTTTATGGCCACGACTGCATGGGCTCAGTTACAACCCCTAACGCCCAAAACTGCGATAAGCGGTGATAAACCAATTGTCGCAACCCCACGCGACCAATTCTTGGTTTCCACCGAGCTTGAGGCCGACAAGACACCATTTCATATTACTGCGGCAATTCGATGTCCCCAAGCCGGACAGCAAGTGCATTTGGTTGTCACCGCCAAATTGGTGTCAGGATGTCATCTCTATTCGTTAACTCAGCCTGACGGTTCAGCGACCAAACTAGAGGTGGCGGTCAGCGAACTTTATAAAATCACCGGACCCTTTCGACCCCGCCACGCTCCGCATGTGACCGGCGCAGGAACGCCGACCGATCCAATTCAAGAAACCTATGCGGATCTAGTCGAATTCATCTTGCCAATCGAGCTCGCGCCGGGAGCCGATTTGAAACAACTCAGCATTGATGTGAGGATCAATGGTCAAGTTTGCCAAGACGATACGAGTTGCCAAGCGATTCGGAATAAAATTGTAACGGCTAAATTTCCTGGTTTCGATACCGATTTGCTGAGAATGTCGGAAAACCCCGGAACGACGCGGTAGACAAGAGTCGACATCACGCCGTCGTATTGCGACGAACGCGAGAGGTTTTGATTAGTGGCCGACAAATTGGCTGTACAAAGTTCGTGCACGCAACATGTCATCCGTTCCGTAGATAATAGCGCGACCATCGGCGAAAAGTGAAATTTCAAAATCATCACGTTGCAGTTTCACAAGATACTCATTGCAAATCACGCGTCCCGACTCACTCCATTGTCGCGCAATAGCAGGCAAATCCAATTTCTGTTCCAATTGTGGACGAATTTGGACGGAATTGCGGCCACATAAAACTTGTGTCTGGCTGCCGCGTTCACCCGCCAGCCAAGGAAATTCACGCCCGTTGCAGGCGGGGCAATTGCTGCGTTGCGGGCCTCGTTGTACATTGATTTGTTGCCAGTGATTGTCCCATATCGAGAAGACTTGCAGATGCAAATTCAGGGCGGCATGATTTCCAGTTAGATATTTTAATGCCTCCATCGCCTGCACGGCACCGACGATTTGTACGATTGGCCCCAATACTCCAGCTGTATCACACGTCTCGATTGCATCGGCAGGTGGCGGGCCCGCAGGCATCAAACATCGAAGACAAATGGTCTGGTGAGGAATAATGGTTAACGTTTGACCTTGGGCACCGATACAACCTCCAAAGATCCAAGGCAAGCCGTGTTGGAGAGAAAAATCATTGACCAAGAATCGCGTTTCAAAATTATCTGTGCCGTCGATAATTAAATCGACGTCTTGGGCTAATTTCGTCAACGTGCGGTGATTAATGTCACCAACATGCGGTTCAATAACCACGCTGGAATTAATTCGCCCGAGTCGGTTGGCCGCAGCGATCGCTTTTGGCAGTCCCAGTTCAACATCGCGCTCGTCATAGAGTGACTGACGTTGAAGATTGCTCAACTGTAGGAAATCGCGATCCACCAGACGCAGCGTGCCGATCCCAGCTCGCGTCAAGAGTTCCGCGCTGACGGACCCCAACGCACCGACCCCCACGACTAACGCTCGACGTCGGGCCAACAGCCTTTGCCCCTCCACTGACCAAGGTGCAAATCGCAACTGCCGCGAATAGCGATCGAATTCACTGGGGAATGGTCCTGGCTGTGACATAATGATTGGCTAATTTTTCCAGGTAAAACTACAGGTACGGTTTCAGATATTTGCCGGTGATCGATTGATCGCACTGAGCGATTTTTTCTGGTGGACCGCAAGCGACAATGGTTCCGCCAGCGCGATCGGCTCCCGGTCCCATATCGATGATCCAATCGGCCTGTAACATCATTTGAACATTATGCTCGATAATGATCAGGGAATGACCGGCCGCCAATAGCGATTCACAACAATCGTGTAATTTCAAGATGTCCTGAGCATGCAAACCGGCGGAAGGCTCGACCAATAAAAACAAAGTTCGATTGGATGCCGAACGTTGTAACTCGGCTGCTAGTTTTAGTCGTTGCGATTCACCGCCGCTGAGTGTTGCGGCGGATTGGCCTAGTCGCAAATATCCCAACCCGACATCCATCAACGATTTCAATCCGAGCTGGACTTTTTTCTGGCCGCGAAAAAAACGAAATGCCTCGTCGCAGGTCAGTTCCAAAATCTCGGCGATGTTTTTTCCGCGATATTTGGCTTTGAGCACCTCATCTCGAAATCGCAGTCCCCGGCATTGATCGCAACGGAAATGCACATCGGCGAGAAAGTGCATGTCCACCTCCAATTGCCCTGTTCCCTCACATTTTTCACAGCGACCCCCGCTGATATTAAAACTAAATTGCCCGGCACTGAGTCCAGCTTGTTTGGCATCTTCGGATGCAGCCAATGCTTGGCGAATCTCATCAAATACACCAATGTAAGTAACCGGATTGCTGCGGGATGATCGGCCAATAGGTGTTTGATCCACCAGCAAACAATCTTGAAATCCTTCACTGCCGCTGAGGTTGCGGAATGGTAAACCAATGGTTCCGGGTGGTTTAAGTTGCTGTTGTAAGGCCGGATAAAGTGTATGCTCGATCAAACTACTTTTGCCCGAGCCGCTCACGCCGGTCACGATGCAAAAGCATCCTAGCGGAAATTCCACATCAATATCTTTTAGATGATGGCCCGTCGCACCTTGCAGGCGAAGGCAGCGTTTAAATGGTTCACGACGAGCGTTTGGGTTGGTAAAAAAATGCTCGCCGCGCAACAATCGACCGGTCGGACTCGGTTTGTGCTTTTTGATCGCTTTGGCTGTACCGTCGAACACAATTTGGCCACCGAGTTCTCCCGCCTCCGGCCCCAATTCAATGACGCGATCACTGGATTCAATCAATGTCGGATGATTGTCGACGACAACCAACGTGTTGCCGCGATCGTGAAGGGTTTTCAGGATGCGAACCAACCGCTCGATATCGTGGTTATGAAGCCCGCGCGAAGGTTCGTCTAACACATATAACAAGTGAACTAAACGCGAACCGAGCGCCGTGGTCAATGAAACCCGCTGACTTTCGCCCATACTCAAAGAATGCATCGCTCGATCAAGGTTTAAATAGTTAAGCCCCATTTGGCACAGGTAATCGAGTCGAGCCAACAAATCCGCCAGCGGCGCTGCGATCAATGCCTGCTGCTCAGTTGTCCAAGACTGAGAGCACAGGAATTCACTTAGCCCGTCGATCTGCATATTCACCAGATTGGCCCAGTTTTGATTGTCGAGGCAGAGCGAAAGTCCAATGGGGTTTAGTTTTCGCCCGTCGCAGTCTGGACAAGTGCGATAGCTTCGATAACGTGAGGCAAACACTCGCAAATGCAATTTATATTTTCGTTTGTCTAGCCAATCGAAAAAACCCTGGAGACCCCCAAACTTTTTGGCAGGGACTCCATTCCAGAGCAGATTTTTATGTGCAACCGTCAATTGTTCAAAAGGCAGATCAAGCGGCAATTTTTGCCCTTCAGCTAAGGCGACCATTTCTTCCCACTCGTGTCGATAAGAGGGTGAATTCCACGGTGCAATCGCCCCCTCGCGCAAGGTAAGTTTGGGGTTTGGGACAATCCGTGCCCAATCGTAGAAACCAATCGAGCCATAACCTTCGCATCGAGGACAAGCGCCAATTGGGCTGGCGTCATTTAAGTGATCCAGTTCAGGGGAAGGCAATTGCAGTTGGCACCGGTCACAATAATAGTCCGGCGAAAAACGGACTCGAGTCCAAGCCCGATCGTCAATCTCTTGCGAGTGTGCCGGGCGGTCTCGAACGATGTTGTCTGCTAACCATACGTAACAGGTTTCGCGACCATATCGCCAAGCAGTCTCGATCGAATCGGCAAGTCGTTTGGGATCCAATCGGTCGGAAGAAAGCCGATCCACTACAATCGCCGGATCACTTAGAACTTCAGGCGAATTGTCTGGCTGGGCCAATGACACCATTTCCAGAGTCTTTCCGGCAACGATCGCCCGGGCAAACCCCAATGATTGCCAATGAGACCAAGTGTCGGCCGAGTCAACGGGGATCGGGAAACCGATTTGAAATCGCAGGCCGTGCGGCAGTTGCTGCAAATACTGAACGGTCGATTCGATCGAATCCCGAAAAACGGTCTGTTGACAGTTGGGGCACATGACGTTGCCAATTCGACTGAGCACCAGGCGGAGGCTATTGACGATTTCGGTCGTCGATCCGACCGTTGCCCGGCGCCCCCAACGCTTCAGGTCGCCGCGCATGGCAACGGCGGGGGGAATGCCCTGGATAAAGTCC
Organism: Pirellulaceae bacterium; assembly: GCA_041739975.1. Lineage (GTDB taxonomy): Bacteria > Planctomycetota > Planctomycetia > Pirellulales > Pirellulaceae > BJ22. The sequence goes on from JBGSMY010000237.1 coordinate 31,733, forward strand.
GCTTGGGGCCGCTCAATGCGATCCAAAAATTGCCGCGTGTAAGCTGGAAAGCTTTCGATATAACGCCGCTGCCCCTCAGCAAACAGCGTATCTAAAGCCAAGCTTGACTTTCCGCTGCCACTCAAACCGCAAATTGCCAACCACTGATCGTGGGGAATGGCTAATTCTAAGTTTTTGAGATTGTTGACGCGAACGCCGCGCAGTTCAATCTCGCGTTGTATCGGTTTGTCTTTGGGCATCATACAACTATGGCTTGAACCAGTTGTCTGGTTCGTTGGGTTAAACGAAACGATCACCAAATAATGCTGGTTGCATGATATCAGACCTGACTCGAAATTTATTGGGCCTGGGACGTTTTGTGTTTTTGTAGTTCTCGTTGAATGTCGGCTAGGGTAGGTCAGCCCGTCCTCGGGCTGACAATCCCAGGCTAAAAAATTGCAACCAAGCAAGTAAGTAAGGGAATTTGCAAGCGCCGATGAATACATCGGCGACCACGACAGCGCCGATGAATACATCGGCGACCACTGCCCGTCCTCGGGCTGACAATCCCAGGCTAAAAAATTGCAACCAAGCAAGCAAGTAAGTAAGTAAGTAAGTAAGGGAATTTGCAAGCGCCGATGAATACATCGGCAACCACTGCGCCGCCGTCCTCGGCGGCGGAGTCCATAGTCTCCGCTATGCTCCGCGGCAGATTATTCGTCCCACGCAGCCACCACTTCACTTCCTGCGCGGGTTGCCATTTGCGGCAAGATCTCATCAGCGCTGTAACCCAGAAAACGAATCGAGCCATCGCAAAAAGCAAACTGCGCACCGCCCGGATGAAAGCTCCACCAATGCAGTGTGTCGCACATTTGGCCCCGTTTACCTTTGGCAAATCGGTAGGGCCCCACAGGACAGGATTCCAAATAAGTCGTATAAGGATGTGTGCCATTGATTTCACGTGCGCCCATCAGCATATCCAGCGACCCCGTCCCCGCTTGTCCATTGCCGGCATACCACCAGCCGTACCAGAAATCAGGACTAGGTGGCCGTTCGCCGGCGAGGATCGTGTAACTCGTGCCGTCGCTGATATCAGCCGTGCGAGTGCGCGAGTCGCGACCAAATACACCATCTTCGGTCAAGTAGTTGGTACCGTTGGAACCGAGATAGTTAGTTGAGGCGATCAAGCGGAACTGGTGGGTCCACTGCTGTTTGCCGGAATCCGGATCACTGGGACAAGCAAACGTATTGACGGGCGTGCGCATGGCCAGATGCGACAGAAAAGGCGAGGGATCCAGCCGATAATCTTCGACGGCTTGGTCCCAAAGATTGGTTTGTTCGAGGTAGGGTAAAAGTTGTGTGAGCCAAGTCATGCTGCGGTAAGGTTGCGCGGAGGCCGACGTAATCCCCGCTGGGAATTTTTTGCGGGCCGATTCGTAGTTTTGCACAGCCAAGGCGATTTGTTTAAAATTATTCGCACAACTTGTCCGCCTTGCCGATTCCCGAACCATTTGCACCGCTGGCAACAACATCCCCACCAGCACGCCAACGATGGCGATCACGACCAGGAGCTCGATGAGCGTGAAGGCCATACGCGAATGATTATCCGCGGGACTGCAATCGAAGCGAACATTGCAACGTATCAATTGAATTTTAAGCATAAGAATGCTTCTCAGGATTGATGGGCGTTGGTTCGTTTACTAAGAACGAAACGATAAACAACATAGGTCGATATGGTTAACAATAGGAAAATTATGAACCATTTCCAAATTGAATTTGTTGACTCTTTACCCACATAAGGCGGTTCTGGAAGCCCGTAAAAAGGCAACCGAAACATATTGTAGTCAATACTTTTGAGTTCTTCTCTGGACACCGTTATCGACTCGGGGTCATAGCCAGAGCGAGATTCTAAGATCGTGGTAATGCCATCGGATTTTTGAATCTTTGAATTTAAGGTAAACGAACGTCCGGCGCGATCTTCAGTCGCCATTTCGGAGGACTCCAAATTAAGATTATTGATGGTCCAAGAGAGACTGTCTAGCTCCAGCGTGCCAATGGTCTTGGACAACAGGAAAATGTTTTGAGGCGCTTTGCCATCGAGTCCTTGAATCGACTCAAATACAACCTCCAAATTTCCGTTATCGAGTGTTTTCACCGAAACGATTTGTGAGCGATCAAGAAATTCCAGAATTGGCTCACCGCGGACTGCTCGGTCAGCTAGAACCCATGATTTTGCCATTTGAAAGCGGTATTGCGGATTTGAGCCTTCATCAGGTCCGGCGATGCTCTCAATGAACCAATCCTTGCTATCTGGCTGCTTTCTCTCCAATGAAAAATCCCAGTGATTTGGGTGAGTTACGAATACGCTGTACTTCGTGCCTCGTTTTGGCGTGGTTTCTTCGACTTGAATCGCAGCATGTTGGGAATCGTCGCAAATGAGTACCATCTTTTGGCTCGCAGAGCCACCCTCATTTGAAAGTTTCAGGATCCATTTGCCTTCAATCGATTTTGAGAGTTCCTGCAAACCTTTGCGGCATGCAACAGGAAGACTCGTTTTAATTTGCTGGGTCTGTGCATTAGTTATGACTGCATTTAGAGCCAAGGCGATCAACAATAGAAACATTGGAAGTTGCCTGGGAAATCCGTTCAAATATTTCCGATACCCGATTTGCCATAAATTACTCATTTGGTTGGGTGCTCTCAAACAAATTATGTATTTGCCTAACAATTTGAATTTAAAATTAAGACTTCTAAAGCCGTCGCTGTAAACGCGACCGCGTAAGAAGTCTCAATAAATTGCAACTAGCATAGGTTCAAGTTGGAATTTCCAAGCGGTTTAGAGTGCCAACTGCTTTAGTCGTTAGTATTGAAGCTCCGACAAAGAACCTACACTAGTCACAAATAAAAACAACGGCTTAAGCTGGATTTGCTGTGGATTCAGTTTGGTCACAGATTCTGCAAGCCTCTATACTTTGAAGCCATTTAAAAGGACCTGTGTGATCAACCTCATTTAGGTGCACCGGCAGGTAACTACGGGTGGTGAGCCTTCGACTAAGCCGGTGCATAAATCGTCGCAAGTTGAATACTTGGTGCAGCCTTGGTCTGTGAGGTTGGGGCATTGGGGCGCAAGTGCCGCGCATCCGTTGTCGCATGCTGGACCGGCAGGCAATCCAGGCGTATCGTCTGCCGACAAGTACGACTGAAAACACAGTACCGATAAACATGCAAACCCAATCGACAGCGACCGTAGAAAGGAACAAAGAAAATCAGTCATGATTCAAACCTCGAAAAATGTTTAATGTTGATTTAACCTTAGCGCACGTTGCTACGTATAGGAATCTTGACACTACAAATTCTTTATAGGCGTGTAAAAAATACCTCCTTTCATTTTAGTAAAACATTATCAACCTCTATGCTAACGACCATGTTTTTGCCAAAGGTCACTTGGGTCTCCCGGTTGGGTTATTCTAGTGATAGCTTGGGCCGGGAATTAGATTTACGCGGAACACCGTTTGGTCCGGATGATCAATATAAAAAAGTGCTCGTTGAGATGATGCAATTCCTTTTTTCCTTGAAATTCGTATCGTAAGAGTCGCTGAACCGCGAGAAGGGATCTTAACTCTTTGGTTTAAGGTTGTGACACAGCTGCATGATGTCTGGCTTCCCACTATTAAAATGGGTAGGAAGGTTGGATTAAACACAACGACTTCAACGGTTTCGTCATCGAGTATATTGGATGAATTTTGAAACACGATGTCATGGTCTTTGAGGGGACGTTTGATGCCGGGAGATTCCTTCAATATGGTGAAGTAACAGATTAATAATAGCAGAGATATTGCGCACCCGACCCCCATATGATTCTTAAGCCGCTTTTGAAGTATCACAAATGTCGGCAAGACAACGAATTTAGGCCGACTATTTAACAGGGAAAGAATTGTACAGAGGTCGATGGCAAAGATTGCCACGAAGGGAATAGAAATCACTCCAAAACAATAACACGAATCAACCCCAAGCAGTCTGCGAAGGCCTGAAACCGCTGCAAGTATTAGGAAGAACAAAAGATAGATCAACCAAACTAAAGACAAATGAAGCTTTGAGAATAAGACCGCAAACATTGCAATCTCGACGCAAGCCACAATCGCTACGACAAATGATGGATACCCCGTTTTCAAATCTGCAAACGGATCAGTCAGCAGTAGGCTTACTTTACCGACTGCGGCGAGCAGGAGGATACACCCCAAAAAGATCAAGATCGGACGCAACATCGGCAAGCCCCCGTGAGTGCGTTTACGGCTGATGTTAGCCGCATTTGGTGGTATTTTACAGAAAGAGAGAGAGAGAGCAATAGTTTTTCCGGAAAATTTTCGAAAAAATATTTGAATGGTGAAATTGACGATTTTCACCGCTTGCTCGGAATTGAGACGTAGCACGCTGCACCTCATTTTGCACGCTCTTAGTTGTCGACGTCACATCTACAAGCGCCGATGAATACACCGGCGACCACTGCCCCGCCGCTGAGGTCAGCTACGGTAGGTCAGCTACAGTAGGTCAGCCCGTCCTCGGGCTGACAATCCCAGGCTAAAAAATTGCAACCAAGTAATTAAGTAAGGGAATTTGTAAGCGCCGATGAATACATTGGCGACCACGACCAAGCGCCAATGAATACATTGGCGACCACGGCTGTTAAGCCGCTTTGCGATAGCTTGATTCAGCTACTTGGAAAATACTTGCCAATGAGCTGACCACGTATTCCTGGTCGCCTTCCAGGAGTTCAGGAAAAATCGGTAAGCTCAATACTTCGTTAGCTGCTTTTTCGGTCATTGCCAGTCGACCTTTTTCGCTGGCGAATTTTGCAAAACATGCTTGGCGATGCAATGGAATCGGATAGTAGATTTCTGAGCCAATTTTGCGCTCAGCTAATTTCTGACGAACCGAGTCGCGTTGGCCACCCGGAATCCGAATGGTGTATTGATTCCATACGTGCCCGCAATCGGGCAGCCCGACCGGCAAGACAACATGTTGCGCTAAACCGTGTGACAACATCATATGGTGGTAACGTTGTGCGTTTTCCAGACGCATCATGGACCAACGGGGCAAATGTTTCGCTTTGATATTCAACAAAGCGGCTTGCATCGAATCCAGTCGACTATTAATTCCCATTTCCTGATGATAGTAACGCGGTCGCATGCCATGATTGGCCAACAATCGAATTCGATCGGCCAGATCGGCATCGTTGCTGGTGATCATGCCGCCGTCGCCAAAACCACCTAAGTTCTTCGTCGGATAGAAGCTAAAGCAACCAACGTGTCCAATACTGCCACAGGCTTTACCACGGTAAGTTGCCCCGAGCGATTGGCAGCAATCTTCAACCACTTTTAGATTGTGTTCAGCAGCAATTTGCATGATTTTGTCCATCTCGCAACATTGCCCAAACAGATGGACGGGAATGATCGCTTTGGTTCGTCCCGTAATTGATTCTTCGATCAAATTATGGTCGATATTAAAGGTTTGCAAGTCTATGTCAACGAAAACGGGAGTTGCCCCCAGTCGTGCCACACAACTGGCCGTGGCAAAAAACGTAAAACTGGGAACGATGACTTCATCGCCCGGGCCGACATCCATAGCCATCAGAGCCAACAGCAGCGCATCGCTGCCAGAGGCACACCCCACAGCGAATTTAGCTTCGCACATCTGTGCAATCGATTGCTCGAACGATTGGCAATCCGGGCCGCCGATATAGTGACCGGAATCCATCACTTGGACAATTGCGGCTATCAATTCGTCTCGCAACGGTTGATTTCCGCGGCTGACATCGAGTAAAGGAACTGATCGAGTGGGGGTGTTCGAATCGGGCATAATTCCATTGCCTCCTTGCAACGGTGGAGTTTTTTCGAGTCCATGTTTTTGAGTCCATGTTTTTGAGGCGATGGAACCCAAGTTTTTCGAATCCTTGAAAGCCGTTAACCTAGCGATTTCGGCTAAATGGGTCAACATTATTAATCGCTAGCACCAACTGTGACAAATAGTAGCGCGATAGTCCTTAATTACGCCAGTTCCTCAATCTAGCCCGATACTTCTCAATCGCCAGCCATGCGAACGTTTGCCCTCACCCCATAAAATTTTAATAGTCATTCAAATTCTATAGGACCAATCGCAATTCGACGGCCCACCAAAATTGGTTGAGCTTTGAAATGGCTAAGACGATACAAACCTTTGAACGATTAGGAACAAGAGATTAACTATTAAGCTGATCGACTGTGGGCAAACGATCTACAAAGGTTATTACAAATCGTTAGTTGGCTCGTCGGAAAAAATACTGCTGATCGATTTGTGTTGATGGATGCGTTTGATTGCTTCCCCGAGCAAGTTTGCCACGGTAAGCCGAACAATCTTGGGGATGGCTTTTGCAGGATCTAGTGGAATAGAATCGGTGACAACGACACTATCGATTGGCGCTTTGTTGAGTTTTTCTAATGCGTTACCGGCAAATACACCGTGACTGGCACCAACATGGATCTCACGTGCGCCCAGGCGTTTTAACAATTCTGCGGCGCCGCAAATTGATCCCCCGGTGCTAATCATATCGTCGAACATCAGGGCAACTTTGCCGTCTACCGGGCCGCCGATAATATTCTCTTGCGAAGTCGATTCGGCGCCAAAGCGTCGTTTGTCGATAATTGCCAGTCGTCCACCCAAACGCTTAGCATGGCCGACGGCGCGTTTAATACTGCCTTCATCGGGGCTGACGATGACCAGATCATCGGGGTTTTTGTATTTTTGTTTGAAGTAACCTGTCAACACACCGCCGGCATACAAGTGATCGACCGGCACATCAAAAAAACCTTGGATCTGAGCGGCATGCAAATCCATGGTTAGCACGCGATCGGCTCCGGCACGCGTAATAATATTCGCCACCAGTTTGGCCGTGATGGGTACACGACCTTCATCTTTGCGATCTTGCCGTGCATAGCCGTAATAGGGTAGTACGGTCGTGATGCGTTCTGCGCTGGCCCGACGACATGTATCGATCAGGATCAGAAGTTCCATTAGGTTATCGTTGACTGGTGGGCAAGTCGGCTGGACGATAAAAACGTCTCGTCCGCGTACGTCTTCGATTTTGCAGTGAATTTCCGTATCGGGGAACGTCTGAAATTTGCAATTTCCCATCGGCAAATTCAAAAATTCGCAGATTTTTTGGGTCAAATCGGGGTTGGCCCGTCCGCTGAAAATCTTTAACTCACGCATAGTACCGGTCTATAAGTTATTTGCTGTGTTCCGACCTGCTATTCAGGGCCGCCTCAACTTGAGCCAATTGGTCCACGGTGTTGACGCTCAAGGCCTCGATAGGATCTAAAACGGGCAGTGCCCGCACATCGGCTCCCTGTGCCAATAAGATAGCGGGCAAATCGGTAATGTAATACTCCCGTTGCTGGTTATTGGCAGTTAAATGATCCAACGATGCCAATAGGGCTTGGGCATCGAAGACGTAGGTGCTCATATTGACTTCGCGAACCGCTAATTCGTCGGTATTGGCGTCTCGCTGCTCGACAATTTTCAAGAATTTACCGGCGGAGTCCCGAATAATCCGGCCCAAACCAGTGGGGTCGGGATGGACCAAAGTTCCTAAAACGCAAGCCGGCGAAGCGGTATCAAATTCGGCGAGCAATTTTTGGATCGAACTGGTTTGCAACATCGGAGAATCGCCAGCCACAATGACAACAGGGCCATGATGTGTACTGAGCTGTTCACGACACATCATGACGGCATGCCCTGTGCCTAATTGTTCCGATTGCAAGGCAAATTCAATTCCCGGTTGGTCGGCAAACCCCGCTTTGACATCATCAGCTCGATAACCGACAACATTCACAATGCGATGAATTCCAGCGGCCCGCAGAGCATCGATGACATATTGCAATAGCGGTCGGCCATTTGCCAGACACATTACTTTTGGAAGTTCGGACTTCATCCGAGTGCCTTTGCCGGCGGCCAACACAACGGCCATCACGGAATGTTTGGTGATCATCTCAGCGCTCCAGGGAATCAAATCAAAGGTTCAGATTGCTAGGCCAGCAGTGTAATCAAGCGGCGTGAGTTTCGTGAGTGGGAAGGCAAGACAAACAAACCAGATCGGAAAATTGTTGGATCTCAACGACGGGAATCGGCCAAGTCGTCGAATCGGGGGCCGAACTAAACTCGTTAAGCCAAATCGGAGTCAGCCCGCAATGTGCCGCAATTGCCAATCGATCGGGCCGCGCACTCACATAGCCCACCTCGGCGTCGCGGAGGATTAGCCCTAACAGTCCCTCATTAAAAATCGCTGAGTCGGGAAGTACTCGGCCTGCGGATCGCGATGTCATGACATAATCAAACGGCACGCCAATTTTGATGTCGGCTAAAATGCCGACCAGCGCGGGAGACTGATGTATTGAATTCGTCACAATCCCCAGTCGAATCTTGCGTCGCCGCAGTTCCTGCAGGGTTTCGTTGACGGTTGGGAAAGCTCGCAAATTGTCCTGAGCGTATTTGAGCTTGGCTTGGGAGGTCACCAATAATTCGCGAGCTTCGCTCTCGTTGAGCCCCATAGAACAAAAAAAGGACGCCAATGCGTCCCAATATTTCAATTCGCCCCGATATACTTTCGGCAAGAATTCCCATTGCCATTGATTGCGAAAGGCATGAAATTGTTCTCGTTTTCCCAAACGGCAAATCATTTGGTGCAACAACCGGTGCCAATAGGAACCGTCGAAGAACACATGATCAATATCAAATAACAATCCACGCAACATCGCAACCGCACTCGGCAATCAAACCAAAATAAACTTTCTCAATTTCTACTTTAGGAACGCTGACCCTTGCAGGTCAAGCGCAAAAAAATAGTTTTGTCTTAATTTGGCAAATCGGCATTTGTTGGCGGCTGGCTCAAGCAATCTGTTTAGATTCACCTGCGACGCGATATTAGCTGGAGCAAACGAAGCGTTGAATATTGCACTTTTGGTTCAGTATGGCTAATTGCAATCCCTTACGGTGCTATTTGCCGGTGTTAAAAACGCCTTCGATTGAGAGCCCTGACCACTTTTCCAAGTTTGACAAGAACATTCCGGAGACCACCCAATCTCGGGCAAACTCGATATCGGTCGCAAACCAGCGGTCGTTTTCGTAGACTGGTACATCTTGTCGCAGTTGCTGATGAACTGCTTCTAACGCCGCCGAACTTTTGAGTGGGCGCCTGAAATCGATGCCTTGGGCCGCAGCCATTAACTCAATGCCAACGATCACCGATGCATTGCGTGCCATGTCCACAGTTCGGCGAGCTCCGTAGGTCGCCATGCTGACATGGTCCTCCTGGTTTGCGGAAGTTGGCAAGCTGTCGACCGAAGTAGGGTGAGCGAGACACTTGTTTTCGCTGACCAACGCTGCGGCGGTGACTTGAGCGATCATAAATCCGGAATTGACGCCACCATTTTTGACTAAAAAAGGCGGTAACCCGCTGAGGTGGCGATCAATTAACAGCGACAATCGCCGTTCGCTCAAAGAGCCGATCTCGGCGATCGCGACTGCTAAAGCGTCTGCCGCAAAAGCCACTGGCTCCGCATGAAAATTGCCTCCAGAGATCGATTCACAACTGTCCGGGAACAACAGTGGATTGTCTGTAACGCTATTGGCTTCGCAAATCAATTGTTGATGCACATAACGCATTTGATCGAGCACCGCACCCATTACTTGTGGCTGACAACGCAGGGAATAGGGGTCTTGGACGCGTTGGCAATCGAGGTGCGAGGCGCGGATTTCACTGCCCTGCAACAACGTTCGATAGACGGCCGCGCAGTCGCGTTGTCCGGCGTGTGGTCGAACGCCATGAATGCGGGGGTCGAATGGTGCATCACTGCCCATGGCTGCATCGACGCTCATCGCGCCGGCGATTAAGGCCGCGGCAAATACATTTCCGGTGGCGACGAGGCCCGCAAGGGCTAGGCCAGTTGAAACTTGTGTACCATTGAGTAACGCCAATCCTTCTTTAGGGCCCAACGTGAAAACTGGCAATTGATGTTGTTGTAGTACGGTGGCGGCGGGGCGAAATTCGCGACCATCCCAAATTCGGCCAAGCCCCAACAGAGCTGCGGACATGTGAGCCAGCGGCGCTAAATCGCCACTGGCACCCACGGAACCTTGGGCTGGGATTTCTGGCAGCAGATCACGATTCAACAATGAAACCAATGCTTCGACCAAGCTTAGGCGAACACCAGAATAGCCTTGGGCCAGCGATTGTATTTTAAGAAATAAAATCAGGCGGACGATTTCTGGCGGCAATGAGTTTCCTGTTCCGCAGGCATGGGACAACACCAAGTTCAATTGTAGTTGGGCGAGTTCGTCGTCGGAAATTCTCTTTTCGGCGAGCAATCCAAAACCCGTGTTGATTCCGTAGACCGTTCGATGTTGCGATAGGATTGTTTGCAAGGCTTGTTCGCCCGCAATGATTTTCTGTTGAGCGTCGGCTGAAAGTGTTACGGTGACGGGGCCAGCCAACACGGCTTGTATAGTTTTGATGTCAATCGATGGACCGATACTGATCATAGACGTTTCGCTTTCTCAAGGTTAAGCCTAAAATCTAACGACAGACGGGATTCCTTAAAAGAGTAGCGGCGACCTCGAGACCAATAAACATGAACGGACAACGGAGGCAGTTGGAACGATTGCCGATTGACGATTGTCGCCAGGAATTGGCCGCAGCACTACGTGAGCACTGGGCAGCCGTGGTATTGGCGCCACCGGGTTCCGGGAAAACGACTCGCGTCGCACCGTGGTTGATTACCGATTTTCCGCAATTCCAGTCGCAACGGGTCTACCTATTACAGCCGCGACGCGTGGCTGCCAAAGCTGCGGCCCAACGAATCGCCAGCGAGCAAGGTTGGACGTTGGGACGGGAGGTGGGTTACCAAGTTCGTTTCGAGAATCGCGTGACGCGAGATACTCGTTTGGTTGTCGCGACGGAAGGAGTTTTGATCCGCCGATTGCAGTCGGATCCGGTGTTGGGAGATACGGCTGCGGTTGTTTTAGATGAATTCCACGAACGTTCGTTGGATGGCGATCTGTTGTTGGCCATGTTGCGGCGGATACAGAGTCTGGTGCGAGCGGATCTAAAAGTTGTTGTCATGTCCGCGACAATGGCAACTCAGGATCTGCGAGTTTTTTTGGACCGAGCCCCGCTTATTGAAACGACCGGGCAAAGTTTTCCCGTGGACGTTCGCTATCGACCACCGCGACATGTTTCGGAGTTTTGGCAGCATCTGGTTGATTCCGTCGTCACCGCAGCGGAACACACGGATGGGGACGTTTTGGTCTTTTTGCCCGGGGTGGGTGAGATCATGCGTACGATGAGTCAATTGCAAACGCGGCGTGAGTTAAACGGTTGGGAAATATTGCCGTTGCATGGCAGTATGCCACTCGAACAACAGTCGGCCGCCGTGCAGCCTGGGGTCAAACGTCGGATTGTTTTGGCGACTAATATTGCGGAAACCTCATTGACATTGCCGGGAGTTACCACTGTTGTCGATGCGGGCTTGGCACGAGTCATGCGGCACGACATTAGTAGCGGGATGGAGCGTTTGGAGCTTGAGCCGATCTGCCAAGCGTCTGCAGTCCAACGAGCCGGGCGAGCTGGTCGAGTTCGGCCAGGAACCTGTTGGCGATTGTGGGATGCGGCGCAGATGGCGGGGCGTCGCGAATATTTGGAGCCGGAGGTGCACCGCGTTGATACCTCGCGTGGGTTGTTGCAATGGCTGGCATGGGGTGAATCGATTTCCGATGAGTTGCCGTGGCTGGACCCGCCCCGCGAACAGGCCGTTGATCAATCGCGACGGTTGTTGGAACGACTGGGAGCGATCTCGGGCGGCAAACTAACCGAGTTGGGCAGTGAACTGGCTCGTTTACCTTTGGCACCTCGATTAGGGCGATTGGTTTTGGCAGGACGAAGGTGGGGGCATGTTTTTGAAATTGCTTTGACAGCGGCTTTGTTGTCCGAGTGAGATCCGTTTATGCGACCGCAGAATCAAATGGGGCAACGAGCGGGCAGTAAGCGGGAGTTTTTTACAAATAGCGAATTTCGTTGGAACTGCGACGTCGCTGCGAGAGTAAATGCGCTGTGTGAGTTTTATCGGACCGGACAACAACAATTTGCCTTTGGCGATATCCATCGGCAAGCCGCATTTCAAATCAAAGAAGTGGCTGAGGAACTTGTTGGATTGGTAAATTCGGAAACGGATCGGGCGGATGAAATTGGGGAGGAGGATATAAATGGGGAGGCGGATAAAAATGGGATTGGTGCGGCTAATGATTCTGAGAAAAATGTATCCGTGAGTGTTGAGGAAGCGATTCGTCGAGCTTTGTTGGCGGCTTTCCCGGATCGTTTGGCCAAGCGGCGCGGAATACAAGACTCGCGGGGCGTGATGGTTGGCGGTCGTGGCGTCAAGTTAGCGGCGACCAGTGGTGTGTGTAATGCGGAATTGTTTTTGTGTGTGGATGTTAATGCCGACGATCAAGACGCGTTGGTGCGGATGGCAACGGGGATAGAAGTAGAGTGGTTGCCTGAGGAGATGACGACAATTCAGGACGAGATGTTTTTCAGCCCCGGTCAAAAACAGGTTTTAGCTCGGAGGCGTCGACGTTGGGATGATTTGCTACTAGGTGAGACCCCGATTGAAGTTGTTGATTTCGATGAATGTGCGAGGGTGTTGTACGAGCAGGCTAGTCGAAATTTGAGTTCGGTTTTTCCCCGCGATTCGGATGCGCTCAAGGGTTGGATGGCTCGGGTGCAGTGGTTGCGCGAGCATGTACCTGAATTAGAATTGCCGTCACTGGATGAAACGATGCAATTGGAGGTATTACAGTCGTTGTGTGTGGGGCGTAAGAGCTTTGCAGAATTATGTCAAGCGCCGTGGTTGGAGTGGATGCAAGGATTATTGACGACGAGTCAGTTGTCGGCAGTGGAGCAGCATGCGCCGGAGAGGTTGACGGTGCCCAGTGGCAGTCGGATTCGTTTGGAATATGAACCAGGTAAGCCACCAGTGTTGGCAGTTCGAATTCAAGAGGTTTTTTCCTGGCCAGCCACACCGCGAATTGCGAAGGGGCGCGTGCCGGTGTTATTGCACCTATTGGCTCCCAATATGCGACCGCAACAGATTACGAATGACTTGGCCAGTTTTTGGGACAACACTTACGAAGTAGTTCGCAAAGAGCTTAAGCGTCGCTATCCCAAACACGCTTGGCCCGACAATCCTCGCACCGCCACGCCAATCAAAAAAGGCTAAACCGCCAGCGAAAGCTGGTGGTGAGTTACATTCAGCTAACAGTCGAGCGTTTCCCACTACGTTTCTCGCGGCCAGCATGCGAAACCACCAGCGAAAGCTGGTGGTGAGTTACTTGGCCCTATTGGGTCGTCAGTTACAGGTTTTTCGAGACGTGGCTATCGTCTTTCGCCGAAGCAAAATTCTCGGCGATGACTTGAAACTAGCATGACGATGGATCATCATACCAGAGCTTGGCATAATGGCGACTTAACTGCGTAGTTGACTGGAAACGCTTTAGGAGTTTCTTTCGATGACTGAAGAATCATATGCTTCTAATCCTGCGAGTGTACGTCCGCAATTTTCTTTTTTCCTACGTCGCGAGTTGACGACGATTGTGGTAATTAGTGCAGTTGTTGGGTTGGTTTTTTTGCCGCTAGGGTTGTTTGTTTGGCGTTGGCTCTGGTTGGGACTATTTTTGATACCTGCGGCGACTTGGTTGATCTACTATAGTCTGTGCCGTTTGCTGCGACTTGGGGCGTGTTGTCCGGCCAAGGTTGTCTCGCTTGATCCGCCGCGGTTGGCGATTTTTTCAGATATGACGATGCGTGAAGATGCATCGCATCCAGCGATTATCGTCAAAGAGTTTTCGCCGAAGTTTATTAGTAATCCAGCGCTTAAGGTAGGCGACCGATTAGTCGTGGCGGCGTTTTATATGCCAAGTGATGAGCGATTACCGGACGAGCGTTGGAAGGCACTGAGTGTTATCGAGCCGATTCGAGCAGTTACGCGCAATGAACACGATATTCGGCGCACTTTTGCAAGTGTCGAGGCTGAGGAGTGGAAACAACTTGAGGCGGGACTGCCTCGTGTGCAACCACCATTTGAAGAACGAGTTTATTTTTTGGAGCAGGGTCGAAAAGATGGCGGCAAAGGTGTGAAGGAAGGTCGGGTGTTTGCGTTGCCATCGGACGACCCCGATATGAAGAAGGCTCAAGCATTTTCTCGCAAGACGTTCCGGTTTTTTTGCGAGAGTTGAGTTGGGAAAGTCGGCGGGTAATCGGAGCGCTGGAATTGGCCGCGGTCAAAATTGCATTTTCGGATCCACCAGAGATTCGCAGTAAACATCCGGCAGATTTTCAAGTTGAGTACATGTGGATTTCGGAAGTTGAATTCAATGGCCGCCTAGTAAGTGGAGTGTTGTTGAACGAGCCTGATTCGTTGCAGTCGGTGCATGAAGGTGATCATGTTTCCGTGAAGCCAAGTCAGATTGTCGATTGGATGTACAGTGTCCAAGGTGAAATTTGCGGTGGGTTTACGATTCAAGCGATGCGTCGGCATAAGGAAAAAGCGGAACTGAAAAGTCATGACAGTGCATGGGGACTTGAATTTGGAACTCCTGGAATAGTGCGATTGGTACCCAATAATTATTTGCCGGAGTCGATTCAAAAAAAGCGAACTGCCATACCTGAATTGGAGGGGATGGCAATTCAAGGCGACTTTAAAGTGATCGACGGCATGGAACATCCGATGTCGTTGAATTGTCGGGAGTCATTTGAACAGGCTTTGGCCAGCAACCCAGAAATGTTGTTCCAAGACGATGACGGCGGTTTATCTGTATTGCACACGATGACCCTGGCCGGATCACTTGACGGTGTTGACGTCTGTCTTCAACACGGTGCCGACCCCAACCAAAAAGCGGCCAATGGATTGACCCCAACGGTGCTAGCAAAAGGATTGGGCTGGAAAAAAGTCTTAGCACGACTCGAAAAAGCTGGCGGTATTAGTGGATAGTCGTTTTTTGAGCTAATTCGCCGTAAGCCACATGGCGTCCAATATCGGCCTGTAAATTTTTTTGTCAGGCGTTAAACCGATCCGTGCCTGTCACCCGAATCCGAATCCCGGTGCCTGTCACCCGATCAGTGCCCGGATGCGTGCCTGTCACAACAATGTGTTGATGTCACCGCGGTGTTCCAGACTTAGGCAGTCAGCGCCCCGCAAATGCGATCGCCGGCGGACGCGTGCCAGGCGCCGTGCAATGTCACCGAGCAATTGTCGCCGAGCAATTCATGCGAGTCTGTTATTAAGACGATTACCAAAACTGATCGGAGAGGGGGGTAGCGCCGTAA
>JBGSMY010000222.1:0-12250 GCA_041739975.1 Pirellulaceae bacterium
GTGTACTGGTTCGACGGCGACTTCGGTCCGGGCCATCCGGTCTTTGCGCTGATATTGATCATTTGGACGGCCGTTCTCACGCCGGGAGTGGCGATCCCCGTCCTGCGACGTCTGCCTCCCCGCTGGTGTCGGGTCCCCGCGGGCGAGCGCGTCGTCCATCGCCTGCTCGGTGTTAATATCTTCGCTTCGTCGCTCGAGCGCTCCGGATGGAATCGCCGCAACGTCAACCATACGTGGGGCTCGGCCATTACCCGCCCCCGCTTACCGCTCCGGGCGCTGGCGGCGCGTGGAGGTAGTGGGGCCCATGGCGTTTGTTTTGCCATCCACGTGCTATTGGCCGCAGTTGCACTTTTCACTGGGCACCCGTGGGGCACATTGTGGATCTTATTGCCAGGCGTGGTCGTTCATTTTTACCCGGTGCTGCTGCAACGCTCCATCCTACTTCGACTCCAGCCCTTGTTGGACAAGATTAGGTCTCCCACCGTCGGTTAGAAAACGGCGAATCAAGTAGTGAACGGGAACCGCTTGTGACGCAAATTTTGATACGATAGTC
Organism: Pirellulaceae bacterium; assembly: GCA_041739975.1. Classification (GTDB taxonomy): domain Bacteria; phylum Planctomycetota; class Planctomycetia; order Pirellulales; family Pirellulaceae; genus BJ22. Next base: position 554 of record JBGSMY010000222.1, read on the forward strand.
AATCGACGCCGTCACATAATTGCTATTGTTTACATAGGGAATGGCTACCTTGAATTTTCGTGAGCCCCAATCGAATTCGCGTCAACGGTATCTCGCGATGTACGACATCGATAAGGCAGCGAAATACGACGCTGGGGTCGACGCTTTAGGTGACGCAGATCACGACGCGTGTGTTGCGGATCTCAAACGCTGCGTTAATTTCTCTGACATGATGTCCGTGCTTGACGCTGGAAGTGGCACGGGTGCTCTATGTTTGGCGTTGGTCCGAATGCCCGGGCTCCATATCACGGCATTAGAGCCGTCCTCGTCGATGATCGATTTGCTTAGGGCCAGGGCGGAATTACAAGGCGTGAACACTGTCCAGGGCTTTTGTGACCACGCAGAAGATTTAGCGCTTTTCAGTCCGGAAACGTTTGACTTGATTGCTTCACGTTTGCTGGTTAACAATTTATTTGATCCGCTTGCCGCTTTCCGAAACTGGAGCCATTGGCTTCGCCCTGGAGGTCTCGTCGTCGTAATGGACGGATTGTTTGACCGCCGCGATTGGCAAGGAGAATGGAACGAATTTGTGGACCAACTTCCACTTTCGGCCTGCCGGACGACCGCGACCGTTCCATACTTGCTCGAACAAGCTGGATTCCAAGTTGAACATGTTGGTTTGATGGATCAAACCAATGCCATACTTTCAACGAAGACCTGTCGCTATATCGTTGTGGCGAGCAAGCAATAGCGGTAACCAGCGGATTTACGGAAGTCGCCGAGTGAGTGTATACCACGAAATTCACAAACGACACTAAAATGAGTTCTGATTTCGTGTCGTTCGTGACTTTCGTGGTTAATTCATGTCGTTGGGGCTCCTGGACCTAATTCTCTCGGTTGAGAAACGGAGTCTAAGTATGGACAAATTGCATAATCGAGCGGACTAGCTTGATTGGTGACATGCGTCGGTTTGAGAGCTCATCGCTTTGGTCCCGACGCTTCGACGCGGCCGTTGACTAGTGACGATGGCACAGAGTGAAAGAGACCACGAAAAACACAAACGGCACGAAAATGAGTTCTGATTTCGTGTCGTTCGTGACTTTCGTGGTTAGTTCTAGTAGCTGGGGCTCCTGGATCTGATTCTTTCGGTTGAGAGACGGAGTTTAAGTATGGCCAAATTGTACCATCGAGCGGACTAGTTTGATTGGTGTTGTGCGTCGGTTTGAGAGCTCAACGCTTCGGTGCCGACGCTTCGATGCGGCCGTTGCCTAGTGACTCAAGAGTAGAGTGAAAAGAGACCACGAAAGACACGAACGACACTAAAATGAATTCTGATTTCGTGTCGTTCGTGACTTTCATAGTTAATTCAAGTCGTTGCGGCTCCCGGACTTGATTCTCGGGTGAGAAGCGGAGTTAGAGTACGGCCAATCTGTGCTGTTGAGCGACTTGGTCAGCTAGGCCGCACAATCAGGCGCTGCATCTAATCGGCCGAACGTGTAGGCTTACACGATGCCATAGCCGGTCGCTTTTCGGCGAAATGTGAACCTGATCGTTTATCCCATTCAAACCTCGATGGTCAAAAAATGTCAAGCGAACAAGACTTGTTATATTTTGAAGATCTGGAAATCGGACAAACTTTTTGTTCTTCGATCCATTCGATGACAGAAGTCGACATTATCGACTTTGCAATACAGTTTGATCCCCAGTCATTTCATACGGACCCCGCGGCTGCAGAGCATTCTTTTTTTGGTCGCTTGTGCGCCAGTGGCTGGCACACGGCGGCCGTTACGATGCGGCTGTTTGTAACAAGTGAGTTGCGTATCGCCGGCGGATTGATTGGCGCAGGTGTCAATGAAATTCGCTGGCCTGTTCCTACTTATCCTGGCGACACGCTGACGGTCAACGCTACGATTTTGGAAAAACGCCAGTCTCGCTCGAAACCAAACTTGGGGCTTGTGAAAGTACTTGTGAAGGCGACCAATCAACGCGAACAGGTCGCCCAAGAGATGGTCGCCAATCTAGTAGTCCCGCTTCGCAAGTGAGTCAGCGCTGTATGCCGCGGACGCGTGAAGACGGCCAATGACCCACTTTTGTCTGCAACCCCAGTAGTAGACGCAGAGCTTTCGGAATTATGGTCTATGCAAGGACATCACGAGGTCTGGCTCTAATACCTCACTTCTAACAGCAAATAACTCATTGGCGAACCTTTCCGAGGTCGGCAGAAAGCTTTGACAAAACCCGCAGAAAAAATTGCACTTTCTTGAATAGTCAACAAGTAAATCCAGTATTGAACAAGTCTTGATCCTCGCTAACATTTATGGTATTTTTGTACATGTAGGTCGAACGCAAAGAAACCCGTACGACGACTCGGAAGATTCGCCTGGAGGACGAGGCTGGGTGAACACTAGCGTTGTCCGACTGAAACCAACAAGACTCGTTTGCACCATACCCGTACTCGAAAGGAACCGATTCCATGAACGAACTGATTCTCGCCCTTGTAGCATTAATTGCTTTGGTGGGCATGATCGTGAAGAACACATTCACCACGTACCCTGTGCCTTCACGATGGCTGGCAGTGGGACTCGGTATCATCTTTGTGACACGCTTGCTTGGTTGGATTACGATGACATTTTTATCCCGAACGCTTACGGTCGAGAACTTTGCCTCGGCCTACGCTGTGAACTCCTTTATGGCGTCAGCGACTCTTGCAATAGCGATTGTATTCATGATTGCAGCCGTTTTCGTTTTCCGTCATCCGCAGAGCATCACGGACGCGGCCCAAACTTGAACCGAGTGACGGCAACTGAACGCGCGCTTCGATTGTCGGATAACATAGCGGTAAGCGGGAGCCGCCAATGACGTTGGTTTTAAAAGCATAGTTTTCAAAAATTCGGATTTGATCAAATCGAACATTAAAACGCCGACGAATGCGAAGACATTTAGCTTGCTGAGCAATAGAAACTTGTCATCCGCGGCAGCCTTGATGTAGAATCGAACGGCAACTACGCGAATCCAAACGAAGCGCGAGATAACACTTGGATGAGCCGAAGGCGCCGATATCGCAGCAACTGATGGCGAATCTTTTTCGACGACTCGTTGATCTTGACCGTTTAGCCGGAGGAAAATTGTGGACCAAATTCATTGGGACGATCGTTATTCCGATGACGAATTCATCTACGGTACGGAGCCGAATTCGTTTCTCGTCGAAAATGCGCCGATGCTTGTCGGTCCGGTACTTTCACTAGCCGAAGGCGAAGGACGGAATGCGGTGTTTTTGGCCACGCTTGGCTTACAAGTTCTCGGCGTAGACGGGTCTGCCGTGGGGCTTAGAAAAGCGCACAAACTTGCACATGCTAAGGGGGTTGAAATCCAAACGCAAGTTGCGGACCTTGCAACATTTCAACCGGAACCTAACAGCTTCAAGTCCGTGATCTCTATTTCGGCGCATCTCCCAAGTGCCATTCGGAATAGACTTTACCCGTTGATTGAACGATGCCTTGTTGCAAACGGGATCTTCTTGCTCGAAGCGTACTCCGAAGGCCAGCTCAATCGAAACACTGGGGGCCCAAAGGACCTCGACATGCTGAGGTCGGTACACAAAATTGAGCGCGAGTTTCCGAACCTAAAGCCTATCCTCCTGCGTAAAATAGAACGCGAAGTCTACGAAGGAAAGCATCACACGGGCATTGCTTCTGTCGTCCAATTCATTGGCAGAAAGCAGGCATAATCAAAAGCATGCACCGGCGTCGGCGATCTGGTCGGTTGTAAATTGACAGTCACTTTGCGGCGGCCCGGTGTTGTGGAGCGTTTGCACCCAAAATGAGACTTATCGCGCAACAAGGAGATCGGCGATTCTAGTTCCTGCGGTTGGAGCCACCCTACGAAACACCGGTTCCGGGTTTTGGGTCACCGTTTGTCGCACTAGTCCTTGGTTGTGATCCAACGATCACCCCTGAGCAACAAGCGAACCTCAGCGAGCAGCTAGTCGCCATGGACTGCCGGCACATGCTCGCGTGGGGGGCCGACGCCAGTTCATGGGGTGATTCCCTTGACATGGCTTTTATAAGCACTGATCCGAATTTTGATCCGCCTGATGATCGTCATGTGATGACTACTTGGCACAATAATGAGACAATTCAAAATGTTGTGTGGTTTGCACTAAAGAACACCAATTTAGACGCTCGTGTTTTTCATGACTACTTGGCACTGATGATCGGCGCGAACCCTGATATCGAAGCCGAGCTACTTGCTACAATCAAGAGTCAACTCGCCGCGGTATAAGCGTGCGAACCAATGCATCATAACGAGCGGCTGTTCCCAGTCCATTTTGAAATCAATGTCAAGTCCCGCCGCCCCGTGCTGCGGAACGATCAGTCGTGCAAGTTGAGTCATGAACACAATTCGTACGCAACGGAAGCATCCGTCTAGTTTCCTCGCCTACGTCAGACTGGTATCGCTAATAATCGCCGCCGCTTTCTTTTGCATTGGGCTTACCGTCTTGGTGCCTCCGTGGGAAAAAGTCCGAAGCGAACGACAATATTCCGTTTTCGGCTGGCTTCATCACAAGGATTTGGAGACAAGTTTTGCCGGATACCATTTCGTCCTAGGGGGAAAAAGTTGGCAAGCGGATGCGGTCAAGCCACCTGTCGTGGCCGCCTCGGAGTAAATTGCTGAGACAAAGGAATACCGCATCCATTGGCGATTACTAGTCGGACAGTGGACCGCAAGAGCCATTGTCGCTGGGGCCGTACTTGTCATCTGTTTGTGCAATCTTGGCAATGGCCCCGGCCAGATGGACCGAAGTGACGAACAACGCGATGGAGCCGTGTCGCCGAAGGGTGCGTTTTGAAAATCGGCCGGTCACTCATACGGCAAGGTGAATCTATAGTGACTTTCGTCGAAACTCTCAGAGTCCTGTCAACCATCTCACACGAAGCCACTATCTTCTTCAACTTGCGCAGGGGTGAGAGATTGGGTGCGGTACCGCAACTGTACGACATCTTGCGGGCCGATGTTAAACAATACCAGTTACTTGTAAGGACGGATCGGGTCCCCAATTAATAGATGTCTTTTTGCCTATTTTGAGAGTTAAAACATTTGTCGACAGTTGACGAAACTCATTAGTTTGATCAATTTAATGCACGTATTCGTGCGAAATGACCTCATTTGTCGTTAGAACAACAAAAGCCGAGTGCGTGAGTTAGCAATTGCAACAAAATTTCTTTTTCTGGGAAAGATTCTTATGAACGAAACAAGATCGAATTCGGCACCGTTGTGGTTTTACATCGTCAGTGCATTATTTCTAATTTGGAACTTATTCGGCCTAGCCATCTTTGTTTTAGCAATTACGACTTTTCAAAACAGGAGCGCATTGGAGCAGGCTGGACTAAACGAACAACAAGTTGAGTTGACGTTGGCAACGCCGAGTTGGGTCAACATCGCATTTGGCGTCGCGGTCAGCTTTGGCGTTTTGGGTTGTATCGCTTTATTGTTCAAACGCAAAATTGCAGTATTTTTGTTCGTCATTTCCTTAATTGGAGTGATTGCGCAGAATGTCTACATTTTTTTCTTGAGCGATACGCTTGCCGTGACGGGCGCGGGTGCCTCCCCCGCTGTGATCGCAGGAGCGATTGTCTTGGTCCCATTCGCGATCTATTGCGCAAATCGCAAATGGCTAATCTAAGAGTTGTAGGAAACAGCGATAAACCAAATCCAGTTCTCTGAGAACATCGAGCAATTGCTTTTCATATTGAGTGTATTGCACCTCAGAATCCACTACGTCGACTGCCAGCGCGCTGTATACGCACACAATGTTTATTTGCGGAGGTATCGGCGAAGCACCATGCATAGATAATGATTGTTGCGTTGGTTGGCACGGCGAGCCGCATCGTTGCGTAAAGGCCGGGCGAATAGGAGGCCGCTTCTCCGCGTATCGCTTGTCATTCGCAAATTATCTTATTCGATTCTGGGCATTGTTTGGCGCCGATTTCTAAGCTGTCCCGTATCGGCAAATCTAGTAAGAGCCAACTTGTTAGTTGGGGAAGGACTTGACTAGGCCGATGGTTCGACGACGAAAAAATTCCGATTAGTATGACTAGTTTTCAGTTGCTGAAGCACGAGATATATTGATCAAAACTGGCTGGAATTTAGTGGTTTAGAATTTTTCTGGTCGCATACCAATTTCAAGAGGGATTTTTGAAACGCAAAAAGTCTTCGTTCATGCGCAGCTCAATGCTCGCGTACAACCAATCGCTCGCGGCGATGACTACGAAGATCACCTGCAAACGGAACTCGAAAAACATGGTTGGGGCGAAGTAACTGGTGGTGGCACTGGACAAAACGAAGACGGCGAAATCTCATATTGCGGCATCGATTTAGAACTCAACGACGTCGACAATGCCGTTCCTTTTGTCTGTCAATTTTTGGAATCTTGCGGTGCGCCGCGGGGATCACTGTTGAAATACGAAATCAATGGTCGCCCCCTCGAGTTTCCCTTTGGCAAACTAGAAGGACTGGCCATCTATATCAACGGGACTGACCTGCCGGACGAAGTCTACCAAACCTGTGACATCAACTTCGTCGTGGAGACCATCAATCAAAAAATTGCCGACCAAGGAGCAATCCAGGGGTATTGGCAAGGCGCGACGGAGACGGCGCTCTTCCACGGGGTGAGTGTGTTCGATGGAGAACCTGCTACAATACGAAACCGTAAGCAAAATCAACCTCGATTGGTGAACCACTAAAAGTCGATTTCATTCAATAAACGAAATTGATTGTGATCGTACCAGTGGTTTGTGGTGCACGAAGTCTTGTGTACACCGGACCATAAATTCAGAACAATGTTTTGAATTCGAGGCCGCTGAGCCGAGCGGTTTTACGATAGTAAATTGTTTGCCGCGGCCAGGCAAACAGCATCGGTTTGGTAATTGAAGAATTAGGTCATGGAACTGACAGCCAAGCGAGCCGCGGTAGTCCAATGGTTGCACAGCGAATTCGCGGCGGAGCAACAGGCTGGTTTTCCTATCCTTAAACGTGTGCCCGATACGCAGGTCATTCGCTTCCTCGACCATTTCGAAAGCCTTGACCAAGCCGGCCAATTGGCGTTGAAAGAGATCTTGTTTGAATGGTCTTCATTTCATTTTCTCGATGTTCCGCCGCCGAATCCTAATTGGAAAAGTTTCGCCGAGGCGACAAGCTTTCCGGATTGCCGGGGGGGACGCCGTTACACCGGAGTGAAGCTTCTGGCTGGGCTTGCCAAAGACACAAGTTACGATGGACTAGACGATACCACCTCCTTATTGCTGCAAAGAACTTGAGGAAGAGCTCTCGAGCATGATTGGTGCCGAAGTGCAATGGTGAGTGATAAGCGCTCACGGCAACAATGCCGCTGTCCGGCACACCAACATTACGAATTACAGGAAACTAGGATGCCAGCCCGTAAGTCCGCCAATCATTCCAAACCGACTGAACGCAAACCGACTGAACGCAAGTCGACTGAACGCAAGTCGACAGAACGCAAGTCGACAGAACGCAAATCAGCGGAGCGGAAACCGACACAACGCAAATCAGCGGAACGCAAGCCGGTTAGACGCGTTGTGGCAAACGACAAGGTTGCCGTAGCACTGAAAGAGTCCATGGTCACGAGCAAAGCAAGTCCAGCAAAAGCCGCTGTCGGCGACAAGCCCGTTATCGACTACATCGCCAGCCTACCACAACCGCAACGATCGATTGCCGAACGCATCGATGCACTTGCGGCCCGCACTCTTCCCAATCTGCAGCGCTCAGTAAAATGGGGCATGGCCTACTATAGTGTGGGTGACGGTTGGTGTTTTTGTTGTGGCGGGTACGTTGGACACGTCAAGCTCATGTTTGTAAACGGTGCAGCACTCACTCCTGTGCCGCCTGTGACCCCGGTGGCGATGGGCAAGTCCACACGGGGCGTTGAGCTTGAATCTGTGAATGATATAGACGAACGCCAGCTATCGAAATGGATGAAACAAGTTGCCGCGGTGCCCGGAGTCGGTGGGAAAAAAAAGTAACGCATTGCGCGATCGTAACATTCAAGTCGGATTGAAAACTCGCCGGGAATTCATATACCACGAAAAACACAAAAGACACGAAAACAGTACTCGATCGAGGTTTAATCGTTGTTGAGTTTCGGCGCGCTTCCGTTGTCCATACCAACTGGAATTCAGACACTACGAAAGAGTCGAAAAGTTCTGGCAAAGGGCCAACGCAATTTGTTGTTGTCGATGTGATTGACGAGTTGATCGATAGCAGGCTTTCCCAGTATTCCTTCTTCGATGATGACGGGTGATTGCGGTAAACCGCAGGCCTTTTGTCCAAAAACGCGCTTAATCGAGAAATCGAACGTGTCCGTATCGTCTCCAAGAGCTTATTTGCAGTGATGTTGCGATTTGCAGATTGTCCAAAGTAAACATTCCGTTACGCTTGGCCACGGGATTTGTCCATTGTTGCGCAAACGGTCTGAATATATCCGTCGGCTAGTGTTATTCCCCAGAATTAATTGCGAAAGTGTTAATACCAATGACAGTCGGCGAACAATTATTAATGATTTTTCTAGTCGTTGTGGTAATCGCCGTATTGATCGGCGTGCCATATTTTTTTCTGCTCGGAGGAGCCAAGACGTTTTTGCTTAAGAATTTACACCACCGATACGATGGCGTTGACGTGCGGGCCATTCCCACGGAAGGTGATGTTGGTTTTGTTTACCATACATACCGAGGGTTTTTGTTTTGGTTTATTCAGGACGAACATCGGGTGTTTGCCAAGCCGGAGCAGGCCGAAATACTGCTTGCCCGACTGATGCGATTCAATTTGACTTGGGGTCTGATGAATTTCGCCGTCTTGTTTATTCCTTTTTTTACGATTGGTAATTATCTCGCTCAAAAACGCTCGATCGAAATTCAATCGGTCAGGCAAAAACCAGGGGATTAGTGAGAGGTGATTGGGGATGAGGTGGTGACAAGGCTCCAGCCTTGTCTCAAGGCGGTGACAAGGCTCCAGCCTTGTCCGAAGGACTGGTAAACTGACAAGGCAAGAGCCTTGTCTCCACGTGGTGACAAAGCTCCATCCGAAACTACCGGCGACAGCCGGTAGTGAGTTACCTCCCAGCTAATCACATTTCTATCATCGCGATTCGGTAAGCATTCTTTTGATGAGAGGCGGACACGTTGATGCGTGGCAGGACATTGATTGTCATTTTGACCGGCGTAATCATCTGCAGTGACCTTGTGTTTTTTGCAAAAGGTCCAAGTTATAAGTGGAAATTATCTGCGTTTCACAAAGAGTGGATGCGTATCGGGTCGACTGACGAACTGCGAGCTTGGCCTCTCGATTTGATTGAATTCCGCGACAAGACAGAGGATTTTTACTACAATCGTTATTCTAAGAATCAGCCTGAAATGCCTGGTTTTCTTTCCAAACACAGCGACGGGCTACCAAGTTATATTACAATCATCCGCGATGATAACCCAAGTCTTGATCGCGTTATCGTGACCTGGGGTGGCGGTCTTGGTCATTGGTGATTGGAAATTGGTCGCGAAACCTTTTCTTCGCAGATGGGGCACCTTAGGTACTACAGTGTCGAATGGTGTCCAGGCATTTATGTTTGGCATGAGATACAATAGCTAAATTTTTTGCGGCATACGCTGCGTATCAACTGAGTTCAGTTACCACCAGTCGGCAAACCGCCGTCTGTTAGCGAGTTGGATTGGAAGTAATTTCAAGTTGTTGATAATGCACTTTTTAAGCAAGACCCAACACTCTCAGACCGCCGGATATTTGTCCGAACCCACCTAACAATATGACCTCAGAAACAAATCCTTACGAAGCACCTGCGTGCGAGACCAAGCAATTGGACGATTTAACAAATCCAGTCCTCCGCCTACTGACCTATTTCACTTCCAGTTTCGCTGGACTTGTTGCCGGGTCTTTTGCCTCGGTACAACTTGGGTATTTTTGTAATTCATCCGCCGATTATCACGATGTCGTCAACGACACATTTTTTGCAGTGATTACCAGCCCAATTACGATGACAATGGGTCTAATGATATGCTTTGCGGACAACGGACTGTTTCCTGGCTTTGTGATGTTATGCGGCATGGCCTTGACGTTGTACGGATCATGGAGGCACTTTCGCTCACGACGTCTTGACTACGCGTGGCTGGTTTTCATCGGAATGGTATTTTGGTCGCACAATAATTACAATATCATTGCGATCATGTCAGATTAATTGGGATCCTGAGCCCTTGTGCTAAGGCAACCGGAAAGACTCGGCTTCTGTTCCAATATTCTGTCGAAGACTTGAAATCAACAATCGCACCCACTCAGCGATCCTGTCAAGGCAACACGTAACCGCGAACTCGATCCATCGTTTATTGGCGGCCGTGCCGGGGAGGAGTAACCTCAAGCAGTTTCGGACCAAAACTATACCGTTAATACTTATGGATCATGTTTAGAAAAAGGAATCCGCAATGCACTTGCGAACTTGGCTAACAGCCACACTGGTTACTATCGTAGCGATCGCGGCTTCGCTGGCTTCTGAGACGCTTGTTGCACAGGCTGATGATTTGCGTGCTTTGGACGGCGAGTGGACTTTTTTTGAGGACCGGACCGAAGGCCGCGCTCTGGAACAATTGGGGCCCCCCATGTCATCGAAGTTTTCATTGCGAGTCGAGGACGGCGCGGTCGTGTTGAATGGTCACGGCTCTGGCCACCGGGACGTACGCATTGCGCTGGATGGATCGGTCACAGAGATCACGGAACCTCAAACCATTTCTCGCTACAGCGGTTCATGGAAAGACGGCACGTTTGAGTACGAAGTCAAGTTCGAACGATTGTCGGGCAATACATCCGGTGGGATCAAGTCGATCCGAAGGAATTTCCGTATGACCACAGATGGCCTGCTCGTCAACGTGGTGGTCGATCCTTCGGTTGTGAAGGATTCCGTAGGGATCTACCGCCTTGCCGAGGACATTCCGATGCCGACACCGGCCAAGGCCGCAATTGGGGATCTGACGTGGATCGCGGGCGCCTGGATTGGAACGAAGAGTACAGGGTCGTCGATTGAGGAACGATGGAGTCCGGCGCGCGGTGGCGCGATGTTGGGCTTATCGCGCACGGTCAATACCAGCGGCAAAATGGTCGGGTTCGAGTACTTGCGGATCGTCGAACGCGATGGCGGATTGGTTTACATTGCACAGCCCGGCGGCAGAGCGGCGACCGAATTTGTGCTTTCTGAAATGAGCTCTAGCCGTGCCGTGTTTGAGAATCCACGACACGATTATCCGCGGCGGATAGTTTACGAGTTGTCGGCCGAAGGTAGCTTGAGTACGTCGGTTGGACAATCCAAAGGTGGGACACCAATGCGCATAGAGCTTCAGCGCGAGGACAATGAGTGATGCTGCCTCTTGCTCCACCTTGAAGGTAAGACACTATCGGCGAAAGAAATTTACGAGATCGAAGTCAACACTAAACAAGTGAGCAGGAAGATTTGAGGACAGGAAGATTTGAGGACAGGAAGATGAAACGATAAATGTCCGAAACTACCGGCGACAGCCCAATGCCACTTTTTTTGCTTACTTTAGAAAAATCGCTATAAGCATTCGGGTTTGGCACGGAATTTGCGCACTCGCAATAGGTTTTTGGACGAAACCTGTCATTTTTGCAAGGATGGGCCAATGCCTGGCAAGAGAA
>JBGSMY010000245.1:0-7039 GCA_041739975.1 Pirellulaceae bacterium
TATACCGCTCGCTTAACAAACCAACACTAGAACACTTCGCCCCCTGCCAGCTCGCTGGCAGGGGCGAAAGTTTGACCGCTAGGTGCGTGTCGTAGCTGCCGCCATCCACATCGGTAGTTTTATTTTGGCATCCCATTCCCCCTTCAAAGCGACCTCTACTGCTGGCAACTTTGGTTGCAATAATTTGGTTTGGGAATGTCAGCCTGAAGACAAGCTGACCTACGGTAAAGGCTCGATGTGAATTAGCGCTCCCGCCAAGTTGGGGATCTCGCCCATGATTAGTGCTTTCAGTTTGCCGCTTTGATTGTGAGCATCCTGGACACTCATGAGTGGGGCGACGTGCAAGTGGATATCCGCATAGAAACGCGGACCGCTTTTGCGAACAAAAACCTTTTCGATCACAAACGGTGGATCTGCCTTTGCCGCCAGTTGCACGATTCGTGCACACATCTCAGGCGAAGCAGCATCGAGAAGCTCGCGCAGTGCCGGACGAATTAATGAAAAAGCGGTAACAAAAATAATACCGCTGGAAAGCAACGCCGCAATCTCGTCGGCTAAGACGAGCGATTGTATGTTGAGTACCTGTGGACCAAAGATTGAGATCGTTACGCCTACCAAAGCGGCCAGTGAAGTGATCGCATCGGATCGATGATGCCAGGCGTCGGCGTGTGCGGCGTCCGATTGGAAATCATCAGCGCCGCGCAATACCATGCGAAACAGCGATTCTTTAACTGCAATTACCAAAACGATAATCGCCAAAGTCCACATGGCGGGCGGCTGATGCGGGGTGACAATTTCATGAAAAGATTCGTAAACAATATAAATACAAGCGACCAGCAACATTCCGCCAACACTCAATGAAGCAACGGCCTCCATCCGGCCGTAGCCATAGGGGTGCTCCTGATCGGGCGCGCGATCGGAAATACTGACGGCTTTCCAAACAATAATCGAGCTAATTGAATCGGCCAAACTTTCAATGGCGTCCGCCGTCAGCGCCGTAGAACGGCCCAATAAACCGGCGACCAGCTTGATAATCGCCAGCAAGGCGCTGGCAATCAATCCGATAATTGTGTTGCGAATAAGTTTTTGTTTGCGTTGCATGAATTAAGCCATTCGATGAGCTAAGTCGAACGATTGTAATAAAAACGGTTGATGTTTACGGATATTACTTTGTGACAATTTAAGCGCGTTTGTCCGGGTGGTTGCTTCATAAGCCTAATCTTTCGGGGGCCTTCGGTGTCACACCAATCGAATCAGCGTTTCTTCCGTCGATTGAATCCCAGTGCTTTGTCGCAGCTTAATTTTTTGGGGTCAGCCGCATCGCGTTAGCCGCCGTTGAATTGGTAAAAACCGGGGTAAACGCCCAACGGTTAATTTTGCCAACCCCAATTCTAAAGGTTGACAAAGCACTAGTATTTAAGTTTATTTTTCATTGGCCTACAAACGAGAAAATCTCCGGAGTTGTTGCTAAGCGTTTTTTTGACGATCGCGAATAGGGGAGACGTTCGTGATTGAAAAATCCATTTTAGGCGAGGTGGATATTTATCCATGGCTGAGACGCGATACGTCTCATTTCGACTATGCCGGCCGGTCGGCTTGGATCAAACTTGTTTTTATCAGTGGCGATCAATTCCGATCTCTTTCTAATGGCCTGACTACTCTATTGACCTTCAATGGTCACAAACACATATCGATCAGTTGGATTTCCGAAAAGCTTCCAAGCGGGCGGTGCTCTTGAATCCACCGAGAATCCATGAATCGCGAAAGTATTATTTCCGTTGCCTTGTTCGCCGGGGTTTCAATTCAGAATGGTCGCGTACGCATGCGTGACCAAAAACACACAGTTTTCAATCAGCTGATTAGTTCTCGATAACTGATTGCGGAGCATCAAACTCACCTAAATCAAATCCAAATCAATAAAGCCTAACCCCCTCGATTCCGAGATAAAAAGTTCCAGCGTCAATTTGCGGATTGAGCGGGTTTCTTGCTTACCGTGATCTCGGAGGCCATTGGTGAAGCCTCATCAGTGGTTTCCACCTTCCGGCAAAGATTACGCAGCATGCCGGCAAACACAAACTGATGAACCGGAAACAATGCATACCAATAAACAAGCCCAAACAATCCAACGGGATCGAAAATTGCTGTTTGGCGAATCGTACTAACTTCGTCTTTTTCGTTGACTTCAAACTCCAGCCATGCCCGACCGGGCAATTTCATTTCTGCCGAGAGCCGCAACAGCTTATTATCCTCAAACTTTTCGACCCGCCAAAAATCAATTGCGTCGCCGATGCGAATTTGGTCTGGATGCCTCCGTCCACGACGAACTCCAACGCCTCCAACGAGCAAATCCAGGAACCCGCGAATTTTCCATAACCAAGTTCCGTAGTACCAACCGGTTGAGCCGCCGATCCGGCGAATGGGCTGGAAGGACTGTTGTGCATTGGCAGCAACCTGCCGGACCCTTGAATCGACCAGCCTCGAACCGAAACGGACACCGCCCCAGTTTTTTTGCTTTCCCGCGGATGAAAAAGCATCCGACCAGCGTGTTGCGGCAAATTCCAGGTCTTCGTTGACCAACGCTCGTGCAATCGCCTCGTCCGTCGATTTTGGCCGAATCGAAAAATATCGGTCGGCGACATTGTTGGAAATCAGTGTGGGATTACGAAGGCTGTCAATTAGCTTTCTGCCGACTCGGGAATACAGTGGTGTCACCAGTCCCAACCAAAGGCTGGACAAATACGGTGTCAAAAATGGAACCGGAATCATCCACCTTGTTAAACCCCGTTGACGGGCATAACGCTGCATGATCTCGCCATAAGAAATCTGGTCGGGGCCGCCGATTTCAAAGACGATTGTCTCGTCGAGCGGACAATGAAGGGCCTCACACAAATACGAAAGGACGTCCTCGATCGCGATCGGCTGGGCTAGAACGCCCACCCATTTTGGGCAAATCATGATCGGTAAACGCTCGACCAGGGCCCGAATCATCTCGAAGGACAAACTGCCCGAACCAATGATGATGGAAGCCCGAAACTCGATTACGCTGGCCGTCGAAGTTCTTAATATGTTGCCAATTTCCTGGCGACTGCGCAAATGCTTGGACAGTTTATGGTCCGGATTGCCGAGGCCACCGAGGTAAATAATTCGCTTTACGCTGTGCCGCGAACAGGCTTTGGCAAAGTTCTCCGCCGCGCGGCGATCAGATTGTTCGAAATCGTCGCTGGAACCCATCGAGTGGACCAGATAATAAGCGGTCTCGACTCCCTCAAATGCCGACGAGAGGGAATCTTCATCGAGCACGTCTCCAGCTACGATTTGAGTCGCTTTCCCAACAATCCCCGCAAGACCGGCCGGGTTGCGAGTCAAGCAGCGAACCGGATGTCCACTGGCTTCTAGCCGGTGGAGCAGTCTCCCGCCTACGTATCCGGTCGCCCCCGTTAACAAGATCATTTTTGATTTCTTTCCGGCTTTCAGAAAAAAGGGCTTCTAACTCATTGCCTGACCAAGCTATCTGCGGACTGTCTACCAAAGAACACTCTATTTGGATTTTCCATCAATCCATGGGAGCAGGAAACGGACCAGCGAACTAGGCTCGGGAAAAAATCTCGCAGACTTCAAAAAACCTATTTGATAGTAGATCGTGACGTTGTTGGCCGCAATGGCCTTCAAGAGTAACTCGGCTCCAGGAAAGTTTGCCCTACGGAGTTTCCAAACTGAGCGGAATTTCGGAATCCGCAAAAGCAGTTTGTCGCCTTGAAATTCACCAATGATTTTGTGGCCAGAACAGGTCGCTTCGACCGACCCAGCCAGCATTACTTTGGGGGCGAAGACTTTTGCTGGGTGCTGATTTTTAGCGTGCCGTTAAACACCCACTCGGCGTGCTCAGCGTCAGCACCCGTACCGCTAGGGACCTGTATATGCATTTTCTCAAAGTCGTATTGAATTTCCGCGTTGAGGCCGGTCAACCTGTCGTAGAGACGGACAGCGAGGTCTGGCCATGTTTTAGTGTGATCAGCATTCATCATGATTCTCCTGAAATTTTGTTGATTTAAACTCAAAGGTAGAACCGTCAATCGACGGAAAGGGTAACAAACAGACCGTGCGGGAGCTCAGCAGCAGTTTTTTCCGCTCCTATCGGCCGACGATTTTTTTTTCGATTTCCGTCAAGTCGTCCAGCTTGGAAAGCGTTGGGTCGCCTGCTTCCTGCAGTCCAACCAGCAATGCGGCAGAAAATGTGAGACTGGCGACAAATAGCCCAACCAAAAAAATTGCCAAAGTGCTCACTTGCCACCGCCTTTGGCTGTCAAGATAAGACAACCCAGCGCCAAAATGGAGGGAACCCACAGTCCAACAAAAGCGCCCTCTTCCCGATGACCACTGAACCAAAGGGAAACCGAGAAAAGGAAGGAGAGAAATGCTGCCACCAAGAACAGGTATGTTCCGATTTGTTTTTTGCTCATTGACCACCTATATTGTTCGATCGAATGTTTGTTGCCGGTTCAACGCCGAGTGAATCCAAAACAGCCTGTTCTCAGTCTGGGCTTGACCAACGTTTCTTAGCCGCCGTTCTTCTCAACTTCATCGAGTTGTTTGCGGACTTCATCAGCTTCTGCCGTCTTTTCATCACTCTTTTTTCGATCGGAATGTGAAAGTCGATAAGCCTCTTCGAGGAGCTGCTTGTACTTTTTTTCCAGTTTAGATTTCTGGCTCTTAAAACCGAACATTGTGTTTCCCATTTCTTATTTTGACGCGCACTTTCTGACCGACGATGAGCTAACCGTTGACCGGACTCCGGGGTAACCTCCGGGATAGCCGAGGTGGCGAGAATTGCCAGACGCAACGTATCTTCCAGATTTGCGGTGAGCCGAAAACGGCTGTCACTGTTCAGTCAGTCGCGTGCTGTCGGATACTCTGTGCAGCAATCGAAAAGGAGCCATCACGTTGTCAAGCAGGCGCACTTTTGTCGTTGTAAAGTGACCAAGAATCAGAGTCGCATCATCATCCAGCAGATTGCCTCGCGACATGGTTGTCACTTTTTCCCGCAAAAAAGGAAAGATTTGGTCGGGTTCGGGCTCATTTAGACCGTTAAGCAGATTAAGCAAGCCACTGATTCCAATTTGCTCTCCACTGCCATCAACCGATTCGATAAACGCATCGCTGTAGAGCAAGAACATGTCGCCGGTTTCAGTCGAGATCATGCGACCGGGGTAGTTCGATTCTCCATGAACACCCAACGGCAAATTTTCCAGGCCACCATCCCTTTCCGCCGGATCAAGGTGGCTCCATTCTTTCTTGCGGGCCCGGTAGTAAATCGGATAAGGATGCCCGGCAACACTGATGGCCAGTGTTTTCCGAGGCTCGAAAAATGTTGCGACCACCGCCGTTGCAAAACTGCTTTCATTTGCGACTACACCGAACTCACGGTTCATTTGAGCAACAAAAGCTTCTTGGCTGATTTTGTTGACGTGCTGACGCATCTGTTCGCGGAGCGAAACGGCAATTTTTGAAACCGCTTCGCCGTGCCCGCTGACATCCGCGAGCAGGAATCGCGAGATTCGTCCCGATGCACACGACGTCAAATAATAGATGTCACCGCCGCCGGATTGGCTGTCCCTGAAGGGTGCACTGTGAACGTAAATGTTCAGGCCAGGGGCCTCGAAGTTCTTGTCGATCGCTCGATTCCCACCCCAGATCTCCATGCATTGCATTCGTTCGGCTTTTGGTCGCACTTTTACCGTCACAATGAACTCGGTCCGATTGGGAAAAATAATCTATCGCCATAATAGTCAAAAGTCTGGGGTCGCGATTGGGGGGCAGAGGGCGTTTAACTCCACCGCAAGGACTATCCGTAAATCATAACAAAAGGCAACACGGCAAAACCGGAAGCGCTGCTCGTGGGGGGACTAGCCAGGACTTCATGGTGCCCGGCAACCTCAGGAATCGGGAGTAATTTCCCTGATTCTGTAATCTGCAACATTGGTTGGTGGCCGGGTCCAGACTGTCGAAATTGACGATGTCCAGCTGTTCCTTGCAGAAATAGCGTCGTCCACAGAAATTGGACTCAGTTGCATGGCACGATACAGATTTGGTTCGGGCGTCTTGACGTAGGCGTGAATAGGATTGGATATCCAGCACTTGCGGTTTGCCTATTATCGGAGCAGCAATTTGTTCGTGTCTGCCTCAGATTGATAAATGAGGGCAATACTTTGAAACAGTCTGTCTCTGAGTGTCAATCACCCATGTTGTGAAACATTCCGGCTTTCGGTTAAGCGAGGATAATTCCGCAAAAGGAATCTTGAATGAGATCACTAATTGGAAACAAAGTTGCCGAAAAAGACATTCGCGACTGGCTCAGGCACAACGGATACAACGGCAACTCCGCAAAATTTGCGGAAATTGAATTGCATGCCATCCAAAGGCCTGGATGGTTACAGGTCTTTCGTTTTAGTTTCCAATTGCCAACTGCAAACGACCAATTCGTCCAACTTTTCGGGGCCATGCAATCGGATGAACGATACGGCCCTCCCAAGATCATGGTCTCTGAGGAACTGTCAGCGCGAGATGCACAACTTGCCGAATGGTCTCTAGACCTAATCTCCCCGCATCGTAGCAGAAGCTGATGTCCATTCGGCCGCCATTCTCCTAGCAGCTTCATGTCGCCCGAAAGAAACACCTCCCCCACAGGTCCTGCTGCTAAGTTGTCCACATCGGGAATCTTAACTTCAATTCGAACGCAAACATCGTCAGTTGTACCATCAGAGGGTTTTGCTATTTTCGTGCTACAGAAAAGTAAGCTGAAGACCGGAATGACTATCGCCACAATGCGTGTCAGTTGAGTTGTAATCGAACTTATTAAGTTGTTCCCTAATATCTAACTTACAGTTTAGGCCCTGGAGGGATGAGGTGGCCCACGGTTGACGGGCGCGCCAACCTCTAAGATTGTATGCTTAGAAGCCGAACCTTAGGAGTGCCACGATGGCCAAAAAGCAGCGCAAGCCAGTCAGACAAGATCGCCGTACGTTTACTCAAGAATTTAAAC
>JBGSMY010000285.1:0-8783 GCA_041739975.1 Pirellulaceae bacterium
GCTGACCTACGTAGCCGTCCGCTGTCCTCAGCGGCGGAATAGAAAGTTCTCTTTGTATTAGTTGCCAGAAATTAGTCGTCGATTGTCAGCCTGAGGACAGGCTGACCTACGTAGCCGTCCGCTGTCCTCAGCGGCGGAATAGAAAGTTCTCTTTGTATTAGTTGCCAGAAATTAGTCGTCGATTGTCAGCCTGAGGACAGGCTGACCTACAGTAACCGCCGCTGTCCTCAGCGGCGGGTTACAATCCCCCAACGATTGGCCGTGCATATGGAAAACAACCAGCAATCATTATCATTAACAACTACGACTTAGCGGAGTTGTGCGGCTGAGTTGCAATCGAGGCATTGTCTGGGCGACCGAATATCAATCGAGGTAGTGAAATGAATGCAGACGAGTCGGAATCTACGGAGGGTACGATTTGGGAAACGCTTCACGATGCTCAGCTATTGCGCGACCAATACGACGAATTAGCCGGGCTTGCGGGATCGTTGGCTCACGAAATCAAAAACCCATTGTCCGTGATTCGCATGAATTTAGAATTACTCGCAGAAGATTTTGAATCGGTTGAATCCCCTCAAGTTCGCCGCGCCAAAGAGCGAATCGAAATTGTCAGCCGACAATGCATACGTTTGGAAAATTTGCTTAACGATTTCTTGCGCTTTGCCCGTTCCAAGAATTTGGAATTGAAATCCGGAAACCTTAATGATCAAGTCGCCCAGGTACTCGATTTCTATCACCCTCAAGCTCAAACGCAACGCGTCGAGATTATTCGTTATTTAGATCCCGACTTGCCTTTTATTCGTTTAGATTCACAAACCATGCAGGCCGCCTTGATGAACTTGATCAAAAATGCGTTGGAGGCGATGCCCGAGGGCGGCCAGTTGGTGGCAAGAACACGGTTGACGCGCAGCGGCGTTGCCCTGGATTTGATCGACACCGGTTGCGGAATGGATTCTCGCACGCTCCTAAATATGTTTAAGACGTTTTACACAAACAAACAAGGCGGCTCGGGATTGGGATTGCCCACGGCCAAGAAAATCATAGAAGCCCATGGTGGACGAATCAAAGTGCAGAGTGAGATCGGGCGGGGAACGCAATTTACTGTAGAATTTCCCACGCCAAAACGACTGAGCGAACGAGAGTCAAACGCATGAAATTAATTCGTAAGATCGAAGATTTTCCCGCTGAACTTCGCGGTGGAGCGATCACAATTGGAAACTTTGACGGCGTTCACCGCGGGCACAAACATATTATCCAACGCGTCAAGCAGTTTGCCGCTCAACTGCATCGTCCGGCCGTTGTCTTTACGTTTGACCCTCACCCGGTGCGCATACTCAGGCCAGAGCAATGTCCGCCTCCATTGACTTGGACCGATCGCAAAGCGGATTTGTTAGCTGAATTGGGCGTCGAAGTCATGATTGCTTGGCCGACCACACGCGAAGTGCTTGAGTTGAGTTATCAGGCGTTTTTCCATCAGATTATTGTTGATCGTCTGGGGGCAAAAGCGATTGTAGAAGGGCCCAATTTTTATTTCGGAAAAGACCGCCAAGGTGATACGGCGCGTTTAGGTGAACTTTGTGAACAAGCTGGATTGTTATGGTCGATCGTCAACCCCGTTGAAGAACAAGGCGTTTGGATTAGTAGCAGCCGGATTCGTGGTTTGATCGCAGATGGCTTGGTGAGCGAAGCTCGCGAGTATCTTACCCAGCCTTATCGGATTCGCGGGCTAGTAGTCCATGGTTCCCATCGTGGTACTGGCTTGGGATTTCCTACGGCTAATTTAGACGGCATTGATACCTTGATTCCAGCGTTTGGGGTTTACGCTGGTCGTGCCAAAGTGGACAATCGTTGGCACTGGGCCGCCATTCATATTGGACCCAGTCCAACATTTGCAGAGGCACGACCCAAAGTGGAAGTGCATTTACTCGATTTTGACCAGTCTTTGTATGGTCAGCTAATTGAAGTAGATTTTATAGAACGTTTGCGAGGCATCGAACAATTCGCATCTATCGAATTGCTGAGAAATCAATTAGAACGTGATCTGGAATCCACACGACGATTGGCGCGGCAACTCGAACTTTAAGATAGACAACAAACATGAATCAAAATTCATCGAATTCGCCCGATATTGACTGGAATCGTTTTGTACAAATTATTAAACAAAGCCACGATATCGTCCTGGTCAGCCACATTCGACCAGACTGCGACGCCTTGGGTAGCGAATTGGGAATGGCCGAAATTTTGCGGAGTTTGGGCAAAACGGTTCGAATTGTAAATGGGCAATCTACACCGCCTAATTTGGCTTTCATTGATCCGCAAAGCGAAATTCGCGCAATCGGCCATGACATTTCGATTGCTGAACTGGAATCGGTGGACTTGTTTTTAATTTTGGATACCAGCGCTAGGATTCAACTGGGCAAGATGGCAGAAGTTTTGGACGTAACAAAAGCGAAAAAAGTAATTCTAGACCATCATGTTTCACAAGACGATTTGGGAGCCGAAGTCTTTAAGCAAACGACGGCCGAGGCGACCGGGTGTCTGGTTGTCGAGGCGGCCCGCGAATTGGGAGTTGCCTTGACTGCAACCGCTGCCAGACCTCTATTTGCGGCCGTTGCCACCGATACCGGCTGGTTTCGATTTGGATCCGTTCGCCCCGAAACTTTTTATGTGGCCGCCGAATTGCAACGCGCCGGGGCAGTCCCGGCCGAGATTTACAATGAACTCTATGAGCAAGAAACGGCTGCGCGAATGAGATTGCGTGGTATTGTTTTGGAACGACTCGTCGTCGAATGTGATGGCCGATTTGTACATACCCACATTCGCTCCAGCGACTTTGAGCGATCCGGGGCATTGCCTTCAGATACCGAAGATCTGGTGAATGAAACCCTACAAATCGCGGGGACGCAATTTGCCGTGATTATTGTCGAACAACCGACCGGCGGATTCAAAATTAGTTTTCGCAGCCGCTGCGCAATTGAATGCAATCAAGTCGCAGGTGTATTTGGAGGCGGTGGGCACAAGGCGGCGGCGGGAGCATTTATTAAAGGCGAATTTGAAGATGTGCAACGGCAGATTTTAGTTGAGGTCCGCCGACATCTCAATTGATCACATTAATCGTCGCACGCTGCGTGATCGTGCCTAAGCTCTGTTCACTGTTGGCCTGCACTTCGAATGTATATTGACCCGGGCGGATTGCCTGCATGGTCACCACAAATATTAATTGTTCGTTTGGTAACAATTCCATTCGACGCTCTAACGTAAACGAAGTGCGGTCTGGCGTATTGGTGCTGACCGCAAGCTTGCCCTGCTCGTTGTTGAAATTCGTTATCGCCAATCCGGGAGGGACAAGAAACGAAATGTTGACATTTCGATCTGAACTTGCGCGGTCGTTGCGAATCGAAAAGCGAACATCGACGGTCTGCCCGACCGTGATGTTGTTTTGCAAAGGCTCGGCAGTTATTTGTAAACTTCCCAGCGGATCTTGTGGAATCGTTGGCGGTTGATTGTCGATCGGTTGTTCGTTTAGGCCACGCTCCGGATCGATTCGGATCCCCAATCGTTGCGAAGCTTGAGCGCCACTGGGGGTCGTCATGACAAAGTCGACAAATGCGTTGCCATCGGCTTGGATCGCATTGTACAGCAGCTCTAAAATCGTCGACTGGCCCGGTTGGAGGCTGTTGATCGGAAACGACAAGTCATTGCCCATCCGTTGAGGTTGAAAGCCGTCGGTCAATTGGGAAATCTGCAATGATGGAGAATGTTTGTGTGTCAACGAAATCGTGTTCAAGGGAACATTTCCGGTGTTTGTCAGAGTCATGCGAACCAGAGATTGCTGTCCCACCCGCACAATTTGTTGACCGGCAAGGTCAATTCTTGCTTGACCTTGGATGCTGGCCGAAACGTCCAAACACCGCTGGATGGTGGTTGAGTTGCCGCCGGCTGCGGTGGCTCTGGCCACAAAACAGGGGGCGCCAGCGTTCAAGACTCGCAGGGTTAGGTCGAGGGTCTTTTTTTCGCCGAAGGCCAAGTTTCCGACGTTAGCGCGAATCGGGTTCGGCAAGTCTCGGGCAACCAGGTTCGTATCCATGTTGACTTCGACATAGACGTCTTGCAGGGCATCGTCACATTGATTGAATACAGTAATGGCAAATGTAACGTCATCGTTGACAAATGCTTTGCTCGGACCATCGATCTTCATGCCAATGCATGGCGCGGCAACTTCCGTTTCAGCACATGCTTGAGTTTGCAAATTATCGGTTTGACTTGCGATTCCAAAACACACGCGCCGCATGCCACGCTTGTCGCTTTTCATTTGTACATCGATGTATTGCGGAGGCGAACCGGGTGGGATGGTACCCAGATTCCATTCCAACCGATTTCCGTATGCGGCCGGTTTAGGATTGCTCGAAATGAATTGCAAATCACCTGTAATGTCCGTTGTAAATAAACGCACATCGCGGGATGGCTGATCGCCTGGATTCGAAACCTCGATCCGGTAATTATAAGGTTGTTCCACGCCGGCCTGTTGCGGACCGGTGACTCGGATGGTCAGCGCGGGGGCGCTCCAAGTAACACTGGTCAATCCGCTTTCGACAACCAGTTCAGATTCTCCCATGATCGCCGGACGAATAACATCGACGCGAACTTGAGTGGTGCCTGGTTCCAAATTTCCCGGTTGTTGACGAAGTTGCACGATGGCTTGGCCCGTTGTGTTCGTTTCCAATTCGGCGGTTTGAGAACCTGTCGGTACAAATTCGGCAGGCGTTCCACCCACAATCGAGTAACGAACTTTCCAGCCAGGGATACCTTCGCCATCTTTGACTCTCGTTACAACGGTTGTCAATGATTGATTGCTGCCGCTACTGGCAATAACCGGAAGAGGAATCGCCCACACGCCATCGACCCAATGGATCAACGTTGTCGCCCGCCGTTTGTCCCAGGCCTTGCACTGAGGAGCAACACAAGTCAAATAAGACGTACCTGCCGAAGCGCTGCTTAAGCTGATATAAGTTTGTCCTTTGATTAAATCGATATCGTCCACGGGCGTGGGCGTGCCTCGAGTAACCGTTTTTTCTTTCAGTCCACTCCGCCCCCAAGCATATTGGCCATCGAATTTTTGCGACGTCGGGGGAACCATTCGATTGAAATTGGGATGTTCCATACCACCAACTTCAATAATTTGGCCCACACTATCATTGGATAACATCCACTCCAATGGTTGATTGATTACGTAATAACCATCGGACCCACAGATCCCTGCCAGTACAACAACTTCGCTGCCAACGGGAGCAATAATTCGAGCCGGAGTCATAACGATCTCGCCCGCTGCGCCGCGCGATCGGGCTTCGTCTGCTTTGGGAATTAAATGCTGTCCGGCGCCAACGGCACGTTGTCCGCAATTTGGATCAAGCGGATTATTGCAGGGCGCGACCGGTGCCGGGTGTGTGAACGCCGGTTGCGTGGGCGCGGTAAAACCTTGATTGTTATTGTGGTGCAGATTCCTTAAACCCGAAAACAACCCGCCTGAATTTGCGGCGGTCGGGGTGGCCGGAGGAGGTGAATTGCGATGATGTCCAAAAAGGCCACCACCTTGATTGAACGGACCTAAAAGTGAGGTCGATTGTTCGGCCGGCAGAAAAATTCGATTGCCACTAGGGTCAATCGCCGGCAGTCGGATTTGTGCGATCGCAATTGAGCAATGCAAAGACAAAACGAAAACGCTTGTCCAAACCAGCGTCGCGACCAGCCAAAACCGGTTGATCGGCTGGTCCACATAGTTTCGATGATTGACCGAAATTCCATTCATATCCAAAAACCCATCCTGCGGCGCAGTCTCCACCAAGCTTGGCAACCATAGCCCAGACTTGATTGGCAGGAGTGAAATTTAAGGATAAAAAGAGAAAATCTCCGGCTAAACAAGAACGATTGTAGCGTTTAGAGGGGTTGGATCCGATTTTATTGCAATCGTCGCCGCGCTTCCTCGACAAGATCTGCGGCCCAATCGATATCGGAGTACAGCAGTACGATGGAATTGAGCAGTTCTTTGGCATCGTCTGGATTTTCGGCAGCACGTTGCAGGGCGTCCTGAATTTTTTGTCGATCCCAATTTACTTGGGTTCGCGCTTCGTTTTTTACTTTCTCAGAGAACGCTTTTGCCGCGTTGACCAGAGATAACGTCTCTTCGGTCGTATCGTCGCCGGCGTCGTGCAACTCGACAAAGGCCTGCAAACGCGAATACCCAACCGCGGCATTGTCGTACGACAAGTCGATAATTTCAACAAATTGTCGTTGTACTAACGACAAACCATTGGCGGCAGGGGCGTTGCGCAATAGCGAAAGCCGTTTATACAAGGTGATCGCGTCGACCAGTTCTTGCAGCTTTTCAACGCGAGGGGCGCGTTCATCTTCAGGATAAGCCGACAAAAACGTTTTGATCTCTTGCCTCGCGCGATCGGGATTAGCCCCAGCAGCTTCGATTTTGGTGAACAACACTTCGGCCGAAGGTGTTCTGGTTGCCTGATATACGGCGTAGCTTATACCGGCAACGAGCCCGATTAGCAGTAGAAATAACACAAACCAACCGCGTGACGAATGGGCATCGGTTTCTTCGGTGCCGATGCTGTGTTGTCGCCTTTGATGGTCGGTTACTGTGCTGAAATAGTCGTGCAATTTTTTGGGAGCCGGTGGTTCAATCTGGAGTTCCACGTCGGTTTGTGCGACGGTTTCGTTCGAATTCTTGATCGCGGGCGATGACGGCTCAACCCGTTGTTGTTTGCCAGTGGCATGCGAGCTTTTGCCTATCGTTGCCGGCGATGGAGCAGGGGAGTTAGGTCGAGACCCACTTTTCTCTTTTACCGTATGCGGCTGATTCACTTCGAATGTTCGATCGGGATGAGGCTGGGAGCCTGGTTGACCATGGGCCGTCTGGGCTTCACTCATATGAATCAGTTCTTGCTCGACGGCGTCGAGCCGTTTAAGCAACGCGAGCGCAGTGGGAATCCGGTCTTCCGGCTTTTTGGCTAACAACTCATCGAGTAGGTCGTCCACCGGCTGAGGGACACTGGGGACGGTTGCGCGAATCCGTGGAGCGGGTACTTTGGTTAGATTTCGCAACGATTCTTCGATTGAATTGCCCGCAAATGGTGGCTGGCCCGACAAGAGCGAAAACAAAACGACACCTAAACTGTATAGGTCACTGCGGACCGTAACCGGCCTCCCCAACGCCTGCTCAGGGCTCATGAAATCTATCGTGCCCAAAACATTGTCGCGAGTGTCGTGGCTCTTGCCAAATAATTTGGCGATCCCGAAATCGGTAATTTTAACGTGCCCAGATTTATCGAATAACAAATTGCCAGGTTTAAGGTCGCGGTGAATGATGCCGCGATCGTGAGCGTGCCGTAGGCCGCTAGCGATATCTCGAGCCATCTGGAGAACTTGACGCCAATCAAATTGCTTTTGTTCGCGTTGCAGTTGAAAAAGACTTTTGCCATCCACCAGTTCCATGGCAAAAAACAAGACGCCTTGCTCTTGGCCATAACTCAACAATCGTACAATATTGGGATGGTCCAATTTCAATAGCGCCTGGATTTCCGATTCAAATCGCTGACGGAAATGGGTATCTTCGGCGTGTGTTGGAGTCAACGATTTGAGCGCCACCAGTTGCCCAGAGTGCTCATGTTTGGCGCGATAGACCGTACCCATGCCGCCCCTACCGAGAATACCGACCAATTCGTAGGGACCCAGTTTCGTTGGATTCATGTTCATTGCGCTCGTTGTCTCGGTCGTGTCCAAAATGATAAGCTGGTAGCTGACGCGTTCTAGTATAACAAATCCAATTCCATTTGCCGATATTCGAAACGACGAGGATAAACGTGATCGATGATGACCTCGGTCCAGCACAATGGTCAACGAGTAAATTGTTGGCCGAATGCCACATTGAACGCACTCGTCGCGGTGGCCCGGGCGGTCAACATCGCAATAAAGTGGAATCGGCTGTTGTAATAACTCATCGACCTAGCGGAGTGGTCGGGCAGGCCAGCGAGCGCCGTGACCAATCGCAAAACTTAGCGGTTGCTATTCAGCGCTTACGCATTCGACTGGCACTTGCGGTTCGCTCACAACGGTCGGTCGACGAGATTCGGGAACATCCCGATCCCGCTTGGCACAAATATGTCCGCGGTCAGTCGATTCGAATTAATCCCGACAATCCGGATTTTCCCGGGCTGCTCAGCGAAATGCTGGACGTTTTAGCGGCAACGCACGGCGATCCCAAAGTTGCGGCAATGGTGTTTTGTTTAACGGCCAGTCAAGTTGTAAAGTTTTTAAAATCGGAAAACGCAAGTTTGGAGTTGGTTAACCGATGGCGGCATGACCAACAATTGGGGCGTTTGCAATGATTTAGATTGTACTGCGACGACAGGACACGACGGGCAAAAATTCAATTGTACAGGTGGCACAGGTCTGTTTAGATCCGCCCGAAAACGACCGACCTTGGGAAATGATAGAGCGAATTTGATCAGACAGCCAAACAAAGTGTTTAATCGGGATAGACCTATTCGCCCTGCACTTACGCCAATATATCATTGAGCACTTTGCCGTGAACGTCAGTTAGACGCATGTCGCGCCCCGACCAGTGATAAGTGAGACGTGTGTGATCCATTCCGAGCAGATGCAACATAGTTGCGTGGAGATCGTGGATCTCAGTGCGGTTCTCGACCGCTTTGTAACCGTATTCGTCAGTGGACCCATAAACCGTACCACCTTTAATGCCGCCACCAGCCATC
>JBGSMY010000315.1:0-28206 GCA_041739975.1 Pirellulaceae bacterium
AACATCCCCGGGGCAAGCCCTAGGGTATTCATGATGCGCGAGCTGCAAATCTTTTAGTGTGTTTTCCGTGTAGTGAAAAGCAGAAGCATCCCCGGGGCAAGCCCTGGGGTATTCATGATGCGCGCAGCGGTAATTGTGAGGTGAGCGTAGTGTAGTGAAAAACACAAACATCCCCGGGACAAGCCCTGGGGTATTCATGATGCGCGCAGCGGTAATTATGAGGTGAGCGTAGTTTAGTGAAAAACAGAAACATCCCCGGGACAAGCCCTGTGGTATTCATGCTTCGCGCAGCGGGCAGAAAAATTTTATAGGCCGTTGGTGTAGTGAAAAACAGAAACATCCCCGGGACAAGCCCTGGGGTATTCATGATGCGCGAGCCGCAAATCTTTTAGTGTGTTTTCCGTGTAGTGAGAAACAGAAAAGATCCCCGGGGCAAGCCCTGGGGTATTCATGCTGAGCGCAGCGGGCAGAAAAATTTTATAGGCCGTTGGTGTAGTGAAAAACAGAAACATCCCCGGGACAAGCCCTGGGGTATTCATGATGCGCGCAGCGGTAATTGTGAGGGGAGCGTAGTGTAGTGAAAAACAGAAACATCCCCGGGACAAGCCCTGGGGTATTCATGATGCGCGCAGCGGTAATTGTGAGAGGAGCGTCGTGTAGTGAGAAACACAAACATCCCCGGGGCAAGCCCTAGGGGTATTCGTGCTGCGCGCAGCGGTAATTGTGAGGCGAGCGTAGCGTAGTGAAAAACACAAACATCCCCAAGACTTGTCCCGGGGCTGTTTGTCCTTTTCCCTAAACTACGCGGTAAACAAGGCTGGTCCGCCTTCGATTGATCCTCGTTTGAATCAATCCTGGCAATATTTCGTTCGATGGTTCGACTATACAGCCGCCATCAAACCACTCATTACCGAAACGAGTTCTTTGACCGCATCGACGCTTTTTTGGAAGTCTTGTTTTTCCTGAGCGGTCAATTCCAGTTCGATAATTTTTTCTACACCATTGCTGCCCAAGACAACTGGAACGCCCACGTAATAACCGCCGACGCCATATTCCGCATCGCAATAAGCGGCGCAAGGGATCAAGCGTTTTTTATCGCGGACAATCGCTTCGACCATTTGTGCCGTGGCTGCGGCAGGTGCGTAGTAAGCGCTGCCCGTTTTGAGCAAAGCGACGATTTCAGCACCACCTTTGCGAGCGCGATCGACCAACCGATCGATAGTGGCATCATCTAAGAATTGACGAAGTGGAATGCCACCCACACTGGTGCATGACGGCATTGGCACCATGGTGTCTCCGTGACCGCCGAGCAACATGGCTGATACATCTTCGACGCTAACACCCAGTTCCATGGCGATAAAAGTTCGATAACGCGCGGTATCCAACACACCGGCTTGGCCGATGACTCGATGCGGCGGAAAACCTGTGGTCATTTGGGCTTGTTGCACCATGGCGTCCAGTGGATTACTGACGACGATCACAACCGCATTGGGGCAGTGAATTTTGACTTGTTCAGCAACAGAAGCAACGATCTTGGCATTGGTCGCCAGTAGATCATCGCGGCTCATACCAGGTTTTCGAGCGATACCGGCGGTGATGACCACAACATCGCTGCCCGCTGCGTCGGCATAATCGCTGGTGCCGACAATTCGAGAATCAAAACCCATGATGGGTGATGATTGCATTAAGTCCAGCGCTTTGCCTTTGGGCATATCGCCAACGGCTGGAATGTCGAGCAAAACAATATCGCCCAATTCCATGGAAGCACACCAGTGAGCCGTGGTGGCACCGACATTACCGGCACCCACCACCGTAATTTTTGCGCGTTTCATCTGAAGCAATTCCTCTATTTAGATCGAAAACAACGTCATATCGATCGGGTACAAAAAAATCCACCAAGCCGCTTTTTTTCGGCCCCTTCGAATATCCTCGACAAAGTCAGTTGAATCAAGGCGGCAACAGCCCAATCGTTTGCAAAGCATCTATCGGGCTTCGCCTCAAAAAATTAAGGGTGATATGGAGAACGAACGAAATTCGCAATAATGACCGGTCAGTCGCCTAACCCAACACTATATCCGTGTAAGCTTTTGGAGTGAAAAACATGTTTTGCCGACGCCGATGTTCCGCGCAACGCGCTATCGATATCAAACAGTATCTACTGGCATTCATCGCTTTTACTTGGCTCAATGTTTCGGTATTGGCACAGACGTTGCCAACCACAATCGAAGACCGTGCCGCTTGGCTCAATCATGTGCCCGAATCGACGCTGATGGCGCTGGTCGCATATCCCGAAGAAGTTTTCAGTCAACCCAGTATGGAATTGGTACCCCGCGAGTTGATTACGCTCCTCGGCAAACGGGAGTTGGGACTTGACTTTTGCCAACTTACTCGCGTCGTGGTCGCGATTGAAAAATTCGATGATTTGACGGGGCCGCCGCCGGGACTTGGGGTCGTTTTGAATTTTTCCTCGCCCCAATCGCTGAGCGATAATATCTTGTCCGATTTTCAGCCAAGGACATGGCAAGGCTACGAAGCCTATGAATCGACGGGGACGGAAACGATGCGGATTGTTGTCGTCGATGAAAAAACCATTGCTATTGGCAACAACTTTCTTCAAGGCGTGTTGGCCGAGAAACAAAAACCTGGCGCTGTGGCGAATCTGGTCAAGAAGCAAGCGTTTGTGGGCGAAGTTGGTTTGTTCGTCGACTTTGCCGGCATTCGTCCACTTGTCGTTGAAAATTTACCTCCTGCTGACCAAGTACCTTTGCCACTTCGACAGTTCTTGGCATTACCGGACTTGATTGAATCCATATCGGCAGAAATTACAGCCGTTCCTGGCGGCAAAAACCAATTGCACTTTCACACCACTTCGACGCGCGATTCCGAACGCGTTTGGGATTTATTGCAAACCGGCCTCGCAATGGCCCGCGAAGCAATCTTGATGCAAGTGTTGAGCGAAATGGATCCGAATGACCTGGAAATGCAAACAGCAATTCAAAGTTATGTAGCGCGAGTGGGGGCGTGGATTCAAACTCATCTCAAACCCGAAATTAACGAACGCCGACTGACTTTTAATTTAGACGTTTCGGGACAAATGCAAATGGTCAGCATCGCTGGAATGATGGCAGGTATGTTACTGCCAGCCGTACAACAAGTGCGTGAGGCCGCTCGTCGGACAAGCTCCGCCAATAATTTAAAACAAATAGGTATGGCTTTGCACAATTATGATTCAGCCTATAACCGATTCCCCGATCGTGCCATTCGCTCAGCTGATGGCACTCCGCTTTTAAGCTGGCGAGTCGCAATCCTGCCGTTCCTGGAACAGGACAATCTCTACAAGCAATTTCGACTCGATGAGCCTTGGGACAGCGATCACAATTTAGCCCTGCTGGAAATGATGCCGCCGCTTTATGCGAACCCAAATGTGCCCGGACAGAGCGATACGGTTTACTTGGCGCCCGTCGGTCCTAACTGTTTTTATGAAGGACTCTCGGGGCGCCGAATTACCGACATTGTCGACGGGACTTCCAATACGATCATGCTGGTGGAGGCAAACGCGGAACGGGCAGTACCATGGACGAAGCCCGATGATTTTGAGTGCGACTTGGAAGCGCCGATGAACGGCCTCGGCAACTTGAGACCGAATGGTTTTAATGCTTTGTTGGCCGATGGCGCTGTTCGATTTATCACACGAGGGATCGACCCACAGGTCTTACGAAACTTGTTCCAGGTATCCGATGGCAATCCGGTAGATATCGATTGATTTTATCGGGCAAGTCGTTCCGTCGATCGAGTTATGATCAAGGGCTATCCAGGAATTTTAGTGGCCGGCTGGTGACGATTCGATTGCAGTAAACCAGGATAATTATTTTTCTCGGAGCGTTATCTTGCAACCGACGCCCTCCAATCCGTCGTTCGTGCTTTTCGTAGTTAGAACTTTTTTACACCTAAATTCCTCGAAGAGCCTGATTATTAAATGGCCGAATTGCGCCACGAAGTAGCGCACACTCGCGACGAAGAAAAAATTTAATTTCGTTGTCGCAAGCGATTGTTTCGCCGCCAATCGGCGCGGTAATAATAGACCGCCACGCCGACAACAAGGCCCAACAACGACAGCAACAAAATCGTCAGCCAGGTGTCGAGCGTTTGCGTTTGCAATTCAACAGGCGTGACAACGGTTGCAAAGATCAGTGGCGTAAACTGACCACCGCGGTTGGCCGATTGCTCGGACTCATAGTTCCAAAAGCGGTAAAAGTAACCTTCAATATCGACTGGACCCGTCGATTCCTGAATCAGCTTGGCGGGCAGGTCAACCGCATTGACAGTAACTGGAAACCGATGCTGAAACACCATTTCCTCTCCTTGCGTGTTTCTCATGCGAATTTTGCCATCGCCAATCGGAGCAAACAGATCAATTTGGTAATAACGAATTTTGGTTCGCGCCATGTCGTCCAATTCAAAATCTACCGGTGTGACACGCTTGACGTTCCCTTGGAACGATACGACTTCTCCGATTGTGGCATCCGGTGCACGCAATACGTCCATTAGGCCCAAAGCCAATACTGGCGGGCTGGGCTGTTCACTGGGGTGAGTTTTTGTAGAGCGATTGATCGCCCGCAGCATTTCTGAGAACGCCGGCCGCTCTTCGGCTTGAAACGACTGGCGATTGTATTGGCGAGCGAGATCCAATAATCCGAGGTCGAATCCAGCAACGGCTAATTTCAGGTGACTCGCACTGACGAGTGGTGACGATTGTTGTCGGTGTGGGTACCACTCCAAACGAGGCGCAATCATTATCGCAGATCGGTCCTTCAAACCGTCGCTCGGTGGAGATAGTCGCACGAAAAACCCCAGTGCCGCCACGGGCTCATCAAGCGGTTGGTTGCGAGGCAATAGCTGAGGTGCCGCTATCGCGCCGACTTGGACAAGCTGCCCGGATGCCAGTTCGATTTCGGCTACTGCCGGCGTGCCTAATTCATCTTGCGACAATTCCGTTAGATTGCGCAACGTACGCAATCGGCCCTCAATCCGAAAGATTCGCATTCGCACGTTTGAAGTATCGTTGGTCCAAGTTTCGGGACTGGGACGATCATTGAATTGCAAAGTCCGTTCAAATTCTGAACGCGGTTGACGCAAACATCGATACCACAGCCGCAGCATGATTTCGTCTTGCCACTTAACAGGTTCGCTGTCAGAAATTTCGGCAATTTCACTGACGGTCATTCCCGATAGTTCGCTGGCTCGATCAAATTGATAGGCCGCCAGCCGCTGGGGCGGAATCGCCGCCAAAATGATCATCGTTAAAATTGCCGATCGCAACGATTTACCCAAAACTGTCATTCGCGTTGGTCTTTCTGCTCAATCGACATTTGAGACAATCGTTCTCGCGTCGACTGAATTTCCGATTGGCGGCGCAGCTCGTCTAAAGACAGCGAAGACGTCGTGGCGTGTTTCAACGAACGTCGTGGAGAACGCCGTGTGGCATCATAAATTCGCCAAGCCACCCAGGCGGCAGCCAATGGCAGCAGTGCCATATAAGCGATGATCGCCCAATTGGTTGGAGCGGGTGTAACTGAGTTTGCTGTCGATGCGAGGCCACCGTCAAGGAATTGAACTTGTCGACTCAAAATTAACGGGCAAATTTCAACCTGATCTTTTGAAGTCAAATAGCTGCGCAGTTTGAAAAATATTCCGTCCACAGCGATTGGCAATTTCACGTCCGACCAGCCGCGTGTTGGCGGTGAAATATTGCCAGGAAGATCGCTGGCATAGACGCAGTACGGTACCGTTCCTGCACCTGGAGGCTTAATCCATAAGGCATAATAACCTTCGACGCCCAGTTCGTTGCGGGGAACTTGGATTGATTCAATTCCCCTCAATTCGCCCACAATCCGCACAGGTTCACCGCGATATCGTTCCGGTTGCGACATCAACGCATAGTGAGAGACTTCGAGAGCTTTGGAATCGGCTGACTGTAATACGCGTTGCCACACCAACAACCACGCGGGTCCGTCGGCCAGGCGTGTCATTTCGGTGCGATCTTTCACGGCACTAATGGCTACGGACCACAATCGTTGACGCCAACGATCGGGCGAATAATCAGCAGGGTAGGGGATGCGGGGATCGACAGTCCCGGTTTGCTCGTCGGACAACGCTTGCCGCATGGCCTGCCAATCCTGCAAACTTTTTTTTGGCCAGGAGATTTGCTCGGGTGTGGCATTGGTATCGCGATTCAACAGCTCCGATTCCGTGGCCAATTCTTGATTCAGTAGCCGGTCGATCGTTTCATATACGGATTGCGAATCGTTAGGTGTCACCGCGGACAATATTTTTGTCGGAGAAATTGTCAACCAAACGCCCACCCAGCTGCGCAGATCGCTCGGCGAAAGCTCGGCCAGAATTCGTTGCCAAATGCCTTCATGCCAAGTCTCATAAGAGCTGCGGTTCAGCGGTGAGCGGTTTGGGGTGCCATCGTTGGGAGATAACGGATCTCCTTCGCCGAGTGGCGGTAACGAATTTGGGGCCGCCGTAGAAATCGCAGCGGAGCTTTCCCCGGAATTCTGTTTATTCACTCTGTCGGATTCTACGGAGGTCGCTGACCCCTCGCGGTCAAATCCCATCCAAGCCCAATTCTCGGGCTTGCGGGCTTCATTCATCAAAACGAGAACTAACAAAAATGCAAATACCAACACCATTAATTGCACGCGAACTTTGGTCGATTGGTAATTGGGCGGCGGGCGCAATCGGCTGGACGCAGTGGAACTAAGATCGCGATCCAACTGAATGGCAAACTCAGGTTCGCGCTTTGGGGCTTGGTCTTCGTTTGACCCAGACGGATTAAGCGAACTTTGTGGAGCGGGATCCGCATTGGCATCACTCATGCGACAACTCCCTCATTCGATAGCTCCTGCATAAGACGACTTTGCCCGGCATCGCCGGCTATTGACTTTGTATCGATCGATCTCAACGAACGATTGCGGTGACGCAAAATCCATTGTTTCATGTAAACCGGTTCGCTGCAACACGAAGGGCCGTTTTCCTTGCCACAGCATGGGCGTCTCTGTGCTCAAATAAAGTGGAAAATTTTGTGGGCTCTTGAGGTTTGTTCGTTGCATCCTGCCTAGTGATGCGACTGACTATAACGGTTCGGGTTTCAAGTTTCAGCCTGTTGGCGAATCGAACTAAAGGCGAGATGGTGACCAAATCGATTGCGAAACCACACTTCGATGAGATCGGTTTGTACCGCTCGGAACACTTGCCAATTGCGGGGGAGCGATACGATCATCCGGTTTGCCGAAGTGTCCCGGAAGAGTAAAATGAACAGGGCTTGATAGGAACCTTATCAAATCGGCTGAGGCAATCGAGGCATGAACACACTATCTCAACGCGTAAATGATGGCTTAGGGCGGAAATTACCCGTCCCGGGACCTTGCGCGGCACGGCAGCGAAACCAGCCAAGAATTGGGTCCCAAAGGGGTCGGATCTGGATATTGTTCGTAGGAATCAGTTGGCTTGGCTTTGTGTCGTTTGTTTCCTCCGCCAAGGCCGACGAGCCAGCCGAAGCGTTTTTGCAAGCATTGCGCGATGCGGGTCACTACGATTTGGCCGTCGACTATTTGGAACAATTGCAACAAGGAAATTTGATAAGCGATGAATTTCGCCAAAAGATCCCATTTGAAAAAGCGGCTACGATCATCCAAAGCACGGCGCTGCTGCGCGATATCGAACTTTGGGAAGAGCGATTAAACGAAGCACAAACCTTGTTAGAACAGGTTGCTCAGCAAGCCAACACTACCGAAGCCAAGATCAAATCAATTGAAGAGCTGGCGAACTTGAGATTTCGCCAGTCGCGGATTTACGTGCACCGCAGCACTTCGGATCGAATGACCACTACCGAACAGGCTGCTGCTCTGGATCGTGCTAGGAAATTGATGCAAGAGAGTTTGGCTTCGTTTGATCAGGCGCGGGAACTATTGCGCCCAGAATTGGAAAGTGTCACTAAGATAGCAGAGGGCGGTGGCGATGACGCCGAGTCCGCTCGCAAACGTTTGGAACCGTTGCGAAATACTTTTACTCAAATTCGATTGCGAAATCCTATTGTCCGCGAATCATTGGCCGATACTTATCCAGCCGAAGATCCCACGCGTACTCAGTTGTTAACGCAAGCTCTCAAGGATTACAGCGAGATTTGGGATAAGTATTATCGCTATGCAGCCGGGGTGGATGCCTGTTTTTTCGCAGCGCGATGTCAAACGAAACTCGGTAAAAATGCTGAAGCGTTGGCGCTGTTGGAAGAAATTTTTGAATTGGCCGATTCGCCCAAGTTTCGCGAGTTAAAGCGATCGGCCGCTGAACTGGCGGTCCAATGTTGGAAAACGATTGAACCCTATCCACATGATTTGGTGATTGCCAAACTGGAACCGCTCGTCACAAGCCTTGACCGCAACGAACAACGCTCGGCCAATTGGTTGCAGTTGCAATTGGAATTAGCGATTGCATATCGAGCTCAAGCGATGAACCTGGACGCGACAAAAACGGGTTCGCCAGGCGACGTCGCTCGGATCAATCGGACGGTTGGCGTTATCTTGCGATCTCTAGCCAGAACATCGGGTGACGTCCGCGACAGGGCGCGGGCTTTGTTAAGTGAATGGAAAATGTCGGGTGCAGGGGGTGAAGAAGAGCAGGGGGCCGTCGAGTCATTTGCGGACGCCAAACAACGTGCCATTGAATTGGTGGCCGAGGTCGAAGGCGTTCTGCGTGAATTGAACGGCCTACGCGGCGCCTCGCCTGCGGCAGGTAACGACACGGCAGCGGACGAAAAACAATTGACCGAAGACTTAAAAGTAGCGGTCGATCGCGCCCTAGCTATGTTGCGAACCGCATTGAGTAAAGCGGACGCGACAACGTCTCCAATCGATCTCAACCACATTCGCTATTTGCAAGCGTTTAGTTATTTTGCCAAGGAGCGTTATTTTGAAACGGCGTTGATCGGCGAATTTTTGATGACCAAATATGCCAGAGTGGATTGGACGCGACAAGCGGCCGGATTGGTGGTCAACGCTTATACTCGAATCTACGATAGTGCCGCCGATCAAAATAAGGCATTTGAAAAACAACGGCTGGTTGAAGTGTGCCAACAAGTGGTCGAATTGTGGCCGGGTTCAACCGAATCTGATACAGCCGCCAACGTTCGGGCGCGATTGGCACTAGCTGATAATGACTTCGATATCGCGCAACAATTTCTGGAACGTATTTCGACGAATGCCAATAGCCGGTCAGCAGTAGGATTGCAGGTGAGCCAGCGGTTGTGGTTTGACTATCGCCGAGAGAAGTCGCAATTGTCTGACGAACAAATTGCGGCTCGCGCTGAGGAACTGAACAGCCGGTTGCAACAAGTTCGCGAGATGATCAAAGAATCGCTGGCTAGCGTCCCTCAGGACGAAATTACTTACGATGCAGCCTTGTCATCGTTGTTGTTGGTTAGCGCAAATCTTGAGGCCAACGATTTAGCCGCTGCTGTTGATCAGTTGGAGAAAGCCCGCTTGGCTCCACTTGATTTGATCAAACAGCAACACCCGGCAATTTTTGAATCCGACCGGTCGGGCCAATTTTTGCGAGAGGCCTATCGCACGGCGATTGCAGTCTATCTGGCCAACTTACGAACTGGCGTTGATACGGCGATTTGGTTGGACAAAGCCTCTGCCGTTCTCGATGCATTGAAGACCGAACTTGCCAAGAATGGCAATGAACAGGAGTTGATTCAGATTTACAGCGCATTGGCCAAAGAATTGCGTGGACAGTTTCAGCTGATAACCGTTCCTCAGGAAAAAGAGAATTTGGCGAAGAGCATTGGTCAATTTTTGGGGGCGTTAGAAAAACAAACGCGAGATGGACGGACCCTGTTGTGGGTCGGTAATACACTGCGTGAAATTGCCGATTCGTTGGTTTTGGCGGCCCCCCAAAGCAATCACGCGCGGGCACTTTTTGACCAATCATTTTCGGTGCTTTCAAAGGCCGAATCGGTTGGCTTTGGCGGCGACGACCAAGCGGAAGCGCTGTGGGTTGATACCAAACGCAATCAAGCATTAGCGCTTCGCGGCCAACAAAAATTCGAGGAAGCCGTGAAGGTGTTTGTGGAGGCGTTGGAAAAACGGCCACAGGATCCGAGATTGCAGATCGAAGCTGCAAGGACGCTGCAGCTGTGGGGTGCACATGCTGGACGTGCCAGTATTTATGCGCAAGCGATTAGTGGCTCGGAACCTCAAGTCGATCCGCAAAACCAGCGTCGTAAGCGGAATGCGATCTGGGGCTGGCGACAACTCGTCACGATTACCCAAGGCAAAGATCAATTCTTGGAATTGCATCACGAGTCGCTGTACCATCTCCTGGAATCTTGGTTAGAGTTTGGGATTTTGGAGAAACGCGACAAAGCAGTCGAGTCGTCTTTGACTGAGTTGGAAAAATTTCGACAGCGCGATGCAACGTTGGGTGGTGAGAATTGGAGGCCTCGATTTGAGGCGTTAGAAAAACGGATTCAAGCACAGCGCGCCAAATCGCCACGATAACTCAATAACCATAGGTCTATATTTAATGAAGATATTAACTTGTCTGCGATTAACGGTGATACGACTGGCTGTGACTGGCAACTTGTTTTGTTGGTTCATAATATATTTTGCGGCGGTGGCCAATGCGCAAACGGACTCAGTGTTTCCTTTTAATGGCTCGTCGGTTCGTGGCGAAATCATTGACTCGACCGTGAATGCGTTGATTGTCAAAACCAACACGGGGCAAGTGGAAGTTTCAGCCCAAAACGTGCGGGCGTTGACGTTAGGTCAATCGCCTCCGCAAGTCGCGCGGGCCTTGCGCAGTTATGAGGGTCAACGATTTGATGATGGACTGGCCGAATTGGAAAAAATTAACGATCCGCCAACCACTGGTTTCATTGCTCAATATTTGGACTACCTCAAGGCTTGGGGGATGGCCGAATCGGCGTTGGGTGGTGGTGCAGTGTTGCCACGCGATGCGGGTACGGCCGTGGCAGAGTTTGTCCGCAAACATCCCAATAGTTACCAATTTGTACCGATGACCGAGCGACTCGGACGGCTGTATGAAATTGTAGGACAACCCGCTTTGGCTCAAGGCGAATATCAAAAACTGGCCGGATCAACTTGGCCAACGTTTGCACTTAAAGGCAGTTTTCTGGTAGGAAAAATGCAACTCACAGCCAATGATGGTTCTGCTGCCGTGCGCAGTTTTGAAGCGGTGATGCGATCGGAAATTAATGATGCAGAAGCGCAATCGCTGAAATCGATTGCTAGTTGTCTAAACGCTAAAGCGATGGCGATGCAAGGCAAAGCCAAAGAGGCACAGCAGCAACTTGAGCAAATGATCAAAGATGGAAATCCAGACGATCAATTGTTGTTCGCCAACATTTACAACGCGTTAGGTACCGTGCATTTGCAAAACGGCGACGACAAATCGGCGGCTTTGGCGTTTTTACACACGGACTTATTGTTTGCCGGACAAGCCGATGCTCATGCAGAGGCTTTATACCATTTAGCGATCTTGTGGCCCAAGTTGGGAAAAACCGAACAGGCCTATGAAGCTAGGGAGAATCTTAAGACCTATTACCGCAATTCGATTTGGGCGCAAAAATTGGGTCAATAAACAGGCCGATAGGGTTTGGTTCGAGTCCCTACGAATGCGAAGTAACGCGATCAGATTTCTTTTCGTCGGCTATCCGCCGATAACGAGTGCGACTAAAATCAAAGTCGATGTAAGAGCTAGGCCATAGTTCGACGACCTGCGATGACAACCTGAGGTGAACAGGGAATTTGTATGTATTGGACGAAAGTGTTTTGTTTGGCAGCATTATTTGTCGCCTCATTGGCCGTCGTACCGGCCTTGTTGCCGACCTCAATGACGATGGATTTCCCTTGGGAATCGATGGCGGTAGCCAACACCCAGGAAGGTGCCGCTGGCGATCAAGCGGCACCGGGTGGAAATCAAGAGGCTGCGGGAGCGCAAGATGCCGCAAACCAAACGGGTAACAACGCAGCCAATGCAGGACAACCACGTCAATCACTGTTAGGGTGGCTGGTTAACGGACTGGGCTGGTTGTACATTATCGTGTTCTTGTCGCTTTCATTTGTGACCGTCGCATTGTTCATCATGAACATCTTGTCCGCTCGCCGCGAGGCGGTTTGCCCCGAACCGTTGATTGAAGGCTTCGAGACGCTGCTCGATGAAAAAAAATACCAAGAAGCTTACGAGTTAGCCAAAGCAGACGAGTCATTTTTAGGCAATGTCCTTTCCAGCGGCTTGGCACGACTCTCCAGCGGATACGACCATGCTGTGGAAGCAATGCAAGAAGTCGGCCAAGAAGAGAGCATGAAGCTGCAACATCGATTGAGTTATTTGGCGTTGATCGGGACCTTGAGTCCGATGGTTGGTTTGTTCGGGACTGTGCACGGCATGATCGAATCTTTTTTCGAAATCGCGACAGGTGGCGGCTCGCCGGATCCCAACAAATTGGCTGATGGTATTTCGAAAGCGTTGTTGACGACCTTGATCGGCCTTGCGATCGCTATCCCCGCCATCGCTGCTTATAACATCCTTCGCAATCGTTTTGAACGGTTAGAACTGGAAGTGGGGATCACCGGCGACGATTTGATGCGTCGGTTTGAAAAAGTCGGTCAGAAAAAAGAAGTGACAGCCTAAGGGATTTCACTCCATGCGTTTTCGACGTCGCCACACCGAGATCTTGGAAGCGGATTTGACGCCCATGATCGATATGACATTTTTGCTGATCGCGTTTTTCATGATCATCATGAATTTTTCTGATGTCGATCGCGCGGAAGAGATCCAATTGCCGACAAGTCAATTGGCAAAGCCGCCTGAGACCATTCCAGATTACAAAATTATTTTGAATCTGAACGATGATGGTAGTGTGATGTTCGACGGTCAGCGGATTGCTGGAATCGAGTTTACCGATGCGATTCTGCGACGCGAAATTGCTGCTGCGGCGCGGCAACGAAAGCCAGTGGCGGCCAAAGATGTGTCAGTAATCATTCGGGCTCACCAAGATACGCCCACCGGTTTTGTGCAAGAACTGATCGGCAAATGTCAAGAACACGAACTGGAGAGTTTTAGTTTGCGAGTCAAAGAAGATCGTTAGCATTGACAATTTAATTCACGGGGTGTCCGTAGCCTCCTTTTTTCGATCGAATTCATCGAATAGTCAAGATTACCGAATATGAAATTCCGACGAACGGTTCGCAGAGCTGAAGATATCCGCCTCAATATGACGGCGATGATCGACATCGTGTTCCAATTGTTGGTGTTTTTTATCTTTACCTTCAAAGTGACCGCCATGGAGGCGGACTTTAATGTGAAAATGCCGGCGGCCAGCGAAGAACCTGCTCCACCCGATACCGCGTTGCCGACAGTTATCCAAGTCAACTTGCGTGCCGGAGGTGATCGAAATATTGCCGGTATCGATGTCGACACCGACCTCGAATCGCAAAGTTTTGACGACGCGCAAATGTTCAGCAAGCTAACTGACTTTGTCGAACGCGTGGTGACCACCGAAGGCGATCCTTTGTCCGGTGGTCAAGTTGAAGTTGAATTTACGATTGACCAGTCGTTGCGATACAAATACACCGTAAATGCCATTGAAGCGGTGTCCGGAAAAATCCTGCCAGACCGTTCCGTAAAACGCTTGATCGAAAAGATAAAGTTCCGAAATGCTAATTGATTGGCGTTATTGAATTGGGCTCATCCGGGAATTTATTGGCAAAAAAGATTTAACCACGAAAAGCACGAACGACGGATACGGGCGGGCGTCAGACTGGTTGCAGGGAACTGCTGGCATGATTGAATTCGACTCGACACGCACTTTCGCAAGGGTCACACAGAGTAGGTCGGGAAGCTTCATCAATCGTAGCCAATCGACTCGATAAACCTGAAGATCGTCCCCAGCCAGCCCCAAAAATTCCTGGATAACCTTTAATTGTAGATCGATAGTCCTCTATCGATCGGCCTCTGTCTTCAAATGTGTCCGCCTTGAGCAATCTCGGCCGATAGTAGATCGATGGTCCTCAGAAGATCTGACCCTAGCCTCGAATACATACGCCCAGTCCGTCCTCGCCGCCGTGAATTTTACTGAACCGAATCTGTCGAGGTAGCGATCCTCTGGACAGCAAAATTCGCTTTGGCTTGCCGTTTTACGACAGCGTGGGTAAACGACAGCGCAGTCGTACGTCTCGCTCAGGTTTGCCAATTGCGGATCGTTGTTTCAACGGTACAATTTTTTTGTGAAATCAGCTTGGCTGACCCGACGAATTTGCTTCAAATGGAGGTGAAGGGGACGCCACCAACGGCTCGCAAACAAAAAGGATGGCCTTTCGATGGTGTTTTCCGACAGATTTCGACCTAATTTCGGTCGAATGCAATTGGGTAACGGCGAGCAACTGTACAAAAGGCGAAGTGTCAAATGGTCCTTTTCTGACAGCCAACAGATCACGGGCACGGTTCGCGGTACACAACTATACGAAGTGGAACTGCGTGCCGATGAAAGCAGCGACACGCTTTGGTGCCGTTGTTCGTGCCCCCACTTCGAAGACGGAAATAGGTGCAAACACCTGTGGGCCTTTTTGCGAAGTCTTGACCACTCGCCCAATCAATTGGTTCATAAAGGACTAAAACACTTGCGGACATTGAGTATAGCGGATCAAGAAGACCAAAGTGATCTCGAGCTTAAACGGCCCGTTGCGCACGATCTCTCACAAACGTCATCAGAAAATTCGCAACGACCGGGTATGGACTCGGCAAAATTGCAACAATTGTTAGATTTCGTCGCGGACGCGATGCCATCGACAAAGTCAGCCGTTGCGAGTCCCTCAACAACCTCCAAATTGCCAGCTTATGTATTAACGGCTTCCAAGGGCTCGTTTGGTTTAAGAATGTTCCGCTACGACCCAAAAACCAACCGGCCATTAATTCAACAACCGCTTTCCTGGCAGTCGCAACATTTGGCCTACTCCAGTGCCGAGGAGAAGAGCGTTCGGCAACTAATCTCGGTGCTCGCTAATCAATCGAGAGGATACTGGCCCGGGAACACTTATGAAACGAAATTGGCCATTGATCATTTTTCGATTGTTCTACCGCAGTTGATTCGAACGGGTCGTTTATTTCGTCCTGAATTCGACGGAGAAACGGATGGGTCTGAGGAGATCGCGGTTCCTATTGATAATTATTGGCCGGAACCGTTGCAAGTTCGCTTGACGCTGGAATCTGTCGGAGACGGTCGATGGAAATTGAAGCCCGCGCTCATTGGCGGTGAAGGCAATCGGATCGGCCCCGCTGCCGTTTATGGCATCGGCAACGAAGTCGCTATTGTCAATCGCGGGATCGCTCATCTTTCCAAT
The DNA here is from genome assembly GCA_041739975.1 of Pirellulaceae bacterium. Lineage (GTDB taxonomy): Bacteria > Planctomycetota > Planctomycetia > Pirellulales > Pirellulaceae > BJ22. The sequence continues at coordinate 15,429 of JBGSMY010000315.1, forward strand.
TCTACCCATCGATTGTTGGTTTTTTTTCACGAAAACCCGGTTTTTTTTGACCAGCAGACAAAAGGCCAGCTGCAATCGCTGCGCTACAAGCATCAAATTCCGTTTCTCGGTGAAATCCCTGAAGAGTTGCGATTGCCCGAACTGGAAGTCGCACCCATTCCTTGTGTCAACTTGGAACCCCAGCCGGCGGGTTGGTCTGGCCGTTCCTGGTTGGATTATGACGGCCATCAAGTCGATTTCCAACCGCAAACTTATGTGGTAACTCCAACGGGTTTAATTCGGCGTGATTTGGAAAAAGAAAAAACCTTTGTCAATACTTTGCTGGAAATCATCACGCGCCATTCGGGCATTTTGACAAGCAAACAAAACATACTCAAGCTTTCACAAAAAGAACTGCTGCCCACCATCACGGAATTGATGCAATCAGGCTGGCGAGTTGAATTATCGCAAAAGCGCCTCAAGGCTTCGTCGAAGGTTCAGCTGCAGGTGAAATCGGGTGTCGATTGGTTTGACTTAGACGGACAACTTCAATTTGGCGATCAGCAGTTGGAGCTGCCGCAAATCTTGCAGCGAATCCAAAATGGCAACCTCGTACAACTCAATGACGGTTCGATGGGTATTTTGCCTGAGGGCTGGTGGAAAAAGTTCGGGTCGCTTTTACAGCTAGGCCAAACCCAAAATCAAAAGATGCGGTTTCGCAAATCACAGGGGTTGTTGCTCGATGTGCTGCTCGATCAACAAGACACAACGTCCTTTGATGCCGGATTTCTCAAATTTCGACAACAAATCAATCGTTTTCAAGGAATCGCACCCGCTCAGCCGGCCGACAGTTTCCAAGGCAAACTGCGCCCCTATCAACAGGAAGGGCTGAGCTGGTTGAATTTTTTACAAGAATTTGAACTCGGCGGGTGTTTGGCAGATGATATGGGATTAGGAAAAACGGTACAAGTCTTGGCGCTGCTGGACAGCAGTCGCCACTCGGCGAAAAAGTCCCGCAAGCGACGATCGCCCAGTTTGTTAGTCGTTCCTAAAAGTCTATTGTTCAATTGGCAAGCGGAGGCCACGCGATTCGCGCCGAAATTGAAACTGTTGCAATACCATGGCTCCGATCGGGCATCGACTCGCGCAGGTTTAAACCAAGTGGATCTGGTGGTGACGACTTATGGCACTCTGCGGAGTGATATCGAACACTTTCGCGAAATCAAGTTTGACTATGCGATCTTGGACGAGGCGCAAGCCATAAAGAATTCAAGTTCCTTGACCGCCAAAGCTTGCCGTTTGCTGACGGCCAAGAATCGCTTGGCGCTCACGGGCACGCCCATTGAAAACCGATTGTCGGATTTAGGGTCTATCCTGGAATTTTTGAACCCGGGATTGTTGGGAACGGGTAGCGCGTTTGCTAATTTTGGAGGCTCAGCAAATAATCCGGAAGTTTTGCAACAACTCAATCGAGCCCTTCGCCCGATTATGTTGCGACGGACCAAAGAACAAGTTCTGAAGGATCTACCAGCTAAGACGGAGTCGATCATTTTTTGCGAGCTCGATGGCAAACAGCGGCAAATCTACGATCAAGTCAAAAAGTACTATCAGCAGTCGTTGGCTCAAAAAGTTGCCGCTGGAGATTTGTTCCAAGCCAAAACGCATGTGTTGGAGGCATTATTGCGATTGCGACAGATCGCTTGTCATCCGGGACTGGTCGATCCATTGCACCAGCGCGTGAAAGCCGCCAAGTTGGAATTGCTGGATGAAAGTTTGCAATCGGCTATGGCTGAGGGGCATAAGGTCTTAGTGTTTTCGCAATTTACATCACTGCTGGCAATTGTTCGCCAACACTTGGAAAAGCAGAACATAGTTTACGAATACCTGGATGGCAAAACCAATGACCGTCAGGGCTGTGTAACGCGATTTAACGAGGACCCTAAGGTCTCGGTGTTTTTGATTAGCCTCAAAGCGGGCGGACATGGTTTGAATTTGACCTCTGCCGATTACGTTTACATCCTGGACCCTTGGTGGAATCCGGCCGTCGAATCGCAGGCGATTGATCGCGCTCATCGAATTGGTCAAACGAAGCCTGTGTTTGCCTATCGATTGATTGCTAAAGATACGGTTGAAGAAAAAATCATCCAATTGCAAGACTCAAAACGTCAATTGGCGGAGGCTGTGATCACAGCTGATACGAGCCTGATGAAGAGCCTTAGCCTCGAAGATTTGCAGCTGTTGTTGTCGTAGCTCGCGGTTGAAAGTGGTCGGTCCCAGTTTTGATCGCTAATTGACAACGAGTTTGAGGTGTTCAGCGCATCGTCGAAAGCAAATCCCGCCTGGCTCGACCTGCAGTAGTTTCGGTTTTTCACGACAACGAGACAATACAAAAGTTTTGTCGTCTTGCCGCCCCGGCCGGTTTAACGGCAGGGTGGACGGTTTGTTGAGTTGATTGAGTGTAACAAGAAACGGAACAATCCCGAGTCCAGCCCCAGGGTCCGCGTCAGAGCAACGGTTTCTTAAGCTCTCCCCTTGGGCGGGCCCATCATCCAATCGAAAAATGGCGAAGCCATCAACGTTGTGATCACGGCCATCACGACGAGCGTGGCAAACAATTCAGCGGAAATAATTCCGCGTTGCAAGCCAATATTGATGATGATCAATTCCATCAAGCCGCGTGAATTCATTAAGGCGCCAATGCCAAGCGCTTCGCGATTGGGTAAGCCAGTGGCCCTCGCCGCCAGCCAGCAAGCGATACCTTTGCCACCAATAGCGGCCAGCAACACAAGCGCGCAAATACCCCACAAAAACCAAGTGTTCAGCAAGTCAATACGCGTGTTGAGTCCGGAATACGTGAAAAACAAAGGCAATAGCAGCGCTACCGTTAACGGTTGAATTTTGTCAATTAATCCTTGAGTAACTTGCCCACGTGGCATCGTAGCGCCAGCAATGAAAGCGCCAAACACGGCATGTAAATGAATGAGATCGGTAAACCATGCGGCCAGTGCCATCCAAGCCAACCCACAAACCAGTCCGGCATCGCTGAGTCGGTCGTCGGCGTCGACGAACCAACCGCGCAGCCAATGTAGCGACGGTCTTACTAATAGTAAAGCAAAAGCGACAAAGCCGATGCCTCCACCGATGCTCCAATAGGCCCGGGTTGCATCGTCATCAAAACTTGCCAAAACCACCGCCAATAAACACCATGCAGCAGCGTCGTCGATTGCGCCCGCACCAATGGCAATAGTGCCCATCGTGGTCCCAGCTAATCCTTTGAAATGTATGATCCGAGCAAGCATGGGAAACGCTGTGATACACAGCGATGCGCCCATGAAAATCATCGCTTCCTGCAACTTGATTTTTCCGGGGAATAAATCGGTATATTGATACAAAAAATATGCTAGGATGGCACCCAACACAAATGGAGTCAGCATGCCGGCGAGCGACACCGCAATACTGCTTTTGATTTTACTGCGAATTACATCAACCCGAAATTCCATTCCGACGACGAACATGTAAAGGGCTAGTCCCAATTGTGAGGCTGGGAACAGATAACTTTGGGAGTCACGAGTTTGTTGCGTGGCATCCCACGGAAAAATCGCCTGTTGCCAGGCGGGAAGAAATAACCCAAACAGCGACGGTCCCAGAAAAACCCCAGTGATCATCTCGCTCACCACTTGGGGCTGTCCTAAATAACGAGCAGCCATTCCCACGACTCGGCAAGCGACGAGAATCACAGCAATTTGGAAAAAGAATTGTACGGCCAAGTCCAGATTGTTCATAAAGTCTCGGTCAAAACGTCTAAGGGGTCAATCGCGTGATTCGATTTGGCAACAAATGTCTAATGACCCCCAATAATGCCCAATTCTAACACAATGCGACAAGCAAGGTTGGAACCAAGTATCTTGACGACCGTCGCAAACACAAGACCTCCAATTTTTCTAGGCAAAAAAATCAAAGACTTAAGAAAAAAAGCGTACGGCAAGACCGTTCGTCGAATAAGATAAAGTCATTGTCCAGGCCAACTAAAACGCGGACACAGACGGTTCGCCAAAGCCAAGGTATTCAACTTGAGGAGGATTGTCGATGTCTCGCTATCGCACTAGAAACTCGTCCGGATCGTCATCGTGGTTTTTCCAATACCAATCGCTGGAAGCGCGCCAACTCTTGGCGGGGAACCTCCAAGTAACCTTTCGCGGCGATGCTTTGTCTATCGTTGGCGACGGCAGTGATAACGAACTGTCAATCGTTACCCAGTCGACAGGACAAACAACAATCACGGGAATTAATACCACGATAAATGACGGTAGCCAACCATTTGTTATTACCGGTTCCATCAAAAAATTATTGGCCCGGCTCAATGATGGCAATGACCAATGCACGGTCAATGGATTGCAATTGTCTCAGCAATTGCAATGGTATGGAGGCGATGGTAACGACGTCTTGAGAATGCAAAATGTAACTGCCAAAAGCTGCAAGATTGACCTGGGATCCGGTCACAACACCCTCGATGTCGATGGCATGCAGACCCAGAAACAAACGGACATCAAGGCTCGTCGTGGCGATAACGTGATTGCCCTTAATGACTTGGTCACAGGCCGAGATACCAAAGTTCGATTGGGTGATGGGAATGACACGATCACGACCCAAGCGTTGCAAGTGGGCCGAAAGTTACAATTGGATTTGGGAACGGGTAATAATACTGCCACGTTGGCCGGGGGCAATGTAAGCGGAGACTTGCAAGTCCGAACAGGTAGCGGCCAAGACCAGATCGCTTTGATGCCGGAGCGAATGGGGGCCAATTTGACAATTGCCAAATCGATCAAAGTCGACTTAGGCCGTGGCGATGACCAATTGTCCGTTGATCCCGCCGTGTCGGTTGGTAAAAGTGCTTCGCTGCGTGGTGGTTCGGGGCAAAATGTATTGCGACAATCGGCTGACTTGGGCGAAGTACGCACTTCCCAGAAACAATGGACCGACGGTAGTCGCAGCTTAGAGAACCCTATTGTTCATGCCGTCGTTGCCGAGCTTCGATCCCATCAAATCAATTCGCAACCGTTTGGCGGTGTTCAGTTAACGATGGAGCCAACAACGCAACTTGTGGATGTTGATGACCCCTCGCCGACAATTTCAGTCTTGTGGGATCGTGCCGCTCAAGCGGCCGTGATCGCCGAACGAACTGGGCCAACCATTGCGTCGCGGGCCTATGGCATGGTTCATACGGCAATCTATGATGCTTGGTCTGCCTATGACCCCGAGGCCCGCTCCACGGTACTCGCGGACGATCTGCAAAGACCTCAAGCGGAGAACACGGAAGCTAACAAACAGCAAGCCATGAGTTATGCTGCTTATCGAGTGCTCGTCGACTTGTTTCCTTCGCGCACCGAGATTTTTTCAGCCGTGATGAATCGGTTTGGATACGATCCTAATTTTATTGCAACTACCACAACGCCAGCGGGTATTGGCAATCAAATGGCGGCGGCTCTGCTCACAGCTCGGCATGCCGATGGCTCGAATCAATTAGGGACGGACGCTGCGGGTACGGCCGGCGTTCGATACTCGGACAATTCGGGCTACACACCCATCAATCAAGCTGGCCAGGTAGTTGACTTGGAACGCTGGACTGCTGAACGTGTTCCCGTTGATGCAATTCCCGGTGAAGAATTGCGTGTGCAAAAATATTTGACACCGCACTGGGGGAACGTTGAAACGTTTGGCTTGGAATCGGGCGCCCAGTTTCGCCCGACCGCACCCGCCCCGTTTTTATTAGTTGAAGGCAGCGTTGATCTGACGGCCAAAACAATCACAACATCCGATAATCAAGTCCACGCGATCAGCCGCGATTTGATTGGGACGATTATCAATCCCGCGTTTATCGAGCAAGCCGAACAGGTTGTCGATCTCAGTGCGAACTTAACGGAAAAAGAAAAATTGATTGCAGAATTTTGGGAAGATGCCGGCGGCACTTCATTTCCACCGGGCACCTCCATGACCTTTGGCCGTTATGTATCAGCCCGGGACAACCATTCGTTGGATGAAGACGCACAGTTGTTTCTGGGATTGGGCAATGCCGTGATGAATGCCGGAATCGCAACTTGGGAAGCGAAGCGATTTTACGACTACACTCGCCCGGTTCGCGCCATTCGCGAATTGGGGCGTTTGGGTTTGATTGGCGAGTTTGATGCGGGACAAAACGGATATGTGATCGAGGCTTGGGTTCCTGGTCGAGGAGTGCAAACGATTTTGGCTGAGGATTTTATTACCTATCAAACGCCAGGCGGGGATCCATCGCCCCCATTTGCTGAATACACATCGGGACACAGTGCGTTCAGTGCGGCCGCAGCGGCCGTGCTGAGGGAATATACGGGCAGCGATGCGTTTGGCGGCTTTGTTACCTTTGAACCGGGACAATCCCGATTTGAGTCCGGTTTGGTTCCAACACAAACAATCGTTTTGGAATGGCCCACATTTACCGTCGCTGCACTGGAGGCAGGGATGTCGCGATTGTACGGTGGAATTCACTTTATGGACGGCAATACGCAAGGGACACAACTGGGAACTCAAGTTGGCCAAGCGACTTGGGATTACGCGGAACGATTAATCCGGGGTTTGTCCGTCTAAGCGTCGACGGCTGCAACCCATTGGCGGACTTGTGGGTGTTTCTCTAAAATTGAGATACACGCACCCATCGATTTCCAGAGGCATTAGCCATTTTCCTGGGTATCTAAGTTAGTAGGAATATGTGACGGATTATCGGTTCATGTCCAGGGCTGGAAATTCAAACCTTAACACTGATACGCCCCAAAGTTTGCAGCGAACTTCGGTCTCGCTGGACTTTAATCCTTTAGCGCAACCCCTGCGCATTGAGATTGTGGAAAGTCGGGCGCAGCGTAATGATTTTTATCGCGTAAAGCGTGATCGATATGCTCACGATCCGGCTGCCGTGATTCCGTTGCAATCGATGGAATGGTTGCAACTTGATCCACAGCGCCATCCCTTTTATCAACATGCGCGGCGACGTGTGTGGGTCGCCTATTTGGGATCACGTCCGGTAGGACGAATTGCAGCGATAGTCGATGATCTCCATAACGAACATTATCAAGATCGAGTTGGATTTTTTGGTTTTTTCGAGTCACCGCCGGTTGTCGCGATTGCCACAGCACTATTGCAGGCAGCCAGGGAATGGCTGATTGCCGAAGGCTGCGACACGATTCGAGGTCCGGTCAATCCGTCGATGAAGAGTGAGTTTGGGGTGATGCTCGCGGGTTGGGATTTCTCGCCGTTTATCATGATGGCCCATACGATGCCTTACTACGACGCGTTATTGCTAACGCAGGGGTTGATCCCAGTACGCCGGTTTCACAGTTTTTTGTATGTACCCGCCGAAGATAATCATGACGCATTGCAGCGATTCGCTAAATTAGGTGAATCGTGTGATCGAGTGCGACAGCGGTTTCCCGAGCTAGAAGTTCGTTCGGCCACGCAAGAAACGCTGGGGCCAATGTTGCGCGAGATCAATCGGATTGGCAATATCATTCGCAGTCGCGGCTGGGGGTTTGTCCCATTGACCGAAGCTGAACTTGATTTCAATGTCAAGCAACTTCGTCGGATCATCAATCCCGAGACGGTCATAGGCTGTTGGATGGGTGATCGGATGGTGGGTTATAACGTGTTAATCCCAAACATTAATTGGGCGATTAAGCGTTGTGTTGGTCGGTGGGATTGGATGCGTTGGCCGCAATTGGCTTTTTGGAAGCGGCGAATTCCCGAAGGGCGTTTGATTGCCATTGGTGTCGATCCTACGATTCGCGCTAAAGGAATTTCGGCGTTGGTCACCAAATCGATGACGGACTTATGGCACAAGTTTACGCGTTGGGAATTTGGATGGATTGACGAAGAAAACTTGGCCTCCACCGACACCTTGCAGCGTGCGTTGCCGTTACGCAGGTATAAGACTTATCAGGTGTATGAACAAAAGTTGAAGAACGAGTGACAGGCTTAAGTGAACAGGCTTTAGGAATTAGCTTCAGGAAACAGGCTTCAGGAATCAGCTTCAGGCTTCAGGAATCAGCTGAGGTAGCGTAGACCGCAACGAGGGCGACCCCTGCCAGCTTGCTGGCAGGTGAAGAAGTTTGACAGCTAGAAAACGAAGCGAATTGAAATTACTCAGTGCCGCCCCCTAGCCAGCGTGCTGGCAGGAGCGCAAGTTTGACGGCTAGACAGCTAAATCACCCCTTAAATCCCCATTGCTTCGCAACGACCTTTTTGATATTTCTCCGGCAACCGATCGAATTGAACTCCCCGATTCACATCCTTTCAAAGGGCACAAAATGATAAAATCTCTCATACTGGCCGTGATCGGCCTGGTTGCTTTAATTCCAGTTGCCTCGGTCCACTCACAACAACAATCACTTACACCGACATTTGTGGAACCGCAGCGAAGTCTAGTGGTTGAAACGCGGTGGCTTTGTTGGGACGATGTCGAGAAATCAAAACTTCCCGATCCGCTGGCCGAGTTGTTTCGTTCAGCAGGGCCCGAACGAGTTAAAGTATCTGGCGGTCTACCCGTGTCGCTCGTCCAAGGGACGGCGATGCCTACCGGCGGACCGGGCAAACCAACTTGTTTAATTGTTGTACTTGAACCGGCAGAAGTCGCCAAATTAATGGAAGCGTGCAAGTCAAATCCGCGGAACAGTATCACTTCGGCCCCTACGATTACCATGTTCGCGGGACAAACGGCCGAAATGATGGATGCTGCGTTACAGCCATATGTTTCGGCGATCACTACGACGCAACCCGTCGGAACTTCTACAAAAGTTAAGCGTCAACCTGAGCTGATTTGTGTTTCGAATGGTAACACGGTCGCAGTCGGTTTGGGCCAGATCATTGGCGGTCGCGTTGACCTGCAAATCAAAAAAACTACTTGCAAGGTATTGGATACTTTTGCGATTCCGTTGGAAGAGGGTGAGTCGGACGACGCGGGGCTTCAGATTCAGTTTCCCGATGTCGAAATGCAGGTTCGTGAATTTGCCGCCAATTGTGAACTTGACCAGACGATGCTTGTGGTTTTAGGAACTCGAGAAATCGAACGTCGGCGTCAAATTGGAATTCCCATCCCCGGCACCGACCGTCATTTCAGCCAAAAGACGATCGTGGAAAAAAGTCGCCAGCTGGAAACCATGTTGGTTAACGTGCGCGAGTTGAATATCCCCAAATGAAGCTGCTAAGTTTGTCGTGGTATAAGGCTCCAGCCTTGTGGTGGCATAAGGCTCAAGCCTTGTGCCGCACTCATGTGGAATAAGGCTCCAGCCTTGTGCCCGCCCTCACGTGGCATAAGGCTCCAGCCTTGTGCCGCACCCTCTCTTAACCCAAAGTCTATTCAAACCTCGTAATTCCGCTCACTTTGTTTTGCACTCTGCACCCTGCGAGCGCGTGTACCCAACTCACACCGTCGCCGTCGCGGATTTTGCCGAGATGGTTGTTCGAAATGGTTAGGTTGAGGACGGCAAAATCCGCTCTGGCTTGCTGTTAAACGTTGCGCTTGGGCAGTATAGAAGTTGCAATTGGGGCGCTTGGACAGGGGCGCCGTCGCCGTCGCGGATTTTGCCGAGATGGTTGTCCGAAGTGGTTAGGTTGAGGACGGCAAAATCCGCTTTGGCTTGCCGTTAAACGTTGCGCTTGAAGTGGTTAGGTTGAGGACGGCAAAATCCGCTCTGGCTTGCTGTTAAACGTTGCGCTTGAAATGGTTATTAAGTTGAGGACGGCAAAATCCGCTCTGGCTTGCTGTTAAACGTTGCGCTTGAAATGGTTAGGTTGAGGACGGCAAAATCCGCTTTGGCTTGCCGTTAAACGTTGCGCTTGAAATGGTTAGGTTGAAGACGGCAAAATCCGCTTTGGCTTGCCGTTAAACGTTGCGCTTGAAGTGGTTAAGTTGAGGACGGCAAAATCCTCTCTGGAGTGCCGTTAAACGATTGCGCTCCCTAGCATCGATTACAACTCCCACACGCTCACATCATCGAACGCGACAAAATCGATTGCGCATTTCCGAATGCCATAACTTCGAGCGCTGTTGCGGAAAGTTGGGGCTCAGCATGTGACAGCCGCGCGATTATTTCCGGTAACAACTGAGTCGATCCGGCCAACAATCCCGAGTCTTTGTCAAACTGCGTTCGAGCATTTTCGCCGACAGTAATCGTCTGCCTCCCTAAACGGTATTGACCCGGACCACATCCTGCGGCCGACGTCGCGTCAGATACCAACACGACGCGTCGCGGCCCCAGCCAATCTAGCCACCAGCGCCACACATTATCCGGCACATGCACGCCATCAGCAATCAACGTGTAAATCAACTGCTCCCGCAAACTCAAGGCCCGCTGAATAATATTGTCGTGCCGCGGCAACTCGAGCGGACAAGCGTTTCCTAAATGCGTAAACACAGACAATCCTTGATCGATTGCACATTTCAACTCGTCCAAATTGGCATTTGTATGTCCGGCCGCCACTACTATGTTTTTCTCCACCAAGTACCGCGTAACCACTGCCCGTCGATCGCGCTCCGGTGCCAAAGTCACCCAGCGAACGAGTCCGTCACCCGCGTCGATCAACGGCGCGATCCGGTCGATGGCAGCATCGACGGTGCACTCTTTCGGATGGGCGCCGCAATAGCCGGGTTCGGCCGATAAAAACGGCCCCTCCAAATGGATCCCGCGAATAAAATCCCGTAGAAAATCGTCTTGCTCGCGCAATCGCGCAATATTGGAAATTCGCCGCTTCATTACGGTCAATTCGTCGGTAATTAGCGTTAACAAAATGCCAACCACGCCTCGCTGTTCGAGCTGCAGGCAAGCCGTTCGCAATTCTCCGCCAGTCAATGAGTCGCTGTTAAAATCAACTCCAAAACACCCGTTGATCTGCAAATCGAGACACTTGGTCGGCAAAAGAGTTTGTTGTCGATACCAAACATGTGGGCTCTGTTCTGGAGCAGGCAACCTCGCGGCAGCCGGCTCATCCAAGACAAATGTAATTCGCGAATGCTGTTGCAAACAAGAAGCAGGTACTAGCGGTGTACACGGTTTGCTCAGACTGTTCTGCACTGCGATTGCCTTGCGCGCGTCGGGCACCGTGCAAATGATTTCGTTAGATTTTAAAATTTGATGGCAAGTCATGGTGATCGCTTGTCGGGGTACCTCCTCGAGGGCGGCGAACCAGCCTTCACTACATTGTTGTTGGCGACAGGCTTGATCGAGATCAACCTCAATAAACGACTCTGTCGTTTCAAAATTGGCCGGTGGGTCATTAAATGCCACATGTCCGTTTTCGCCGATGCCGATCAAGGCTAAATCGATCGTCAAGTCTCCGATTTCATTTTTAAGACGGCGGCATTCGAGCGCAGGGTTGTCGCAGTCACCCTGGATAAACCGAAATCGATGCATGGGTACTCGGTCGACAAGCCGTTGTCGCAAATAATGTTGAAATGATGCGGGGTGATTGCCGGCAAGGCCCAGATACTCATCAAGGTGCCAGCCACTGACGCGGCTCCAATCGATGGTCGGATTCTCTACCAGACATTCAAGCAATCGAAATTGGGACGCGCCTGTGGCAAAGACTACTTGAGCCAATGATTTTCTGACTAGGATTCGCCGCAGGCTTTCGGCCGCATATCGCGCCGCCAATTCGCCAGGGAACGATGAGATCACGATGGCCACGGCAAAATCCCCCGAGCGGTTCGGTCGATTTGTTACGAATGAAACTCGGATTATACATGCGGCGGCCAACTTCAGGACGGACAACCAAAGACTTTGGGGGCCAGTCTGCGCCGATTTTCGATTCCATCGAAGCTCGGATACGGGCCACGACGATAGGTCAATTCACCCGAAATTCCGCCACGAACGGGTCGGCAAACGATTGCGATCGGCGTCATTTGCGCGGCTTGCGCAGTCGGAAGTCGTGAGATTCAATGGAGTTTTCTAGATTTCGCAAAACCGCCCGTAAGAAATGATAAAAAACTTGTCGTTGAAGGAAACTTTATACTTGAAGCATCAGCAATTGGCAACGAGAATAATACCTTATAGTCGGGTGTTATCAGCTCGGCTTGCCGCACGCCTCTAGTTTCTGTTTTACGGGAGATTTTGAAATGAGAAAGATTCTGCAGCCAATGTTGGCAAAGCTGGCCCTGGCTTTGTTAGCTGCAACCCTGTTCTCTGCCGGTCGTGCGTCTGCCGATGTGTTGTCAACGGCTGCACCGAACAACGGGTCAGGTGGGGTGTTTTTTGATTTGACGGCCAGTGGGGCGAACGATTTGTTGATAGAACGATTTGCGACTTATCTGGGCAGTGGCACTGTTGGCACACCCGCTTCAATCGAAGTTTGGGTGCGGCCTGGTTCTTATGTAGGTTTTCAAGTTGGCAGTGCCGGGTGGACTTTGTCAGAAACGGTTACGGGCTTTGCCGCCGGAACCACAACACTGACCTCAGACATTTTCCTTGCCAATGCGATTTCGATTGCACAAGGATCGACACTCGGCGTCTATTTGCATTCGGTCACAACTGGCAACGGCATTCGCTACACGGGTACTGGTGCAGCTCCACCGCAAACGGTGTGGGGCAATGCAGATATTACATTATCGGGCGCGCATTCACGAACCGGTGCCGTTTCGTTTCAGGGCTAATCATTAATTGAACCTGCGCGGATTTGATTCGTATAATGGCTGTCTGAAGTTAACGGAATGTAGTTTACCATTAAGGAGATTAGTTTGTGTACACCCGCCGGTGTGGGATTGCTGCAGTTATTGTCAGCCATC
>JBGSMY010000049.1:0-15642 GCA_041739975.1 Pirellulaceae bacterium
TGGCTGACAATAACTGCAGCAATCCCACAACGGCGGGTGTACTCAAACTAATCTCCTTAATGGTAAACTACATTCCGTTAACTTCAGACAGCCATTATACGAATCAAATCCGCGCAGGTTCAATTAATGATTAGCCCTGGGCCTCCCCCTTTGTGACTTGACTTTCCAAAAGGAACCGTTCTAATTTCAGTTGAGTTGAGAAACTCATTTTTATCATTTCCCCCTTTCCGCCATGAGAAAACTGATTTCTCGTTACGTGAAACTGGTCAACGGATCGTTGACAAAAGGAAAAGGCCGAAGTTCCATTCCCGGAATCGGCCTTGAGGTGAGCTTGCTCACTTCGTTCCTTGTGATTGGAGTTGGGCAGTTAATGCTCTTCTTCCAAGGGTGAAACAAGAATGCCACACAGTTGATTGCAATGTCAATCAAATTGTGAGCGAACTGGGCGAACTCGTCTGCGACACTCCCGGGTGTACCTGATGACTTCACTGGTTGAACGACAGTTCAGCAATGGACTGAATTCTTGGAGAGCGACTTTCCGTCGCTCTTCTCTCTAAAATAGACTCGAACTCTGTTCGATTTTGGAATACTCGTTCGCTCAGGATTTTTTGCAATGATACTTCAGGAACGCGATATCGAAGCGCTGATTTTGCTGGCGCGATACTTCATGCTGACTTCCCGCCAATTGCGGGAAATGTGCTACAGCAATGATTCGACGGGTCGCGTCACACGTCGCCGTTTGACCGGAATGAGGCAAGCCGGATTTTTGCAGAAGCGGAATTTGCAGGTCGTCAATCCTCTCGACGGTTCCGCCAGTCCGGTTTATCACCTGACAAAAACGGGACTTGAGTTTCTGGCCGGTCATCTGGACGACGAGATGTTGTTGAGGAAACCTGTTGAACCGTCGCAGCCGCAACATTTGCTGCACTACATTGCCGTTTCCGACACGCACCGCATGATGAATGCGGCCATAGATGCAACGGTCGAGGACATCAAGCTCTTGCGTTGGGTCAACGAAGACGAAGCACTCAATCTGCTTGAAGCCAATACACCGCGCCGATTCATGCGGACGAAGTTCAGTAACGTAATTTGCATGCCGGACGCTGCTTTTGTGTTGGAATTCAAAGGCATTCGTGCGGTCTTTTACGTGGAACAGGATCGCGATTCGTTTTTTCACGACCGTGTCGCGGCCCGCAAAAGCCCTGGATACCGGAAACTTTGGGAACAGAAAGGGCATCGCCAACATTTTCCCGAATCAAACATCGATTTCTTTTTCGTCCTGTTTGTCGCGCCGGGTAAAAAGCGACGGGATCAGCTTTGCCGGGCCTTTGCGAAAAAGAATGCCGATCATGAAGTCCAGAAAGCGTACCGGTTTGTGGCCTTCGACCAGATCACACCGAACAACTTTCTGTTTGAGACAATTTTGACCCGATGCCAGGACGACGAACTTGTGTCGCTGGTGAAGCGGGCCACATCACCGACCACAAATTCACAACCGGCTCCCCTACTTCAATCAGGGTTGGAGTAAGCCGGTTGTTGTGGACTTTTAGTTTTTTCCCAACTTTTTTATGTCAACAACAAAGAAGACATCCAACAAACCCGTCGAGAAGTTTCAACTTCGCGGCATTTCTGCCAGTGTGTTTGAAAACACGTCGGACAACGGAGCTGTTTTTTACAAGGTGAGTATTACTCGCACGTACAAAGATGGCGACGAGTTCAAAACGACGTCTGTATTCAGCCGTGACGATTTGCCCGTTGTCGAACTCCTGACACGACAGGCTTGGGTTTCAATTTTGAAACGCGAGTCGAACGGTTCGCAAGAATCGGAGTAACGATACACCCGGAGCGGGTTACCCTGATAACCCATTCCGGAATGCCGTGTGGATTGACCTGTGACGTCCTTGACGTGCCTCGCCAAAACCATGGCTATCAATCTGAAGCATTTGCTTCATCTCCAACCGAAGGCATTCCCCCTTCGGTTCTCTCAATCAACAACGCTGCCCAATTGCAGCTGACAATACACCCTTTCGGTTTGCTCGTGCATTTGCGGATGCATTGACTGGCCGGATGTGGTCGTGTCGCTTCGGCGACTTTTTGTTTCTTTCACCCCTATTTTATGTCAACACGTTCATTTATTTCACGTTCAATTGAGTCTGGTTTTGAAGGAGTTTATTGTCACTGGGATGGCTATCCCGAGTACGTTGGAGCAATGCTCCACGAACACTGGAGCGATCCTGAGAAGATTGGAAAGTTGATTGAATTGGGAGACATCTCAATTCTTGGCAGTGAAATTGGCGAGGTTCATGACTTCGACGATCGAGCGACCGAGGCAACGACTTTCTATGGCCGCGATCGTGGCGAAACCGAAGTTGATCGAAAGTTCTTTGCAGAACTGGACGATCTGGTCGGCTACGCGGGCAACTGCGGATGCGAGTTCATTTACCTGTTTGATTCAGGCAATTGGTACTTCATTGATCGGGGCGCACAATACTTCGGAATGAGTGATGGTACACCTTTCGCCGAGTTCAAGCGAATTGACGAAGTGCTTGGCGTTGCTTGAGAAAACGAACCAGGACGGCAGCCGCAACTGCTGTTCTGGTTCAACGCGAGTGTTGGCGACTGTGCCTTGTGCCTGTTTGCCGTCATTGCGACTCCCCTGCCGTTCTGGCGAATTCACGAAACGCCTTTTCTCCGGGCGTTTCTTTCTTGTTTGTGAATCTGTTTTTTCAAGGAGATGAAATGAAGGTTGTATTATCCCACCGCACCGAATCGGCAACTTGCCGTTGGTGCGAAAAAGACCGCGAATGCGTGACGACCACGTTTTCGGATGGATTTTTGAAGGATGAACCGTTGTGTTGGAAATGCCTGCAAACGGCTTTTCGGGTTCGTTCAAACCAAACTACGCCCGCCAAACCTATCGACGCCTAGTCGATTGTTGACGCAGGTTTGATTTCAGGGCGGGCCGGAAATCCGGCTCGTCCGTTTTGAAAATTCTGACTCAAAAATTCCACCGGAACCATAGCCATGCTTACAGTCAAACAAACGGCCGAACGCCTTAACGTTTCACAGAACACAATTTATTCTCTGATCTCCAACGGCAAAATTCCGTGTCATCGGATTGGACTGGGCCGCGGCGCGATTCGGATCGCCGAAGCGGATCTCGCAGAGTTTTTGCAGCAGTCGTTGGTGGTATGTGAGCGGACGCCCGTCCGACGCCGCTCGCCAATGAAACACCTCAAGCTCTGACTCGTTTGGCCTGATCCCGCAAGTAGGCGGGGTTTCGGGCCAGGTGCGAGTAGTACTTGGACAGCATCGTTGTATCCGAGTGCCCCATGATTTGAGCGAGCGTCAACGAGTCCATCCCCTGCTTCAGCCCTTCGGTCGCAAAAGAATGTCGAATCGAATACGCACAAACGTCTTTGCCGAGCTTCTTTTTCAACCGTTGGAAACGACAGTTGATCGAGTCCTTTTTCCATGGTCCGCCAATCGTATTCCGAAAGAGTGGGCCGGTCGGATGCTGGCCGATCAACCGTTTGCAAATCGCACTGGTTTCGCTGGTCAGGAAGATAACTCGTTCGTTTCGCTCCCCTTTCGATTCACTTGGCGGGAAGACTGCCACCGAATGTTTCAAGTCAACATGACTTGCACAGAGTCTGCGAGCCTCAAGTGGTCGGCAGCCAGAGTACCAAAGGAAATCGAGAAAGTCGCCGAATTGTTGGTCAGGCACAAAGGCACGGAGGGTAACCCAGTCCTCAGGGCTCAAGACCGTTTCGCGACGTTTCTTGGCTGGTTTGCCTTCGACCCGCCTAACGGGCGAATGCAAAAGGTGTCCCCGTCTGACGGCCCAGTTGAATGCCCGTTGAACATCCGAAATCGCACCGTGAGCGGTCGAGTCACCCCATTTCTTGGACTCGATCCAAAGGATCAGTTTCGTCCCGTCAATGTGAGCCAGTTGAGTTCGAGATCCTGCGAACTTGGCAAAGTTGCTCAGGTAATGAACCGCTTTGTCGTACGTTCCCTGAGAACGGTTTTTGTGAAGCCATTCCAGATAAGCGTCAAACAGTTCATCGATGACCTTGAAGCTGGCAGTTGCCTGCCCGCGTTTGGCCATAAGCTCGTGGTAAAGCTGAAACGCGTCGTCTTTATTGGCACCAAGGTTGTGCTGTTGACCATGGATGGTCACGTACCAGGTCTTGGTGAATTTACGAAAAAATGGTTTTGGTTGTCGCATTGCGAAGCCTCCCTATAGGTCGTGAAACCGAACAAGTGTGAGTCGGGAGACTCGCGTGAGAGCCCACAGGTTGGCGCCTGTTGGGCTCTTTTTTGTGCAATAACTGTGCAATAAACAGAGTTTGCGAAATTCAGTATTTCAAAAAACCCCGTGTTTTACAAGTCGGGGCGACAAGATTTGAACTTGCGACCTCTGCGTCCCGAACGTAGCGCTCTAGCCAGGCTGAGCTACGCCCCGAGTAACGTATTTAATTTATCACACCGCGCGGTTCGGTCAATTCGGTCTCGTTTCCAAATTTTGTCGGCTACGTTTTCCTGATCCCCAGTTTTTCCTCGCCACCATTTTTCAGGCCACCATTTTTCAGGCGACCGGTTTTCAGGCGACCGGTTTTTAGGCGACCGGTTTTTAGACGACCGGTTTTTAGACGACCGGTTTTCACAGGACATCTATTCGGGACGCATCCATTTGAAGCCTGTTACCTCTGGATATCATCACTACGATCATCGACGCCACCATCGACACCACCATCGACACCACCATCGACACCACCATCAACGCCACCATCAACGCCACCATCAACGCCACCATCGACACCACCATCGACACCACCATCGACACCACCATCGACGGCGAAATTTTCCATTTCTTCCTGCGCCTCAGCGGAGCGTTGACCTGCCGGTGTTACGCTTAACACCGCAATGCCACGACTGGCACAGCTGATCCACAGCTCATAGCCCGTGGCCGTCTTGCGGTACTCTACGTCTTTGATTCCAGCATGTGGCAAACCGCCCCACTGTGGTACCCCCTCAAACGGTGCCGGAAACTTCACCACGTGAGTGCCATCAAAATACGCCATCCCTTGATCATCAATCCCAAAATCAGAATCGTATTGAAACCAAATTCGACCATCGGGTGTTGCCGCAACGGGCATCAAATATTGCCCCGGGAATGGCCAGTTCTCGCCATATCGGTAAGTCGTATATTGACCCGTAGCAGGATTCAATTTGATCAACGTACTGTTTAACGGCAAATTAATTGTATTGGCGCCAATCCATACCTTGCCACTGGGATCAATCACCATGCCTTTGAACTGATCGCTTTGCGGATCCAGTTCTCTAAAGTCATGAATCGTCCACTCTTGTCGGCCCGCTTTGACACCAACGCGAGTAATGGTCGTGTCTGCCATCGCCCAAATACCAGCCAGTCGCTTGTTGTCAACCCGCAACTTGTTGCCGCCTTGATCGGACATCAGTCGCCAAGTGTTACCCACGCGTAGCATTAACCCTCCCGGCCGCGCGACCCATAACCGACCCGAATTATCGTCTAGTATGTCATTGACCGAACCCGTTCCGATTTGCATATCTGTCCAAGTGTTACCAACTTTGCGATGCAAGCCTTCAAAAGTTGGATTGACTAACAGCTCTCCCGAAAGTCGCCGTACATAAATCCGTTGACTATTGTCACCATTAAACGGCCAATCGTGTCCTAGACCATAATTCGCGTTGTTGTAGCCAATCCAATTCTTGCCATCAAATTGGACCATACCCCCAATGCCCGGCCCCGCGTTGGCAGTCGCATAGACATGACCATTGCGGGCAATCGTCAGGTCTTCGTTAAAAAAATCGTACTGACTGGTATTCGTCACTCGGTAGCGTTGCCATTGACCCGTAATTGCATCGCGCCTCGCAGCACCACCTATCCCACACACCCACACATTGCCACTGGCGTCTTGATCAATGTCATAACTCCAAGGCGTATTTTCCCAAGCGCCTAAATATTGCCAAGTCGAACCATTAAATCGCCAAGCGCCTCCCGAGCCATCCAACACCAGCACGAGATTCGGCGCTTTGGCACGGACGTCTTGCACATTAGTGCCAAACGGCGGTGCAGGCAAATTAAACCAAGTCCCATCTGGCCGCAGGCAGTCCAACTGCATTTCGAATAAATCAAAATTAGTCCAACGAAACAGCCAAGTATTGCCTTGGGGATCCGTAGCATTTTTGCCGGCCAAGTGAGCCACATCGCCATTGGCCGAGGGAATACTCTCCCAACTACCGGTCGTTGAGTCATAACGACTGACTTCTAGCCCGGTAATGTTTACCCACACATAATAACCGCCTTCCGATTTTGGCTGGACATTGATCTTGCCATCGCCAAACGGATTGTCGAACACTTGCCACAGGTCGCTGGCTGGATCGTATTGCGACACGCCTCCAGCGCCCCACACAGTCGCATACGATGAAAACCAAACGGTGCCATCAGGCGCAATTTCAACACCGCGGCTCCAACCTCCCGGCATCGGTGAATTGTCATCACCAAATCGAACTAAGGAATTGATTCCCAACGCCGGTGAGAAAAACAACGCACCGCGGCCTGTCGACATCCAAATGTTGCCCAGCTCGTCTTGATCAAAATCGGCCACACGAACAATGCCTGTTCGCTCGGGATGCCCCATCATTTGGTGGTCAACGTTAGAATAGTTTTCCCAACGGTTCTGGTCATAATGAAATTTCGAAAAACCACCTTCTTCAAACGAAGCCACATAGCCGGCAATCCATGGATTGCCATCGCCGTCAACCAACAACGCTTCGCATTCATCACCTTGAATTCCAGTATTGGTCGGGCGATAGTATCGCCAACTGAAATTGCTGGAATTGTCTTGATAAGCCCAACTGATTTCGCTAATAAAACTAGCGACCATAAAACAGAATACTGATAAAACTCTCATATCTCGGTTCTCTCTAGGTGAATCTCTCTTTCGGCACACCAAACCTGGACTTTCAAAGTCTCCAGTTGTTCAGTTCACCGGGTGATGCAATATTCGATGCTTTTTTGCCAAGTACTGGATCGCAAAAGATTTTTGAGAATTGCATTTCCATTGGGACAAGCTGTTATCTGGTTCCTGACCCGCCATTTATTTTTTGGATTCGACAAGATCATTTTAAGTCGTCGGCAAAACGCTTTAAACAAGATCCATTGGCGATTTGAAGTAAGCTGACATTAAGATTGTAATGGTCCGCTTTGCTGATCCAAAGCGTTGATCATCGTGGCAGATTGTCGCGGATCGAGTGTGCGAAATGCGCCTGGTGTGCGTATATGATCTGTGAATAACTCGCCACCGAAATTTTGTGTGCTTAACTTGACCAAGTGAGTCGTTTAGGCACGCAATTCACTTTTCCACTCAGTTCACTTTTCCACTCAGTTCACTTTTCCACTCAGTTCACTTTTCCACTCAGTTCACTTTTCCACTCAATTTACTTTTCCACTCAGTTCAACCATCATTGATCAATGGATCGTGAGCACAATGAAATTTGAAATAGTCGCGGGCGTTGCGAAAACAAAGTTGTTCAATTGTGTTAGTCAACAAAGAAGGTTCTGCAGGAATGTCGCCGCGATCAACCGCAGCTGCAATCCAATCACACAAAATCCGTCGATAATATTCATGCCGCACCAACGATAGATACGATCGCGAGTCGGTGGTCATTCCAATAGCACGACCTAACAATCCCACATTGGCCAAAATACTTAAATGAGCTCGGATACCATCGGCATGATCCAAATGCCACCAGGCCGGTCCCCATTGCAATTTGCCGGCAATCTCTCCATCACCAAATGCATTCAACAAAACAGCCAATGGATAATTATCGATCGGTTATTGTTGTAAATGATCATTCGCGGTAATTGTTGATCGCGATCCAGTCGATCGAGAAACGCACCCAAAGCATTTACTTGCAACCACTCCCCCATCACGTCACCACCTCGATCGCGACCGCCAGCAGCGAACAACCGCGAATTGACGTTCCGCCAGGCACCCAAATGCAATTGCTTGGCCCAGCCCCGCTGGCAATCCAGTCGCGCAAGATAATCCAAAGCCCAAGCACCAAACAGCTGAGCCTGTAACGGATCAACATTCACCCCTAATCGCGCTTGCCGAAAAATCTTTGTAACTTGATCTTCTTGGAAATCTAAACCCCAACAGATTGGTAGCCCATTGTCGCTTAAGCGACATCCCTGGTCATGAAACGATTGATGTCGACGGTCCAAAGCAATTTGCAAATCGCCAAGGCAGTCTATGGTGACGAGAGTAATATTGCCTAACTGGTCGAGCCATTGATTCCAATCGGCCAATTGATTGATTTCAAAGACTCGATCTGGTCGGAACGTGGGCAGCACTCGGGTGGTGTCGTCTCCAATCGCGCAAGCTTGATGGTGCACCAAGTCATCGACCGGATCGTCGGTTGTGCACAAGACCTGCACTTGGCATTGCGAAAGCCAACGTCTCGGAGTCAATGGATTATCTCGCAAACGCGATTGGGTTTGATCCCAGATTGATGTTGCCGAACTGAGATCCAGCAACCTATCGATGCCAAAGCAACGCGACAATTCCAGATGCGTCCATTGATAGAGTGGGCTGCCAACCAAGTGGGGCAGGGTGGCAGCCCAAGCGCAAAATTTATCGAAGTCCGGCGCGTGGCCAGTAATGTAGGTCTCTGAGATGCCGTTAGCGCGCATCATCCGCCATTTATAGTGGTCATGCGCCAGCCACAGGCGCGAAATGTTCTCAAACGGCTCGTCGGCCGCAATTTCAGCAGCCGACAAATGATTGTGAAAATCAATTATCGGAGCCAATGCCGCCGTCTCGTGATATAGCCGCCGTGCCAGCTCCGAGTTCAATCCCCAATCGCCATTCATCCAAGCCATATTGGAAAACTCCGACGAATGGGTTGTGCCAACAATCGCGGACTCAGAATGGTCGCGTCGCTAATCGATTGACAACCCCATGGAGGCTGCCACGTCGACAGCTGCCACCGACGCACGCCAAAATCATCAACGCCCATATTGGAATCGGCCAGAACCGGCAGAATCCATATTGATCGATGAAGCTACATTTGAACTTGGACTTCGTAGGTCAGTCCGGTTACCGATCAATTACTTCGCCACCATCGGGAGTCAGCATGGCTTTGAGCGTTGCGGGCGGTGTGGATGCCGAGATCATTTGTACACTGCCGTCGTACATCGCAACCAATACTTCGCCTTCGCCTTTCATATTGGCAAACATTTCCAATACTTGGGGAATCGTAAGGTCGCGATTGGCGGCCCAAGGAATACCATCTTTAACCTGTACAAAAGCGATCGTATTGGACGTTCCATCGACAATGCCGTCAAAGAATTTTATTGGTTTCTCCAACTGAATTGCGGCAATCCGGCTCATTCCATTTTCACCATAGATTCTAGGCGTAACAGTTTTTAGAATTTGATTTTCGGCCGAATCCCAAGCCTTTTTCGTGTCGATTTCTTCGTAGAGCGTTACCTCTTCGATGAAAGGTAAAACCAAAACCCGCCAGCTAAGGTCGACGTTACTTTGACTAGCCGCAAATTGCGGCAATTGGCGAAAGCTATCGGCGTAATTGTGCATTGCTAAAGCCACTTGCCGCATATCGTTCATTTCCCTGACGTTTGCGGCTTCGGCTTCCATCATCGGCAAGATCTGGTTTTTTAATTGATCCGCCATGTCTTTGGGTGCTACGGCGAACAACGTAACCGCCTTTCCATCGACTTTCACTTTCATGGATTTCAAAATCGACTGAAACAGTTCTGGAACTTCAGGGCCCATGCCGAACGTTTGAGCCAAGCCTACTAATGCTTCCAAAGCCGACTTTATCGTCTCGACTTTATCTTCAGTCTTGGCGACAAATTCCAGTTGCAGTAATCGTTCATTGTCAAAATCGACAAAGCCGGAGATTGCGGCCACGCCTTCTAAAGCGGTGATAAAAGGAGTCACTGCTGGCGAATCGAGACCGTTCATATCCACAAGTTCGTCGATGAGTTCGCCCATGTCACTTAAATCGATAGCTAGATGAAGCACACTGGGAGGTAAATTATTGGCGAGCTTGGTCACATTGTCGGATAAATTGTTTTTAATGGATCGAGCGAGGAATTCGTCCGTACCGACTTGCAACAGACCTTCGTCGCCAAATACTGCGGCGACATTGATTGGGCCTCCTGGCGGCCTAAAATAAGTTTTGCCGTCAATTGTCTCCGTGTCTGACGATTCTTCGACACTTTGGTAAAAGTCGTCAAAGATCATGCGGTCGGAACTTTGAGCGGCAACGACAAAATTAAATGGCAACGGTTTGCCATCGACATCTTGCATTCCCATGATTACGCCCAAATCATTGGGTGCTTGTAAAAGAACATGCGCATGCTGAAGTTTATTGAAGTCAAGATTGCGGAATTCGCCCAACATCGGCCCGCCTTCGGTCATTGCCGACAACGGAAACACTTTGCCCATTGCACTAGCGCTGTAGCGTTCAAAATCGATCTTCACGACTAAATCGGCGCGTTTTTCCGGCGCCAAGTCGGATTGAGCCCAGGCAGACAAACTTCCGAGGGCAACATATAAACTGAAGCATAATAGCGTTCGCAAGGCTCGAGTCCGAGCATTCAAAGCACATCGTGGCAACATCGTCTTGCTTTCATCAAGAGTTCATTGGGACCAAACAGGTGACGCGGAGGTCGAGTTGGCCCGCAAGTGACTGCCTATAGTTGCGAGATCAAATCGACCAGATTTTCCAAACATTGTACCAAACGGAGCGTTAATTGTGGGACCTAGCGACTTTCCTGGCATCGATAAAGTTTAACTAAGTCCGGACAAATTATTAGCGTCCGGTGATAAGCTGAATTTTTGCGGTAAGTTTGTTATCATCAAACTCATGTTACCGAGAAATTTAAACAACCAAGATGGCCCGCAGCCCGTCCATTGGCGCGAATTGAGCGACGGTGTTCCAACGTTAACTGGGCTCGCGACGCTGTGTAGCCGGTATCTGGCTGGCTTAACGCCGCCAGCCGAACAACTCAGTCTCGAGGCGCAAGCTATATTGTGGACGGCGCGACAACGCGGCGTCATGGAGCTGCAAAGTCAACCCGAATTGTTCGATTCTTCGGACCGTTTGTTGGCAATTGTTGTCGAACTGCCCGACCAAAAACGGTGGATGTTTAAGCGTCATGCCGACCCACGTACAACCATGCTGTTTCTAGAAGGGTTTCGGCAGCTTTGTCAAAGTGGTCTCGTTGTCCATCAGTCGCACCGAGAGTTTTCGTTAACGGCCGCTGGATTTGGAATGGCGGAACAAATCGATCCGCAAACCCTGGCGACGTCATTGTCTTTTGGACAAGAATTAGATGCGTAGCAAGATTTGTTTGAATCGCTGCGGCGATTATTTTTCATTCGAAAATAAATGGTTGTGGGGTTGGTTCGCAGTCATGACTAGCGCCCTATTGGGAAATCTCACGACAATTCACGTTTCGAGCAACGTCTGTCAAGCAGAATCTTTATTGGTATCGAACACGCCTCAAGAAGTCGAAGCGAATTCCGACGACCAGGACAGCAATTGGATTCAGTTGAGAGATGGCTCGCTGCTCAGTGGTTTCGAAGTAAAGATCGAGCAGATTGACGTTCAAGGAATTAAATTGGCAACGCGTTTGTTGACGTGGGATTCAGTGCATTCCGTTCACTTGAACGCAGAACACCAAGCTGCGGCCGATTATTGGCTGGCCGAATTGGGCAAGCCTTGGGCAATGGCTGTGTATCGACTGAAATTAAGAGATTGGTATGGCGCTTACACCGTCGCCAGACATGCTCGAGGAACGCTGATGTCAATTCCAAACCAAGCTGAAGTTGCAAACCATGCCGCTTGGATGGCCATAGAGCAGTGTGTTTGGCTGTATCACCAGCAACGCGGTGACTGGGAACTAGCCATGCTGGAATATTTAAGTTTGACCTTGCGCATGCAATCGATGGAACCGACTGATGTTTCGGCGCAATGGCACTTGGGTGAAACTCCGAAATGGCAAGCCGAGTGGTCCGTGGCAATGCCTCCCATCGTATTGTCTAGCGAACAAGCCGCGCGTCAAATCGATCGAATTCGAATCGTGGCGACGAAATTGATCGCGTCTCGCCACGCTCGAGGTTGTTGGTATATTGCTGCCTTGGCGCAAGCTGCGGGCGACGTTTCACTCGCCCAGCAATGTCGCGAAGCGGCCGCGGCAAATTGGGCCAAAGAAGCGACCGAGGAATTAGTGATTTGGCAGCAGATTGAGGCAGCTCGACAATCACTAGAGGAGCAGCGAGCCGTTGAGGCGTTACAGAAGTTTGAGCTCTTGTTGCCATTGACGACCGATGATCACCAGCGAGTTTCAATACGGATTTTATTGGCGGAAGCGATGTCGCGGTCGCTGAAAAACTCGGAGTGGCGAACTGTAGTTTTGGCTTGGCTGGAAACCGCCGCCCGTCACGAACTGACCCATCCCCAACTAGCCGCCTATGTCTTGGGACGGGCCGAATCAGCGACAAAAAAAAACGGGTCCGATAGTGAGGCGTCGCTGATCCGGCAAGAACGGCAACAAAAATTTCCCGACTGGCAAAATTCGGTTGCCGATTAATACGGCGATCTTTGAGATCTGTTCAAAAGTTATCTGTTTTCAACTGGAATTGTAATGGAATCCAAAACCCTACCGAGTCTCGGCGAATTGCGCGGGGAATTAGCCGAGCTCGTTGATTGGGACGAACGGTACGACTACTTGATTGACCTGGGACGATTATTGCCGGCGTTGACAGCTGAGGAACAGCGAGCCGAAAACTTGGTGCAGGGCTGCATGAGTACGGTTTGGTTGACACTGAGTTGGCAAGGAGATCCGCCGAAGGTTTTGATTCGTGCTGATAGCGACTCGCTGATTATCAAAGGGTTGATCGTATTGTTATTGGCGATTTATCAAGGTCGTACGCAGCATGAGATTTCGCAAATCGACGAAATGCAAGTCTTTCGGGAATTTGGGCTCGATCAACATTTAAGTCCTCAGCGTCGCAATGGACTTTTTGCCATGGTCAAACGCATCAAACGCCTGGTAGCAGCCGAATGAAATATTGGCAACGAATCGATCAATCGGGAGATTGTGACTGGCGATCGATATCGGATTCTATTTGGTCCCAGATCAAATCGGGAACTAACCAGCGCAGATTAAACCTCGCAATAGTACCTCCGACGGGTTGATCCAGGTTTCGATCATTGCCTTCATAAAATAGATAAATCCATCCAGAACCTGCCGTACCAGCGCGGCCGACGGCCAATGACGAGTAAGCAAAGGGCCCGGGGACAAGTTGTTTTTTGTGTGGCCACGTTTGTCCGCCATCGAGGCTGATCCAAATTGTGCCTTGTTTTCGTCCCGCATCGCTATCGACATTGCTGAATATTAAGATATCGCGACCTTTTATCGGTAGGCGTATCATTCCGGCCATCAGGCCGTAGTCTGAATCTTGTGGGCCGTCGGGAAGGGCAGGGCAAACAGCGCCTTCGATCCAAGTAAGTCCTCCGTCGCGACTGATGGCGGTCCAACGTCGACGCGGGTTTTCGCCGGCCATGGCCCAGTGGCGCCGCGAATTGTAATACAGGGTGCCGTCTCGAAGCTCAACAATCGCCGCTTCACCTGTTCCAGGAAATGGGAACGGCTCCGTGGTATTCCATGTTTGACCGTGGTCATCGCTATAAATTGCGTTGCTGTAATGTGTGGGCCAATGCACTGGCTCGTTGGCGGGCCCATAATATCGGGTTGGACGGATCAGTCGTCCGGCGAAATCTTCGCGGAGCAACGTCAATCCATGTTCATTCATATGCAAGGAGGGCGAATGGGATTGCGAGTCATCTTGTATAGACAGCGATTGCGACGACCAAGTAAGTCCGTGATCGCGACTGCAGAACGCAATTCGTTCGGCTGGAGGATGATGGGCCTCGGCAAATACCCAAACCGCATGGTTGGCTTCGTCGACAATTGCTCCGCCGCTGTGAATCATAGAACCTAAGCCAATGGCAATCGGATCACTCCATGAATCGCCACCATCCGTGCTGCGGCGCGCCGAAAGTTTGGACTGGCCCCAAATGGCCAATATCGATCCATCTTGGCAAGTAATGACGTTGGGGAAACGCTGGTCCTTAAACAACTGAATCGAGCTAAATTGGGCGGGTCCCAAGAAATCGTCTAAGTCCTGGTCTTGTGGGGTTACCGATTTTGATTGGACATTGGGCGACTGTGCCCGGGTGATGTTGTTCGACCAAATCGAAACTAGCCAACAAAGGACAACGACCAGCGAGACTTTTGTCGCTGATAAACGTCTGAAAATGGGCCAAAAAGGACCAATTAGCCGTCTGATTTCGATCTGCATAAATTTCACTTAAATTTTTTTTTGTCAGGATATTGAAAACCCTTAGCTCCGCAGCCAGAATGGGATCACAAATTAGTAATCATTAGCCTACGGTCGTTAGCATTGTACACAGACAATTCGAGGATTTGAAATGAACAATTGGGTGGCCGGTCGATTGAAAATCGTCTTGGTGTTTTTGGTTTGTGTTATTTGTAACGCAACCACTTGGGCTCAAGGAAAACTTGAGGAGGGTGAGGAAGTCAAAGTTTTATTTTTAAGCAGTTGGTATGACGGCACCATCGTGGGCAAAGATCGGCGAATGTGGGTGGTTGATTTTGTGTTTTCCAATAGCAACAAGCGAGAGGCTTTTGAACGTGCTAACATTCGCAAGCTCTGCGAGGTGGAAGCACTAGATTTTGTTCGTGGTTGGGAAAGTGCTTCGGGCAAATTTAAGGTCGATGCCGCACTCAAGGCTATTAATGGAGAAGAAGTTGTCCTGATTAAAACGGATATGGATGAAGTTGCCGTTCCCCTAGCCAGTTTAAGCACAGCTGATGTGGCCTATGTTAACAAGTTTAAAAAGCAAAACGATACTGCGGTGTCCCAAGGGCAGATTCCTGCCAAGACGCCATCGTTGCCCGAAATTGAAGATTTCTCGGCTGGCTTTACTACGATCCCAGCGATTGCGGTGGGCAGTGATGAAAAACGTCCGCTAAATCGGGTCCCAGAATATTTGATGGATTTCTCACAATCCGGGATGGGGTTCGTGATGACGCGGAAGCGCCAGGAATTAATTGCTGCCATTCCCGTAGGTGGTCCCGAGCAATTAGTATTGATGACGGCTCGGGAAGACAATTTCCACAATCGCGATGTCAAATTTCAAAGCCAAGTCTATTGGGTTTCGCTCAAGACCAAGAAGGTATTGAGCACCGTACATATTACGCCCGAAGATTTTGTAGTCGACTATGATCCAACTCACCAGCTGATGTTGTCGGTACACCGAGGGGAAACGTTTGGCGATGAAAAACGGGATGTGTTTACGCTGTGGAATTTGAAGCCCGGCGAATCTACCGCAACCAGGGCCAGCGCACTGTTTAGGCAAAATGGGGTTTTGGGGGAAGGGCAAATTTTGTAAATCGCATTTTTTCTTTGGAGAGAGAAAATGGCGAAACTTGAGATTGCCCGTCACTTTGAGGGCCTGACCGATCCGCGGATG
>JBGSMY010000050.1:0-14115 GCA_041739975.1 Pirellulaceae bacterium
GGCTGACAATAACTGCAGCAATCCCACAACGGCGGGTGTACTCAAACTAATCTCCTTAATGGTAAACTACATTCCGTTAACTTCAGACAGCCATTATACGAATCAAATCCGCGCAGGTTCAATTAATGATTAGCCCTGGGATTTTGCGGCAATCGACATTTCTTTTTTACAGAACATCCTTCCGCAAAATTCTCGCCGGCGACGGCGTCACTGATAGGTGACATGACACGGCCAACGCACTAGTCGCCATCGACACAGTCAACGCACTAATCGCCGTAGACACAGACCACGCACTAGTCGCCTTGGATGCAGAGTCTTCCGGCAATACATCGAGCGCCGGCCCCATAACAGTATCAATCCTTCATTTCACCAACGGCCCTCGATATCATCCCAACCATTGATGGTGGACTCGTTTTTTATCGTGTAGAAAATTTATTTTTCTTGTTGGGCCACCAATCGAAATATCCCGCGGCCGGTGGGACTGGCGACCAACGCGTACAGTTCACCGTTTTGATCTTCACCAAACGATAAGATCTGCAGGTTCGTCGGAAAGGCAATGGGTTGGTTGGCGGTCACTCGTTGGGTCGCCGCATCATAACGCAGCGCCCACACTCGGCCGCTAACATAATCAGCATAGACATATGCGCCGCGGAGTGCAGGAATCGCTTGGCCGCGATAGACCGCGCCGCCTGTAATCGATTTCCCTAAGTCGTGATGATATTCCCAAATAGGTTCGATCATTTCAGCATTGACATCCACGCCGTTTGCACCAAACGGATGGAAACCCTCGCGCGGATTCCAACCGTAATTTCCGCCAGCACGAATCAACACAATTTCTTCGTACAGATTCTGCCCCACTTCGCCGCCCCACAACACGTCCGTTTCCGGATCAAATGCCATTCGCCAAATATTTCGCAGTCCATACGCAAAAATTTCAGGTCGCGCTAGCGGATTCGAGACAAATGGGTTGTCGGCGGGAATTGCATAGTTTTTGCCTGGGCTCTTGTGATCGACGTCAATCCGCAACACTTTGCCCAATAGCGTTTTCAAATTCTGACCGTTGCCATGAGGATCCCCACCGGCTCCACCATCGCCATGTGAGATATACAAATAACCGTCCGGACCAAAGATCAAACATCCCCCATCGTGATTCCAATATGGCTTTTCAAATCGAATCAGTTCTTCCTCCGATTCAAGATCCGCGACACGAGGATTGTCCGCGCGAACCCGAAACCGCGAAACGACATTAGCCATTTTGGCTTTGATATCCGTGTAAAAGACAAAAAATTCGCCAGTCTCGGCAAAACGTGGATGAAACGCCAGTCCCAAGAAACCTTCTTCGTTTTCGCGTTCGCGATAGCGAACTTTTTCATTGAGATCCAAAAATACTTGAGATTGAGCCGCACTATCCGAGTTGTCAAAGACATGGATGACGCCGTGTTGGGTCGCGACATAAACGCGATTACTCCCATCGTTAGCATGAGTCAACACGAGCGGTCGCAGAGGATTTACGATCCCGGATTCGCTGCCGTCGTCCCAACCGGTCCATTTTAGATTTGGAAAGGCTACCTCAGCCGTAACTGCGATCGGGGTCTGGTCGACTTCCCAAGCAGGAACATTAGTCGACAAAGTCAACAACGTTTCGGAACCGCTTTGTGGAATCAATAGTCGTTGCCCGTCGGATGACAGTGTCCCTGAGCCCGAGTCTTTTGCGGAACTGTGGACGACGATGGCGTCTTCACCGGGTCGCGGAATTGCCCAAACGTTGCCGCTGTCGGGCGAAGTTACAAACAACTGTCCGTAATAGTCCCAAATCAAATCCGCAGCACCCGTTAAATTCTGCGAGATGCGCTCTGCGCGGCCATCGATCAGACTAACGCGCTGCAATTCGCCATTTTTTTGGTCTGCGAAAATAAAAAACGACTCGCCATCAAAAACAACACCATGGGGTCGACCGATTGCCGGGATGTTCTCGCTGCTGGCGACTTTCTTGACGCTCTTATTGCGCATACGGATCAGAAAAACTCCGCCGGAGTCGCTCTCGCCATTGCCCATATCGGTGACGAGCAGTAAGCCTAAACTACTCAATGCGGTAATGTCGCACAGTCTGCCCAATGGCACTGGAAAGTCGTCGGCTGCCAAAAACGGTTCCACATTGCCTTTGGGCGTAATTCTGAGAATTCGATTGTTGTCGACAACTAAAAATATGTCGTTAAACGAAACGATTGAGCCGGGATCATCCAAGCCGCTAACGAAATCTTGAGGGCGACCGTCGCGGATTACTCGGATCGCGCCATCGCCATCACGACCGATCTGGCCGGGGTGAGTAACATATAGCTCACCATTTGCATTGGAACAAACTCCGCTCATCCTTGATTCGACTTGAACCGCTTGTTGCAAATTTCCAGGGTAAGCTAAAACGTGCAAATCGCCGATGAAACAAAAAAAAGTTGCTAAACCGAAAGGTATGGCTAACACCTTCACTCGCGACCACCTCTTCATTGCGTTTACCCTTGATAACTTGGCGCCGGTCGCGGGATGACTCCAGACGACCAAAGCTACTAGAGTAAGCGTAAACAGGCGCACTTACAACCATTGATACCAAGGCGTTATGTTCGATTCAATCGAACTGACACTTGCGAATCATGCCCCAGCAGACTGGGGGAATTTAGCTAAAAAAACACAGAGGTTGCCGAGGGGCTACTCGAGCCAGACTCTGTGCTCTCTGTGCCTCTGTGTTTCAATCGAGTTCACGCAGCTTCCGTGCCGCCAATCAATTTGTGCCGGTATTGGCGATGCACAATTCGCGGGAAACGTCATTGTTCGCTACTACGTGGCAATCGTTTGCGCGACGGGACGAAAACAAAACACAGAGGCACAGAGGTCACAGAGGGGCTACTCGAGCCAGACTCTGTGCTCTCTGTGCCTCTGTGTTTCAATCGAGTTCACCCGGTTTCCGCGGCGTCAAATAATTTGTGCCCGTATTTGCGATACCGAGTTCGCAGGGAAGGTTCTCGTTTGCTACTACGTGGCAATCTTTGTGCGACAGGGCGGAAGGTAAAACACATAGGCTCAGAAGGGCTATCCGCTCGACCTATCGTTTAAGCTCTAATCTGCTTTTTTAGTAAATCAATACCCA
The DNA here is from genome assembly GCA_041739975.1 of Pirellulaceae bacterium. Classification (GTDB taxonomy): domain Bacteria; phylum Planctomycetota; class Planctomycetia; order Pirellulales; family Pirellulaceae; genus BJ22. Next base: position 3,140 of record JBGSMY010000050.1, read on the forward strand.
TTAATAATTCTGTGCACTCCATCGACCAGCTTTACTTCGTGAAAATTGATCAACAGCCCTAACCGCAACTTCAATAATCGCAAGTGCGACAGGACTTGACTCTCGTCTATCGGATGAATCGTTGTTTTAGCTTTCAGTTCAACGACAATCGAAGCATTGACTATCAGGTCCGCTCGAAAACCGCATTCCAGCTTCACCTCATCATAGATCACGGGGACCGGCCGTTCCTCATCAACCAATAGTCCTCGTTTCCGCAATTCATACGCCAAACAGACCCGGTAAGCTGATTCCAACAGTCCTGGCCCCAATTGCCGATGAACCTCAATAGCCCCACCAATAACTGCATGGCTCAAGTCATTTAGTTCCACAGTCATACCTCCACTCTCATTGATCCCAGAAAAACAACCAAAATACGCATCTCCAATACGCTTTTCCAAAAACAAATCAATCGTAGGTTAAGTATTCCAATTTTCAACTACAACGATTGCTTGATGAAATACTCGGAAATTCAATGGAAATTCGAGCCAACAAATAGAAGCCGAGGCACAGCAGCAGGCTTCCAGCACTGAATCAAGACACCGAGACATCAAAAGGTAAGTGTTAGCATCAAGCCTTCCACTAAAATCCAGATTCTGTTTTCACGTGCCTCCAGGTTTTAAATCTTGGCGCGGCCAAACTTCCCCAATGACACCTCGAATCCCTCGCATCGAAAACTTTTCCAACAACATGACCGCCGGAATCAATTGGGATAAAAATCCAGACTGAAGATAAAACACAGAGGCACAGAGATCACAGAGGGGCTTCAAAAGCCAGACTCTGTGCTCTCTGTGACTCTGTGTTTCAATCGAGTTCACCCGGTTTCCGCGGCGTCAAATAATTTGTGCCGATTTGCGCAATGCCCAATTCGCGGGGAAGGTCATTGTTTGCTACGACCTGACAATCGTTCGCGGCAGGATGAAGATAAAACACAGAGACACAGAGGTCACAGAGTCGGCGGCGCACGGCTCTCTGTGCCTCTGTGTTTCAAATCTTGGCGGCCAAATTTTCCCTATAACACCTCGAATTTCTTGCATCGAAAACTTTGTCAACAACATGACCGCCGGACACGCTTCGAGCAAAATAATCCAGGCTGAAAATAAAACACAGAGGCACAGAGGTCACAGAGTCGGCGGCGCACTGCTCTCTGTGCCTCTGTGTTTCAATCGAGTTCATTCAATTTCTGTGCCGGTAATTGCGAAGCCCAATTCGCGGGGAAGGTCATTGTTTGCTACGACGTGCCAATCCTTTCGCGACAGGACGGAGATAAAACACAGAGGCACAGAGGACACAGAGCCGGCGACCCACTGCACTCTGTACCTCTGTGTTTCGATTCATCGGCGCGGCCAAGCTTACTATGAGACGCCACATATCTCTCAAGACGAGAACTACTTCAAAAACCTGACCTTCACTATCGTAAATACCTCAACGCTTCCCAGATCCATCCTTTGCATTTCCAGTCGGAGCGTATCGCAACAAATCATTCTTCGGAACATTCACGATTGAATTGCCGTCAAAGCGGAACAGCCCTCCTGAAAACCCCAACCACAACCTTCCGTGCCGGTCCTCCCAAGCCGATTGCAGACCCAGACTCCAAGTCAAATCCATACGGTCCGTAGTTTCAAAGAACTTGAACTCTTGCCCGTCGTATCGATAAACTCCTTGGCCGGTTGCCCCAACCCAAAGATTCCCTTGGCGGTCTTCGTACATTTTATAAATATCATTATTACTCAGTCCTTTGAACGTCGGAAATTTTGTGAATTCTCTACCGTCAAAGCGGCACAGTCCACCATCTCCAGACATGATCGAGTGATCTTGCAGGCACGAAAACCACAAGTTTCCATTGTGATCTTCCAGAATGCCGGTGACAAAGTTAGTGCACAGTCCATCTTTTTGTGTGAACTGGGTAAACGATTTGCCATCGAACTTAAAAACCCCAGCGCCGTTAGTGCTAATCCACATATTTCCGTGACGATCTACTAGGCGAATAGAAGCCCGTCCAGAAATTGCGGCGTATGTAGGCAACGTTTCTTTGTCGATCGGCAACTTAAACTCAACAAACCTTTTGCCGTCATAACGGTAAAGTCCGAAATACATATTAGCCCAAAGCTGACCGTTTCGGTCGACAATCACATTGCCACCGCGACTTGGAATCCCGTCAGCCGCGCCAAAGTTTCTGATTGACTTGCCGTCGTACCGGCAGATCCCTTCCTGGGTTCCAATCCAAATGTTCCCCTCGCCGTCTTCGGCAAAACTGGTGGCCGCATTGGATGGCAAGCCATCTTGCTCTTTGAGGTACATTATCGATTTCCCGTCAAAACGGGCCGCACCGTCGTTTACTGTCCCAAACCAAAGATGCCCTTTTTTGTCCTCGTAGATCGACACAATGTAGTCGGAGACTTGTTCCGCAAAATATTTCTCGAGTTCTGCGGCGTCAAACAAATTCCCTTTGATCCAATCGACCAACAACTTTTTATCGTTTGCGGAAGGCTGGTCAAGGTCGCTGGGAGGCATCTTGCCTTGCTCAATTTGTCTCGCAACGCTGGCATAAACATGCTTCATGCGCAACGCATCATCTCGGTTTTTAGCCAGCAAGAAGTCAAATTGTTTCATTGCTCCAGGTTGGTGGCAGTCCGCACAGTACTTTTCCAGCAACGGTAAAATGTGGGACTCAAATACGGCTGGTGCCACCGACGTAGTTTGTGCCGGCAAAATAGCAGGCGAGGCCCAACCGCCCACAAACAAAACACTAATCGTCAATAAACGTTGCAACATGGAAATCCTAAAGTGAAAATGAGCAAACATACAATGACCAAGAACGGAATGCCCGCGACGTGAACCGCAAATCGGCAAACTCTACCTACCATGGTCCCTGTTTTTTGACCGAAATGATCGCGTCTTTATCGAAACGAAATAAACCAAAGACACCGCCAAACCAAATGCGGCCCGAACGATCTTGAAACATGCATTGGACTGCACCGCTGGTAAGTCCTTGTTGACGCCCAAAATTCTTAAACGTTTTGCCGTCAAAACGATACACGCCTGACTGTTCGATTGGAAACCAAATATTGCCATCGCGATCTTGGAACAGATCCCAGGCTTCGACGCCGACGATTCCCTGTTTCTCGCCAAAACGGTTGAAGGCTTTACCGTCATAACGGCAGACACCGTTGTAATGTGTCGCAAACCAGATTGCCCCGTCACGTGCCTCTAAGATGCAGTTAACGTTGTTGTCACTTAACCCATCGACTACCGACAAGTTTTCTAGTGTCTTGCCGTCATAACAAAATGCCCCGGCGTTGGTCGCGAACCACATCCTTCCGCGACTATCTTCCATGATGCAGCGAACCATTCGACTACTAGTTACACCCTGCAATGGATCAGGCTTGGCTTCGGGAAGTTCAAACGATTCGAACCGATCGTTTTGGAACCGGCAAACACCTTGCATCGTTCCCAGCCACAAGACGCCTTGGCTATCGAGACAAATACTCCAGATGTCTTGATGCGGAATCCCGTCGTCCTGAGTCCAATTGGTAAACTTGTCGCCGTCAAATTTCGTCAAGCCGCCATCGGTTGCGAACCATAGAGCTCCTTGTTTGTCTTGCACAATTCCTCGAACGGCAAATCCCCCGAAACCATCAGGAGGACCGTAATAACGAATTGTTTTTCCATCGAAACGGCACACACCGTCGCCATTTGTTCCGAACCAAAAGTCTCCATTTTTATCTTGAAACATTCGTCGGACATAATCGCTGATACGCTGCGGATCAGGTTGTAGCGATGGATCGCCGGTATGTATTTCGCCAATTAAGGGCCGACTGGGGTCTTGCCGGTCGGTCGTTGCGGCTGTCTCTTGAGCCAAAATAGGCGATGCAATCGTCCATGCCAGAAAGGCCGTCCACAGACAATTTGTTGTATTTATCATCAAAGTTTCCAGTTTTGTTCGATGGAAATGAAGTTGCCGCGACTTGTCGGGGCCAGCATGTTCCCGACTTTATTGTTGGTCCACTACAGTAAACGGAAACGCGTTACACGCGCCCATTGCGCGGTCATTTTGGACTGCAGTGTAACGCACTTCCGTTAGAATAGATGGTATCGTGCGACTCTCATGGATACAGGAAATCAATAATGGCGGCTGAAAACTCGACAACATGTCCCGAACTGGCGGACCTGCGCGCCTTTGCGCTTGGGGATCTGTCGGACGATCAACTCGAACGACTGGCTGGCCACATCGATGCCTGTGAGTCTTGTGGCGAGCTCGTTGACGAATGCTCACGAAAACTTGATGCAGGGTTATTGCACGAACTTCGCGGCTTACAACATTCGAGTTTTTCGACCGCAAACAAAGACAATCTACCTGAGTCGACCGCTCCCAGTTTTTTAGAGCAAGGAGCTTCAGTTCCCAAAGAACTCGTTCAGGCCGCATGCCGAGCCGCCACGGGATCGTCAATTCCAATCACCTTGGATTCAGGGAAACGACTGGCGAATGATCTCAAATATGGTCCCGTAACGTTAGGACGATTTCAATTACTGTCGGTCTTGGGCGTGGGTTCGTTTGGATATGTTTTTAAAGCCCACGACACACAGCTTAATCGATTTGTGGCGCTCAAGGTGCAAAGGGCTGGTGCCCTGGCGACGGACGCGGAAATCGAACGGTTTGTTCGCGAGGCACAGTGTACCGCCAGACTCAGTCACCCCGGGATCGTCGCGGTTCACGACACGTTGTTGACGGACGACCGCATGGGATGCCTAGTCACGGAATTCATTGACGGACCTTCATTGGACGCATCCATTCGGCAGCAACCGTTATCGGTAGATGCTGCCGCTCGTTTGGTGGCCGAGATTGCCGCTGCAGTTCATTATGCTCACGAACAAGGTGTCATTCATCGCGATCTAAAGCCGTCCAACATTTTGATGGACCGCGACGGCGCTCCGCACATTGCGGACTTTGGAATTGCCAAGCGAACGGCGGAAACGGCAGACGCCATGACGGTGGATGGCAGTGTGATGGGTACGCCCGCTTACATGTCCCCTGAACAAGCCGCAGGTGACTCTCGCCATGTCGATGCTCGGTCCGATGTTTATAGTCTTGGCGTGATCCTTTATGAATTGCTGACCGGTGAACAGCCCTTTCAAGGCCATCGGCGGATGTTGTTGCTGCAGGTTTTGCACGACGAACCTCGTCCTCTGCGACAACTTAAATCTAACATCCCCAAAGACTTGGAAACGATTTGCCTTAAGGCTATGTGCAAGAACCCTGGCCGCCGATATACGTCAGCCCAAGCACTGTCGGCCGATTTACAGCGTTTCCTTAAGCGCGAACCGATCCAGGCGCGACCGCAAAGTCAATTTGACAAGCTTGTTCGATGGTGCCGTAAGTATCCGTTGGCGGCAAGCTTATTGCTGTCTGTCCCATTAATCGCCATTGGTGGATTTGCTTATTTATCGTCGCTGTCAACGCAGTTCGTAGAAAATACAGCACTGGAAAGCACGCGTATGGAGGCGAATATGCTCGAAGAAATTAACGAGTACTATAGCGAAGAGGTTTTGGAGCGAATTGATTCCGATCGCATACCGATCACCCATCAATATTCGACAACTCGCAATACAATTCCTCTGCCGTTCTCGTTTATGATCGATGCGGGCCGGCGGATCACGGCCAGTGAATCGGGAATGCGCGTGAAAATTTACAGCGACTATCCGTGGCGTGCAGACTGTGGACCCCATGACGAATTTGAAGTCCGCGCCATTGAAGCACTTGGCTTGGGTTGCCGCACGGTGCCGACAGCCAGCGAAGCCGGCATCGCCAGAACCTCCAGCAAACAAGATGTTGACGGTCGGTCGTATTACGAATTCTCCAATGAAGCGGGAATTCCAAAATTGCGTTACGCACGGGCGCAGATCATGAAAGCCAGTTGTGTCGAATGCCACAACAACGACCCCGCCAGTCCGAAACGCAATTGGATTGTTGGAGAAGTGGCCGGCGTGCTAACGATCGAGCGGCCATTAAAACGCGATATCGAATTGGCTCGCTCCAGTTTAAGTAGTGCGTTTCAAATCATTGGCGTCACGGCGGCAAGTTTGCTGACCGTCTCGATAATCATATTTTGGCAATCGAGACGACCATCTGACAATTTGAGGGCGACAGTCGATGGCAATTATTGATTCTGAGTCGCGCCCTAAATCTAAATCTGGCGAAATACGCAGCGATCCGAATCGGTCTGTTGACGGGACATCGGCAAGTCTCATTGACGGCGTCAAACAAAACAATCCGGCTTCATGGGAAAGATTGGTAAGACTTTACTCACCGTTGGTCTATTTTTGGTGCCGAGAGACAGGATTGCCTAGCGCCGATCTCAACGATGTATTTCAAGAGGTTTTTTATCGACTCGCTCGCAACATATCCAAATTTCGCCCAACTGCAAACGGAACATTTCGCGGCTGGCTCAGAACTCTTACCCGCAATCAGGCGATGGATCATTTTCGTTTGATGCACCGAGAACCGGAGGCCGTTGGCGGTACGGCAGCGCAACATTTCTTAGAACAAATCGCATCGTCATCGCAGGAACATTGCGGCGATCAGACCACAGGCGAAACGAACGTTGAAAGCCACTTGCAACATTCACTACTGCATCACGCACTTGAAAATATTAGACCCAATTTTTCGGAAACCTCATGGCAAGCGTTTTGGTTGGTGGCAATCGAAGGTCGAGAGACGGCGGAAGTTGCTAGGCAATTGGGAATGCGAACCGGGGCAATTCGAGTAGCCAAGTCTCGCGTACTCAAACGACTGCGGCTCGAGTTAGGAGATTCGGTGGAGCTGACATGAGCGACGCATATAGTGAAAAACAGAAAGTAACCCTGGACAGCTTGAAAGGACTTGCAATATTTGTGGTGCGGAGCCCCGCCTGGCAAATCGACAATTCTTTCCGTTTTCTCGACACCGGCCCGTGAATTTGAAATCATCGCTGTAACTGGCGATTGGGTTAAATCGCTTTACACTAAATATACTGCCATCAAATTGCTGGACCTTTAGTTGAGCCGGAGGCAGACATCATACGAGGACTTTTTTCTAGGATTTCGGAAATTCAGCTGAGAGATTGCAGCGATTTCTCGGTACCAATTGGTTAGAGGATGAGCTGTTTTTCGTAAATCCTTAAAGCTCAATATGAAGGCCGATCGACATCGAAGACATCGCAAAAGGCTAAGACGCCACTAGCGACGATTATTTCAGACCGCGACAACTTTAAATCATTTTTATCCATCGATTTTACCATTGGCAGGCAAAATCGAGCTGATTGGCGATTTCCATGCTCAATTCGCGCTGTATTCGGTACAGATCCAGCGAGGTGACTTTTGACTCTCGTGGTATGATTTGAACAAGATTCGGCATGATTTCTTTTGGTCCAAAAATTTGATCAATAAACGAAAGAAAGTGGAATGCGATGGTCCAATCGGTTGGTGAACAACGTCTAAATTGCCCGCCAGCGGAGAGTCTAGCACTCGCCTTAAGCTCGGCAGATAAGGTGTCGCCCGAATTAGCCGTCCATATTGAAACTTGTCTAAATTGCCAAAAGCAGTTGGACCAATTGACTTCTGGCTCGAAATTGATCGAGTACAGCCATTCAAAGCATGGGGTGGCTGAGACATTGAGCCATTCGGCGAATCCAACCAATGGCAATTACGACCAAGATCGAAATGGACCTCCTCAGTTGGAGCCCAGCGATCCAGTCGATGCATATGATTTTCCGATGGAAATGATAGGTGACTATCGCCTCCAACAGAAACTGGGCGAAGGTGGAATGGGAGTCGTCTATGCAGCGGAGGACACCCTGCTAAAGCGCCTCGTGGCGCTTAAATTAATGAAACCTGGCGCAGCATCGAAACAGGAATATCGACAACGCTTTCTCCGCGAAGCTCAATCGGCCGCCAAGGTTACCCACGACAACATTTGTCCGATCTATCAAGTCGGCGAAGCAAACGGCATTCCCTATATCGCCATGCCGTTGCTGCAAGGCGAAACGCTAGAACAACATCTGCGTCGTCAACCGCTGACGCTGAATGAATCGTTGCATTTGCTTCATCAAGCTGCTGAGGGCGCTGCTGCGGCTCACGCCGCCGGTCTCATTCATCGCGATATTAAGCCATCGAACATCTGGCTGGAAGAAAGGCCGCAAGGCGGTATCCGGGTGCGGTTGTTAGATTTTGGGCTGGCGCGCTGCGAAATGACTGAGCCAGCAATGACTCTTTCTGGAACTATATTGGGAACACCCTCGTATATGGCCCCAGAACAAGCCCGCGGTGAAGCCGTTGATCAACGTGCCGACTTATTTAGTCTGGGCGCCGTTGCATACGAAATGTTTAGCGGCAAGCGAGCCTTTTCTGGATCAAGTGCGTTGGAGGTCCTTTCGCGGATTCTGACACACGACCCCGTGTCACTCGCCAGCGAAAATCGCAATGTTCCAGAACCTCTTTCAAACCTTGTCCGACAACTCTTGCGGAAGAATGTCTCGGAGCGAATCCCCAGTGCTCAAGTCCTCGCCAGTCAAATCGTCCAAATACGAGAACAATTACAATTCGACAAACCGTCAACTCGCGACGTCCGGACACAAACGAGTTCCCGCCGAGGCGGCAAGTCACGCGTTGCCACATGGTTAACGCTAGGCGGATTCATGGCGATTTTGGCGACCATCGTGATTTTGATATTGCAAACTTCTAATGGGACATTGATCGTTGAATTTGACGACAGTACAGATGTCCGCGTCAAAAACGGGCTACTTCAGATACATGACGAAGACGGCAATCTGCGATACACGTTGGGGCCCAGTGCCAACCAGCAACAGGTTGCGACTGGAAAATACCACGTCAACGTAACGGGCGCTGACGGACTGACCGTTGACACCGAGAAATTTGAATTAAAGCGTGGCGAGACGGTTACAGTGCGGGTGACAGCCAAGCCGACTACGGCGACAGAAAACCCTGAGACTTTAGCTCAATCCTTAATCAACCCATCGATAACCGCGCCAAGTATACTGGCGCCATCGATCCCGGCACCTACCGTCGTTGAATTTCCGGGCAAGCTCATTATGCGTGACGAGTTTGACGAGCCGCAGAGGAGTGTACTGCCGGTCATGGTGCAAATCGGCGAATCGAAACAAATCGCTAACGGAATCTACACTTATGCACTTGATGCCAAAGCGGCTCGCGGGGTATTGACGCTGCCCATCGTGAAGTATGAAAGTCGATTAAAATCGCTCGCGTTTGTCGCACAGTGTCGTGCGTCGAATGGTCATCCCTTTATCAATTTCTGCGCTGTTAACGATGGCTCACGGAATTACTTTTTCTCGCTTGCGTTGAATGACGGTATCTGGCAGTTATATATTGCGAGAAAACATGTGGAAGACGGTGTCTGGGTTCTCAAGCCAGCAATTCTTCATGCGTTTGACAACGTCGTTGATCCTCAACTGATGCCTGGCCAGTGGATTGAGCTGGCTGCTCGTTGGGGCGTGGACGATTACGACCTTTGGATTAATGGAAAACATGTTGCTGGAGGCGAGTTGCCTGAAGAACTTAAGATAAGTGACATAACAGCGCTTCAGTTTTGCGCGACCTCCCATGCGGCCGGTCCAACGACCTTGGAGCTGGCGTCGCTCAAGGTTTGGGACCAATTGGGAATAGCGCCTGCGGAATCTGCCCCGCAAGGCTTGCCCTTACGCCCCAAATAAACAAGGCTCTTCGGGGAATTTAGTAGTAAAACAGATTTAACCTCGAAAAACACGAAAAGCACGAACGACGGATTGGGGGGAGCCGTGTGATTGTTTTGGGGAATTGCTCTCAGGATTGTATTCGGCTCGACATGCACTTTCGCACTGGTCACACCAAGTGAATCAGGAAGCTGTGAATCAGAAAGCTTCCCCCACCGTGGCCAATCGACTAAAGCAACGTGAAGTCCGTATAATCCAAGTCGGTTGCCAGATAACGCCTCGAGAAAAATAGTAATCCTGGTTTATTGCAATCGAATCGTCCCCAGCCAGCCACGAAAATTACTGGCTAACCATAAACATGAAGGCTTGAATAATTCAATCCTTGGATCTATCGTTGTTCGGAATTCTCGCTCGAGGCAAAGAAATCGAGTGGAAAATCTTCGGCCAACATGCGGACTTCTTTTTCCAATCGCTGCAGTACTCGAGATTTGTTGACATAGACGGTGTGGACTGAAATTCCGGCATCGCGAGCGACGACTGGTGCATCTTTGTGTTCGATCCAAGTGGCTTGAAAACAGTGCCAAGTCTGCGGGTCACATTGGGAGCGCACCCGTTGGCAAGCGGTCTGGAAAATGTGTTCGGAGAACATGACTGCCCAGTCGGTCGATGGATTTGTTTGAGTGCGTTGATCAACCAAGGCAACTTGTCCTTTTTGACCTTGCACATGCGGACTGGCATACCAGGATTTGATTTTGTTTACCGTTACAGTTCCGAGCCAAGCGCGGAATCGGCCGCGTTCGGGTTGGTAATCAAACGAAGGCATGGTTCGGGCAACTGCGACCAGCACTTCTTGGGCGACGTCTTCGGCATCGGCGGTTTGCAGTCCCCAATGGACACAAAAAGAACGAATAAGTGGCAGATAGATTTCTTGGAAGGTCGACCATGCTTCATGGTCAGACGCATTGCGAATACGCAGCAGTAGACTTGGGGATGTCGCGACTGGATCGGACATAAGTTGGTATGACCCTGAAAAGACAGTGAGACCTGTGTGATGGTAAAATTTAGTTTAACGGAAATTACATTGTCGCTGGAATTGAGTCAAATTCAAGCCAAAAGATTGAAATCCAATAACGAAACTACCGGCGAAAGCCGGTAGTGAGTTACCTCCAGCTAACTACCGGCGACAGCCGCCACCGAAACTACCGGCGACAGCCGGTAGTGAGTTACCTCCAGCTA
>JBGSMY010000051.1:0-16725 GCA_041739975.1 Pirellulaceae bacterium
GGCTGACAATAACTGCAGCAATCCCACAACGGCGGGTGTACTCAAACTAATCTCCTTAATGGTAAACTACATTCCGTTAACTTCAGACAGCCATTATACGAATCAAATCCGCGCAGGTTCAATTAATGATTAGCCCTGGATGAACAACAACAACAGATTCGCGCTATCAATGAACAGCTTTCGTCGATCTCGACCAAGTTTCAAAACAATTTATTAGCCATTACCAAAGAACAAGCAGTTTTGGTCGACTCGTTGGCTGAACTGGATGGTTTGAGCGAAGGCGCGTTGGCCGCAGCGGCGAAAGCAGCCGCCGACAATGGTGCGCCTGGCAAATACCTATTGAACATTACTAACACCACGCGACAACCATTATTGGTTTCACTTAAGAATCGCGCACTTCGACAACGCGTCTGGGAGGCTTCGGCCTTTCGGGGACTGGGTCGCAACGGCGGCATCGATAACCGCCCCCTAGTGCTCGAACTGGCAAAGCTGCGTGCGCAAAAAGCGGTCTTGCTCGGATTCCCTAGCCATGCCCACTATGCTTTGCAGCCGCAAATGGCCAAAAATCCCGTTGCCGCGATGAACATGTTGACCAATATGGTCCCAGCGGTTGTCAACAAAACCAAACAAGAATCAGCCTCGATTGCCGAGATGATGAAAGCCGATGGCATCAACGACACGGTTCAGCCTTGGGATTGGGAGTATTACGCCGAAAAAGTCCGCCAAGCGAAATTTGACGTCGACGAAAGCCAAGTAAAACCTTACCTGGAATTAGACAGCGTTCTAAAAAACGGTGTGTTCTTTACCATGAATCGTTTGTTTGGAATCAAGTTCGAAGAACGCTTTGATTTGCCGGTTTATCATCCTGACGTCCGCGTCTTTAATGTGTACAACGAAGACGGCTCACAAATTGGATTGTTCTACGCAGATTACTTTGCCCGCGACTCAAAACGTGGTGGCGCTTGGATGAGTTCATTTGTGGCACAATCCGGGCTGTTGCAGCAGAAACCAGTCATTGTCAATGTCATGAACATACCAAAACCTGTTGAGGGACAACCGGGGTTATTGACCTTTGATGAAGCCACAACGATGTTCCATGAAATGGGACATGCGGTCCATGGTTTGTTCTCCGACGTCAATTATCCGTTGCTGGCTGGAACCGCCGTGCCGCGTGATTTTGTAGAATTCCCATCCACGTTTCAAGAAGATTGGGCCATCCACCCCGAAGTTTTGCGAAATTATGCCAAGCACTATCAAACCGGTGAGGTTTTACCAGAGGAATTATTGTCGCGCGTATTGAAGGCCAATAAATTCAACCAAGGCTTCGACACGCTAGAGTACCTATCAGCGGCTCTGCTTGATTTGGAATGGCACGCAATCAGTCCCGACCAAGTGCCGGCTGATGTCGAAAATTTTGAAGCTTCCGTTCTGGGCAAACACGGTGTCGATCTAGCCGCAGTACCACCACGATACAAAACCGCTTTTTTCGCCCACGTTTGGCCCGGCGGTTATTCGGCTAGTTATTATGCCTATATGTGGAGTGAAGTATTGGCTGCCGATTCATTCGCGTTGGTAAAAGACCGCGGTGGACTCAGTCGGGAAAATGGCGAAAAGTTTCGTCGCACCATCTTGTCCCGCGGTGGCAGTCGTGAGCCGATGTCACTTTACACGGATTTTGCCGACCGCGAGCCAGCCGTTGATGGCTTGTTGATTCGCCGCGGTCTTAAATAAATCCTACTCGACGCGGCCGCTAAGGACAGCGGCAGCTACTACTGTAGGTCGACGTTCCCAATTGGAGCGGGTTCCAGCCATTGATTGAGGCTCGGCTTGGGTCCTGCGATCACCGGCGTCTGCGATGCATAATTGATTGGCGCTCCCTGAGATGCCATTCGTTTCATGAGGCTCTCGCCGGAATCCGGATCCGATAGCGATTCACTTAAGAACACATTGCAGTATTCAAGGTAAGTCCCTTTCGAATAATGCACGCTCTTGAGGGCAAGGGAATATTCCACCTCAGCCCGTCGATACTGAATTTCAGATTCGACGACGCGACGCTGTGCCTCCATTTGAATATCGAGGTCGCGACCTTGTTCGACTTCTGCTTCCATCGAACTGAGAAACTCGCGGGCAGCGATGTAGCGGTTTTCGGCGGCCTTAAGTGCCGCATGGGCGCGGCGCAGTTCGCTGATGGCATTGCTCAAATCGTGAACCACTTCGCGCTTTTGTTCATACAATACTGCACGCTCGCGACTGAGTTGCAGTTCGGCATGTCGTACCCCCAGGTGTGCTCTGCGGAACCCAACTGGCATGCTCATTTCCGCCCCAATTTGCCATTCTTGGAAATCACCCGATGTCAGATCGCCCCACGCACTTGAATTCGCAGGGTCGTCTTGCCAAGTAGTTCCGCCACCTGTTAGGTCTTTACCTAAGCCTCGCATGCGATACTGACCAACCAAATCAAATCGTGGCATCAAGAAGTTTTTGGAAGCCATCAGCTCCAACTCTTTTTGTTTGACCAACCAACGCTGCTGCACAACTTCTTCGCGAAACTGCAACGCTTCGTCCACCGATTGTTGCCAATCAAATTGAACGCCAGAGCTAGCCGGCGTGTCGGTTGTACGAATTAGTTGATTGCCGTTAATTGGCAAGCCAACCAAGAGACGCAATCGGCGTTCGGCAACTCGCACGCCGCCTGATGATTGGAACACGCCGCTGGCGAACCCATTATTATTGCGGGTGCCCGAAAGTGGGCGGCCTTCCATTGCATCCAATACGACCGATTCAAACCGCATGTATTGTTCGCGAGCTTGCGTCACGGCTTGAGCACCCTTGGACTCTGCCTCCGCCTCGGCCTTCAAAACCACTTCATAGGCTTCATTGCGGCCCACGACGTTTGCTTCTAAATTGCGGTAAGAAAAGTACAAATCCCAGTAAGCGTTTTCGACTTCACTCACTAAATCGCGAACACCCGCGACAAATTCTAACAATCCGATCTCGGTATTTGCCCGAGCCAACAACACACCGTTGTACACACCCGATTGGGTACTGGGACCGGCAATCCGATTGAACATCGAACCGCGCCCTTGCAACAATGGTTGACGAATTTCTCCCTCAACGATTGACTCCCAGGTATTTCCAACGATCGAACCCAACTGGTTTGGGGCATCGTAGTTGATTCCATGCCGCAACGAAAACGTCGTACCCGTGGCACTTAACTTCTGCAATCCAAACTGCATGTTATGCAAATCTTGCTGAATGATACCACCGTCACCTTGGAAAGAAAGATTCGAAGCGCGGTCAATTTTCTGAAAATATCCATTGGCAAACACATTGGCATCAAAAGCCGCCAATGCCGCCTCTTCGCTAAAACGCGGATCGGCATAAATGGCTGCCGGGCCAAAAACATTAGACAGCGTATTGGGCGATCGCAAAATTGTCCCGCCCAAATCGCGAAAAACTTTTGAGTTTTCTATCGCCATCCGAATGCACTCATCTAAGGTCAAATCCAAATGACTGAGCGCGGAATAGTCGCTGACCTCTAGTGGCGAAAGCCCCGAGTCAATCGGCTCGTCGCCCTCGTCACAAACCGTCGGCGCCTGATCCAAGTTCAAATAGCTCGCCGCCCCCGCACCGGGCGGTAATAGCTCGTGGGAATGATCCCAAACCGCTCGATTGGATCGACAACCGATCGTGACGGCAACCATGATCGCGACGAGCAGCATAAGTCGAATTGTGGTGGTCGTTTTCATGGTCATCCCGTGATTTTTAGGCACAAGCAAAACAATCCGGATAGCTGTTAAAATGGGCATTTTGCCTATTTTCCAGATTATCGTCATGAACAGGTGACAAAATGTATGGTTTTTGCCGAAAAATAGTTACGTTGAGCAAAATCGCTCGTTCCACTAGGTCGCTAGCTATCAAGTTTGGTTACGATCCATGAATTCAAGTCCGCTCGGCAGCATTCCAGACCCCGACGTGCCGACGCCTGAATCGGCATCGACAGCGGCATCTCCGTTGCTTGAAACGGCCGATCGGTTTCTCGACGAATTGACTGCCGCCAACCCGCGCGATATTAGCGACCAGCGTTTTTATCAACTCGCCTTAGATCGCTTTGTCCTGATTAGCCAAGCCCAACTTGCCATCTTATGGATCAAAGGACCCGAATCAGAATTTGCCCCGGCAGTCGTCGCGCACTCGACCGCAGATCAAGTTTTGCCATCTCCGACCCGATTTCGTTCAATAGCACGGGAATTGGCTGGCACAAATCCAGAGCCAGTTCCTCCTGCGATGGAACGACGCCAAATCGAACCGCACATCGTCCTGATCGCTCGATTATCCGGCAATCAAAATGAACCTCGGATAATTACGGTTCATTTTGCAAAATCCACACCAGCGCCAACCTTGTCCGTGCACCAAGATCTCTTGGCTGTGGTTGCAGAACTCGCGACTGGTTTTGAACGAAAGCGACAGCTAATTGACCAACAGCAGTCTTGGGATCAACTGCAAAAACTTGTGGCCTTGCAGAACAATTTGCTTTCATCGCGCGATCTAACATCCGTCGCGCTGCACTTGGTCAATGATGCCAAAACGTTGTTGCGAGCCGATCGCGTTTGGTTGTACGAGTCCGGCACTCCTCCGCGCCTTTTAGCATGCAGTGGGGTGGCGGAGGTCGAGCCACGTGGTGAAGCGGCGACCTCTATGTCGCGGTTGGCCCAAGAAGTTTGGCGAACCAATCAATCTTGGCTTTGGTCGCGAGCCCACACAGCCCAGGCCCAAGAGACTTCTGGGCAACAAATGCAGCGAGTCGTCAGCAATCCCAGTTTACAAGCATTGCACTGCATACTGATCTCAGAGTTGCCCGCCGACGGATCGCGAAGTCGACTGAAAAGGCGGCCTCATACGCTGTTGATTGTCGAGTATCTCCAATCGCCCGATCCCATTCGATCTTTGGCTTGGACGGCAAAAATTATCGAGGCGGCCTCCGCGCCGCTATCGCAAGCGAGGGCCTGGCGTCGCATCCCGTTTCGGCGGACTTTGTTGACGATCGGTGCAGTTTTGCCTTGGTTCAGTTGGCGATCGTTGCCCGGGACTTTGGGATTGCTGTTAGTATTCCTGGGATTATTAGCATCACTGTTTATCGTTCAACGCGACTTTTATATTTCGGTAACCGGTGAATTACGCCCCGTCTCTGAAAGACATTTGTTCGCTCCAGCCGATGGCGTCGTGGTCGAAGTGCTGGCGGATTACAGCGATCAGGTGACAACCAATCAACCCGTTTTCCGAATGGAATCTTCTGAATATCAGCTCAAACAACAGCAATTGCAGGCTCGACTAGCGACGACTCAACAGCAATTGGAACAGAACCAACTGCGACTGATTCAGGAGAGTCGGACCAGCCAAGATCGATTCCTGCCTGAGAAGATCGCAGCCGATATCGAACAGCTAAAAATTGAGATTCAAGGCGTTGAGCAAGAGCTTTCCGCCTATGAAAAACTTCAACAAGAGCTGACTATTGCCAGTCCACTAGCCGGCCAGATTATTTCCCGCGATCGACGTCAGACATTGCTTGGGCGTCCCGTCAGTCGCGGTAATATCTTAGCGACAGTCTCCGCAACTTCCGGGCCTTGGCAACTGATTTGTGAAATCTCCGACCGCGATGCTGGCTATTTGCACCAAGCCCTTGAAAGTCAATCCGTGTCGAATATGGAATTGACTTACAAACGTTCCTCAGACCTTGATCGAGAATATCGTTTGCAACTTCAGCGACTGGAAGCACATAATTACATCAAACCTGATGGATCGACGGTCGTCCGTGGATTTGCAGCAATCGATCTGAAGGAACTAGAGTCTGTTCGAGTGGGCCAGTCCATTACCGGCCAAATCGCCTGCGGTCGTCGGTCGCTTTTTTTTCTATGGACCCGCGACCTTCAAGATTTAATGAAACGAAAATTCTGGTGGCCTGGGAGCAATTTGCGATGATCGTCAATTTTAAACTCACAAGTCACACGTGCGTGGCATTCGCACTGGTTTTGATTGGTGCTGGCACCGGTCACTTGGTCGCCCAAAACGCCAATGTTCCGTCATCCGGATCGATAGCGTTGACGACTTCGCCCCCCAATCGGCATATTATCGAAAACTCACTTGTTCAAATCCATGAAACCCGCGAAGTCCCGGCACAGATCGCAGGCCTGATTCTCAGTCTCGATGTTCAGGAGGGCAGTAACGTTTCGGCTGGTCAACGATTGGCTCGACTTGATTCGGCCGAGGTCGAATTAGCGTTGAAACAATCTCAAGTCGAATACGAAATGGCCAAGACGAAAATGGATTCTGATATTGAATTGCGGTATGCGCAGAAATCCAAACAAGTCGCCGACGCCGAGTTTCAGCGAGCCGTCGAATCAAATCGGCGGTTTCCGGGTGTGGTCTCTGATACCGAATTGGATCGATTGCGATTGACGATCGAAAAAAACGACGCCGAACAAGAAAAAGCCGTCTTTCAAAATGGACTTTTGGGCCTTCAATCTCAGATGGCCTTAATCAACCAACAAGTTCGCGAACTTGAACTTCACCGTCATGAAATCAAAGCTCCATTAGATGGGATGGTTGTGGAAATTAGAAAAAAAGATGGAGAATGGCTGGAACGCGCCGAACCGGTTTTCCGAATTATCGGACTCAACCGTCTGCGAATCGAAGAGTTGGTACCACAACATTTGGCCCGCAACCAACTGCTGGGCAAACGAGTCGATTTCCATTTACCGGCCGATGGCTCTGCTCCCGAGCAAATTTTCAACGGGCGAGTATCATTTGTCAGCCCAGAAGTGAATCCTGTCAATCATCTGGTCAAAATCTGGATTGAGATTGAGAACCGCGATGGTCGTTTGCAACCTGGTCTACGCGGTCGCGTAGAGATTCATTTGGAGTGATTGTGGTATATCAACTCCGCAACGATTTACAGTATTCTCAATACAAAGTCTCCGGACGCCTACAAACGGTGATCAAGGATCCATTGCGGCTGGAATATTTTTCGTTTGCAGGTTTTGAGGCACAGTTAATCAGTTGGTTAAAGGTGCCGCGGTCGGCCACCGAATTGCATCAATTGGCGATAGATGCCGGCGCAAACGCCCAGTTAACGTTGCGAGAACTTCAGCGTTTTTTACAGCGGTTGGTTAGCGACAATTTGTTGTCGAGTAATGAACTGGGTGCAGGACACATTTTTAGTCGTCAACTTCAAGCCCAACAACATCGCCCTTGGTGGACTTGGGGTAGTCGACTGATTTCGATTCGTTTTCGTGGTATCCATCCCCGTGGCCTGCTGGACGGCCTACTGCCGTTGGGATGGGTTTTGTTTCATCCGTTGACGTTGACGGCAATCTTGCTGTGGTTTGCTTGGTCACTGCTGTTCTTTGTACTCAACCTAGACCGACTCATCGAAAATCAGGCTCTGTGGCAAAGGCTATTCACACCTTCACAAATATTGCCGTTAGCCGTGGCTTTTGTGATTGTAAAAGTGCTTCACGAACTGGGGCACGCGCTCAGCTGTCGCGCTCAAGGTCGCGAATGCCATGAGATGGGTATCCTGCTCTTAGTATTTATGCCATGCCTTTACTGCAACGTATCTGACATTTGGATGGAGCCCAAAACACGTCGCCGAATACTCGTTTCGGGTGCCGGGATTTTAGTCGAAATGTTAATTGCCAGTATTTGTTTACCGTTATGGCTGTACAGCCGGCCCGGCGAGTTTCAATTCTTTTGCTTTCAATTATTCTTGATTACCTCCGTTAATACGCTTTTTGTAAATGGCAATCCGCTGTTAAAATACGATGGATATTTTGTCCTCTCCGATATGCTCGGCGTGCCCAATCTTGCCGATCGCGCAGCAGAAATTAGGCGGCAGTGGATCGAACGCTGGATTTGGGGCCAGCGCGATGTCCTCACAACTTGGCGGCATTGGCCCTGGGTAGCGTACGCCATCGGTTCGCAGATCTATCGTTGGATCATGTTGCTTTCGATCTTTACGCTCATCGTCACCGTTTTTCAAGGATGGAAATTGCCTCACACGGGATGGTTGATCATGAGCCTTTTTGCTGCTTCGATTTTGGTTGGCTTGGGAGCACAATTCACCTATCAGGCCCTGCGCGCCGCTCGCGAGAAAACCAATAACCATTGGTTTCGATTTACCATCGTCATGCTGGGGATCGCCTTGTTACTTACCACTATTCTGGCCTTGCCATTGCCAACTCGTGTCGTAGGAACGGGGAAAACTCGATCGGCCGCTGCCCGGTTCGTTTTTGCCTCCGAGGCCGGAATCATCCATTGGCATATGAATGCCAATCAAGTCGTGAATGCTGGACAAGCGTTGGGGGAAATTCGCAATCCGCAACTGGAACATGAATTAATGCGAGCCGAATCTACCAGTAAGGCTCTGGCAGATAAACTGCGATCCCTGGAGATCCAGCGGCAACAAGGAGTCGACAATGCTCGAGACTTACAAATTACCCAGCGGTTAATCGCATCTCAGCAACAACTGTTGTCAACTTACCGAATGAGGCAGACCGCATTGACATTAACGGCGCCGGCAACTGGAATCTTGCGTTCCGTAGCCGAACAACAAACCCTCAACGATTTCGATTCTAAACATGCCCCCACCTGGAACGGTTGGTTGCGAACGGACAACATTGGGGCCGCAGCCGACCGCGGCGACATCTTGGCTCTTATCGAAACGGACGCACCGGTCGAAATTGAATTGCCGATTCCTAGTGATGCTCTCGATCGCGTCGGTGTGGGCTTCCGGGTCTTGGTGTTGATACCCCAGCACGGCCCTAATTACTTGCCGGGTACCGTTCGGGAAGTTTCACTAGAGCGGACGACATCCGAACGTTCAGCCGATGGCAACAACGAATCGCTACCGAGCGACGATCAATACCGAGTCACAATCACACTTATCGACCGCATCACTCCGCCGCGCGAACAGGCGACGGCTCACGTGCTGATTCTCGGACCGCGGCGAGTATTGGGGCGGCAATTACTCGATTATTTGCAGAAGAACGTAGTGCTGTTTTCACCCGACCCACAATAACTCATTAACTCTTTTTTCACCAGAAAATTGTAAACAGGGCCCCTGTGTGCTTTGTCGGCCTAGTCGTCGCTTGACCGTATTGAATGTCGCCATTGAACCGGGATGATTGCCATCATTCCCTGCCAGCTAATGCTTAATGCATCGAATTCCCAGGCAAAACGGCTGAATTCTATTCGAATCGGACTTTTGACGATATATTGAGTCGTCTGATATCCTTTGGTTAATTAACAAACGGAAACGGA
Source organism: Pirellulaceae bacterium (assembly GCA_041739975.1). Classification (GTDB taxonomy): domain Bacteria; phylum Planctomycetota; class Planctomycetia; order Pirellulales; family Pirellulaceae; genus BJ22. Next base: position 9,319 of record JBGSMY010000051.1, read on the forward strand.
ACCGTATGAAAGCTGATGAACTGCGCGAAATGTACTTGTCATTTTACAAAGGCAAGGGTCACAAAGTCTGCCCCAGCGACGTGTTGGTGCCGACTTGGGACAACAGCGTATTGTTCACTCCTGCCGGAATGAACCAGTTCAAGGATCATTTTTTAGGCAAGGTCAAGCTGGAGTTTACGCGAGCCGCCAGTTGTCAAAAATGTTTAAGAACTGGCGACATTGATAACGTAGGGCGAACACCTTACCACCATACATTTTTTGAAATGTTAGGAAACTTTAGCTTTGGCGATTATTTCAAACGCGAAGCAATTGAATGGGCTTGGGAATTTTTAACCAGCAACAAATGGTTGGCAATCGACCCCGATCGACTGACGGTAACAGTGTTCTTAGATGACGATGAAGCGTCCGATATTTGGCACAAGAATATCGGCTTGCCGCTCGATCGCATTCATCGGATGGACGAAAACGATAACTTCTGGCCCGCGGGAGCCCCTTCACAAGGTCCCGATGGAGTATGCGGTCCCTGTAGTGAAATTTTCTACCATCCACCCGGAGGTGGCAAAGAAGTTGAAATTTGGAACTTGGTGTTCACCCAGTTCAATCGCATGGGCAACCCACCAAGTAATTTGCACCCGCTTCCCAGCAATAATATCGATACCGGCATGGGACTTGAGCGAACGGCTGCACAGTTACAAGGCGTAGAAACTAATTTTCATATCGACATCCTTAGGCCTATTGTCAACGCGGCGGCCGATGTCTGCGGCGTTCACTACGAACTCAACTCGGACAACGGTCGTCGCCTGCGTCGGATTACCGACCACGTACGCGCCTGTACGTTTGCAATCCATGAGAATGTTTATCCAGGTGCCGCCAAAGAAGAATACGTCGTGCGTCGCCTGCTCCGTCGGGCTGTGCTTGACGGCCAGCAAATGGGCATGACTGGCCCATTTTTGCACCAACTCGTGCCAGCGGTCGTCGCGGCCATGAAACATCCCTACCCAGACTTAGACCAAACGGCCGTCCGCGTGGCTCAAGTCATTCAGCGAGAAGAACAATCTTTTTTCGAACGCCTCGATGCGGGACTAGCACGTATCGAAAAAACGTTTGAGCAGCTGCGGTCGCGGAATGCCAACACCATACCCGGTCAAGAAGCCGCCGAGATGTATCAAACTTATGGCTTTCCGCCGGAATTGTTTGAAGCCATCGCTCGCGATCGCGGATGCGACTTCGATTGGCCCGGCTATCGCACCTCCATGGAAAAGCACAGCGAAATGTCTGGAAAAATTGCCGATACCGTGATGGGCGACTCCGGTCCTATTGACCCCATTAAACGCCGTGTAAAACTTACTGCATTTTTGGGCTATACATCACTGTCTGCGGCCGCCACGATTGAGGGCCTAGTGGATGGTGATACCGAAGTCCAACAGTTAACGGTTCCTCACTCGGAAACCTCAACCGCTGTTCAAGTCGTCGTGCTCGATCAATCCCCCTTTTATGCCGAATCGGGCGGCCAAGTGGGTGATACGGGAATAATCACGGGGTCGACAGGTACTTTCGAAGTAACTAATACTCAAAAGAATGGCGATGTCATTTTGCACTGGGGTGCGATGCAGGTCGGACATATCAAAAGCGGCGAAAAAGTCACGGCTTCGGTAAATGTCGATCGACGTCAAGCCATTCGCCGCGCTCATTCGGCGACGCATATTTTACACCATGCTCTGCAATATCATCTCGGCAGCCATGCCCAACAACGCGGATCCAAAGTGGCCGACGATTGGATGCGGTTTGACTTTTCTAATCTAGAACCGGTCTCATCGGAAAAACTCCACGATATCGAGAAATTGTCGAACGTTCAGGTTGAGTCGGCGGCACCAATCACAGCAGAAATTCTGCCACTGAGCGAAGCCCGTGCTCGCGGTGCCATGATGCTGTTCGGTGAAAAATACCCCGACCCAGTGCGAATGATCTCAATGGGCGAGTTCAGCAAAGAACTTTGCGGTGGTACGCACCTCGATAACACGGCTGAAGTCCAAGCCTTTGAAATCGTCTCCGAAGAAGGCGTTTCTTCGGGCACTCGTCGGATCGAAGCATTGACAGGCGCCAAGGCACTCGAAAACCAAAAACGGGTTCGCACCGAAATCGCCAATATTCAAAGCTTGGCTCCCCCGCACGTCAAGGGTTTTCTCGAGGCCATTAAAGATCTGGCGCGTGAGGTCAAAGAAATTCGCAAGGCCATCGCTGCGGGGAAATCTTGGACAACAGCCGAGACAAGTACCAAAACAAGCGCTGTCCGCACGGCGGCTACCGCCGACGCTGACTATTTCACGATTCGCAATCAACTGCGCGAACTAGCGCGGGCACTTAACGTTCCTTTCCTCGACGTTGCCAGTCGGGTTCAGCTGTTGCTACAAGAACGAGAGACTCTGCTTAGTGAGGCTTCGCAACAGCAACAACAGCAAATGATTTCGGCAGACGAACTCATTGCGACCGCGGAAACGATCAGCGGCGTCCAAGTTATTGTCCAACAATTGCCCCATGGTAATCCGGCCGCTTTGCGCGGGTTGATTGATGAAGTTCGCAGTAAGTGCAAGCCGGTCGCAATCTTTTTGGGTTTGGCCACGGACGTCGATAAAGTTCAGCTATTGGCCGGACTTAGTGCCGAGTTGATTCAAAAGGGCCTGAATGCAGGCCAATGGATTAAAGAGATCGCTCCCCAGGTGGGCGGTGGCGGTGGCGGCAAACCTGACTTTGCTCAAGCCGGCGGCAAACAACCGGAGAAACTCAAAGCAGCCATCTTGGCTGCCCGCGAATATATGATCAGCCAGTTGCAACGATAAATTTGTCCAAGCAAAGGACTGATTGTCGAGTACGTGTAATGAAAATCAGAATGATCCCCTGGTCGAGCCAGGAGTATTCACGGACTGCGCACTAATCCCGATCGTCCCAGCGTTGCTTCGCTTTCAATCAACAATCATCCAGATTTTCTTTAATTTGCCCTGGTTTTGGTTCAAGTTATTTGATACTGTCCGCCGCACTGGGGCCAAATCGACTTAGGCGATCGCCGTCTGGACACACCTAGCGAACAAGAAGAGCTCGACCAATTTGGCGCTCAAAACGCGAATAGTAAAAGGGAATAATGCGATGAAATCAAAATGGAATGGTGGCCGCGTCGCAGGGCTGATTTGTTTGCTTTTAGTCGGCTTAACCACCTGCACGGCGATGGCTCAACCGACGAAACCCTTCGGCATCTTTGGCAATCGAAAAGCCAATACAGAGACCGATTTTACGCTTACTCAATCCGCCGGCCCGTGGCTGATCATGTGCGCCTCGTTTGTGGGTGAAGAGGGCGAAATGCAAGCCCAACAGCTGTGCCAAGAACTGTCGCGCGATCACAAACTAAAACCATACATTTATCGTCAACAATTCGATTACACCCGCTCGGTCCCAGGCGTGAAATATTCCAGCGAGCCCGAACTGGACGAAAACGGTCAATTTCTCGGGACCAAGTACGCCAATTTTCGTGCACTACATAATTCGCAATTTGAAGAAATCGCTGTACTCGTTGGCGATTTCCCTTCCATTGATCATGCAAGCGCTCAACGAGCATTGGAACAAATCAAGCATCTCAGCCCTAAAACGCTGACAGGCACACAAGGCGAGGCGATCGAATCCACGAGTCAACGCATGAGAACTTGGCGAGAAATTCAAAAGGCGGTCAGCGGCAATGCGGAACTCAAACAAAAAGGTCCAATGCGAGCTGCGTTTTTGATGCCTAACCCCGCGATTCCCGAAGAATATTTTGCAGCGCCAAAGGTCGACGCGTTTTTAATCAAAGTCAACCGACAAGTCGAATACAGCTTGCTGGATTGCCCTGGGATCTACACGGTCAAGGTCGCGACGTTTCGCGGCGATGCCACGTTTGATCTCAATCAAATTGCGGCAAACGAACAGGAACAAACACGTCGCTTGGGACGCCCTCGCTCCAATGAAAATTCCAAACTCGAAATGGCCGCCTATCGCGCCAATCGCGTGGTCGCGGAACTTCGCAAGCTGGGCGTCGAAGCCTATGAATACCACGATCGCAACGAAAGTATCGCGTGTGTTGGCGCCTTTGACTGGTGGAAAAAGACCGATGCCAGTGGGCTAGAAATCGAAAATCCTGAATTACAAAAAGTCTTGCAACAGTTTTCTGCCGAAACGGAACAACTTCCAGGCCAACCGATGGCTGTTGTGCCAAAAGTTCTGCCAGGCTTGAAACGGGAAAAAATTTCTTTCGACGTCAAACCAGCGCCGATGCTCGTACCGCAAACCATGCAACAGACTAAAACGTCGCGAAAGTAATCAAACGAATATGCGGTTTGGTAACCCCAAACCGATCATGTCGCCACCCACAAGCGTGATAACTCGCCGGACCTGACGGTGTCTATTCTGCACAACACCCCTGCCGGTGCGCCGGCGGGGCGGATAGTCTGGCGGCGACGGCGACGAACCGCCGACACGACGTTGGTGTCAACCAAGCTTCCTAAAAGTCATCGCTACACAGCCAACATCTTGGCTTGTGGAATCTCAATGACCGCGCCGTCTTGTTTAGCCGACTGATAACAGGCGTCCAACACTAATTGTGTTTTTCTGGCGTAGTCATGCCATTCGCCTTCCCAGCGATTGCTGACAACGAGATCCGCAAAATGCCGAAACAAATTTGCCTCGGGACAATTGGCTGTGCCATTGCCGAACTCAGCCACTTCATGACTCTCAACGTAACGTTCCATATTAAAATCCCAACCAGTGGGATTGAAGTCGGCCCGGTTCACAGTGAATTCCAATCGATTACCGCAATACGGAAGGACGTAGTCTGGAACGTGCAAAGAACCCTTCGTCCCGCTAATGTGCGCCCATTGCTGATGCCCAGTGACAAAACTGTTATACATCGAAGCCGTCACACCGCCATCGAAAAACAATTCCGCAGAAAACTCCAACGGCACATCTCCCGTCGGAGTGCGCCTCAACATCCGAGCGACCACGCGTTGTGGCAAATCATAATGCATCGTCCACAAGATGAATCGCGTTGTGTACCAGCCGAGATCACCTAAGCAGCCATAAGGCTCTAACTTGGAATCAATACGAATATTGCTCTCAAAAAATTCTGGTGGCGCACAGAAACTAAATTGCGTGGCAATCCTTCGCAATTCACCCAACTTGTTCTTGTCATCCACGTGAGATCGCATTGCCGCCAACCGAGCACTGTGCATATACATGATTCCATCCATGAACTGCACACCGTTGGTTTCACAAGCATCCAGCATCTGCTCTAAATCTTTTGATGAAACAGCGCAGGGTTTTTCGCATAAAACATGTTTGCCCCGTTCAGCCGCTTTGATCACCCATTCCTTGCGCAGTCCGGTGGGCAATGGAATATAGACCGCGTCGATGTTGGGGTTGGAAACCAACTCGTCGTAATCACCCATCGCTATTGGCTGGTGGGAGACGGGGAACCGTGACTGACAATCATCGATAAACTGCTGGGCGCGGTCGCGATCACGACTGGCCACCGCCATCACCGCTCCGTTGCCCGAATTGCGGATCGCTTGCCAGTTCTTGCGCCCAATAGTAGCGGTGCCCAATATTCCCCAACGACATAACGGTACGGACATATCGTTTCTATCCCCTGTTGCCAGCTAATGACTGATAGCTAAATCGGAAAACAAAATAAAATCGATTACCGGATTGGCAGGCCAAATGGCCGGCAGCCGGTCAAACGCACCGTGATGTTTTACCCAACTATGCTGAGAGATTGAACCCTAGACGTTGAAACTGGGGCAATTTGTTGAAGAAACTTGTTATTTATGGCGTGTTGCCTAAGTGCCAACCGCCGCCAATCCAGTTGGGCCAAGGCCGTACCAATTCGCCACAAACCGAGTGCGGTACAATCGTTGTGCGTTACCAAGAGATTTTTTCCCGCACCAACGGCAGTCTTTACCGTATTATAAACTTAGGACCTTAACCGACTGCGTCCCAGTTTTTGCTAGCACTCACCCGATAACAATGTTTGTCAGACTTTGGCAGCGCAAGGCAAGAGTCAGAACTCAGTTACGGATGATGATACTCGCGACATGGAATCGCAGCGCCCGTTAAGCCCCAGGGAATGGAGCCCTAACGGCAACCAGAGCGTATCGTACTTAAGGTGTTAGACGACCGACTTCATGATCGAGGCGTCGCGGCATTTTAGGTCATCTTAATTGGGGAAATCGTATGCAAATTCGACCGACAAATCTCGTTGCCCGTCTCGCGAACGTTGACTTACAGAGCTCAGCCGCACAATCGGCTAATCCTTCGGTACCGATTCTTGCCGATCGCGCTGAATTTTCAGCTGCGGCGCAACAAATACAATCGTTAGGTCAAGAGATTCGTGCCGACCGTGTAGCCGCAATCCGCGCTCAAATCGCCAGTGGCATCTACGACAGCCCTGCCAAAATCAGCCAAGCCATCGATCGTTTGCTCGATGAAATCGCATAATCCAAGCCACCCACTTAAGTACACATCAGCTGATCATTTGGTCAGCTGATTTTTTTGGTAGTTCCGCAAAAGCTGCAAGGTCATTTATCGAGTACCCGCGTGATACTCTGGTGAGGCAATAGTAGACATTTGTGCCACGATGGTTCAAGCGCAACGTTTAACGGCAAGCCAGAGCGGATTTTTGCGGCTTTCGATTTGGCTATACCGCAAGATTACCATCCGCAAAATCCGCGGCGGCGACGGTGTGTATCGGGTACACGCTTGATACTCTAGGCAATCGCGTCACGATGTTCGTCACAACTATTCCACGATGGTTCAAGCGCAACGATATTCGTCACAATTCGCGATGGTTCAAGCGCAACGTTTAACGGCAAGCCAGAGCGGATTTTTGCGGTCTTCGATTTGGCTATACCGCAAGATCATCTACCGCAAAATCCGCGGCGGCGACGGTGTGTATCGGGTACCCGCGCGATACTCTAGGCAATCGCGCCACGATATTCGTCTCAATTCACGATGGTTCAAGCGCAACGTTTAACGGCAAGCCAGAGCGGATTTTGCGGTCGTCGATTTGGCTATACCGCAAAGTTACCTACCGCAAAATCCGCGGCGGCGACGGTGTGTATCGGGTACACCCGTGAAACTCTAGTGAGGTAACAAAGTCAATTGTGCCACGATGTTCGTCACAATTCTTACCACGATGGGTCAAGCGCAACGATATTCGTCACAATTCACGATGGTTCAAGCGCAACGTTTAACGGCAAGCCAGAGCGGATTTTTGCGGCCTTCGATTTGGCTATACCGCAAAGTTACCTACCGCAAAATCCGCGGCGGCGACGGTGTGTATCGGGTACACGCGTGATACTCTAGTGAGGCAATAGTAGACATTTGTGCCAC